>PMGP01000284.1:0-1263 GCA_003156235.1 Acidobacteriaceae bacterium
CACGCAGACACTAAAGCCCCTGCGGTCTGCTATTCGTGTGATTCGCGTTGAATCAAGCCTTTTTCCGCAGCCTGTTTAGCCGTGCCGCATCAATCGATGTTTTGAAAGGGCACGACTTCAGTCGTGCCGCGAATGCAGCAAAATGAACGCGGGCTTTAGCCCCTGAGGGCCGCTTTGCAAGGACTGAATAGCATTGATGAGATGGCTTCTAATCAACGGCGGTCGGAAGTCAGCCAAAAAACAAAGGCGCCAGAAACCGGAGTCTCTGGCGCCTCGATCGCGATGAACTCACAGGTTGCTTAGATCATGCATCGTCCCGTTCAGCTTCCCAATGAGTCCGCGAGTTGCCCCGCGTCCTGCATCTTTCCGCTGTGCCGGCGATGGAGCTTCGAGTTGCCTCGAATCCCCGATCCTTCAGCATCGCAGTCTATGAATCTACGGGTTGCCCCGCATCTCCTCTTCTGCGACGCCTCCGAGTCTCTGATGCGTCCGCGGTTGCCCGCATACCGCATCTTCCGGCATTGCCGACGGTGAATTCGCGGGTTGCCCCGCGCGCTCGCTCCCCCGGCTGCCACCGGCGCATGGCTCCGCGAGTTGCCTCGCACAGCGCACCCTCCGGCGGCGCCATTGCTGCGTATACGGGTTGCCCCGCATCCTGCAGCTACGGCTGGGCCGATGTGACTCCCCGGCTGAAGGCAAACCTTGCATCCCCGGCGTGGCCGTGGATGAATCTTTGCTTCCTGCCGTCTCCTGCACATTCCATACTGGCTCTGGATGCAATATCGATTGAACTTCAAACTCCCTGCCGCTGCCGGCTTGGAGCGCGCGCGCTCAATCGGATTCTGCATCGTCCTGCCAGCAAGGAACTGCGTTTCCAATTCCCTGGAGGTCATCAACTAAGAAGGAGCTTAGGCCGATCTAATCTGTGGAAGCAAGTGGAAAAATGAGTATTAATCTGTGGATTTCACCAGTTGTGGTGCATAAATCTGCGCCGAGATCAATGCAAGGCAAAAAACGCGTCGAAGGTGCAGAGTTTCGGCGCGCGGTTGGTCTGGCCGTGCAACAGTTTGAGGAGGCGGAGAGTTGGAAACAGGCTCAATTTGATGACGCGTTCCGACGCGAGTTGGAAGCGGCTAATGGAAAGGAGCCACTTGCAAAATTCAAAGAGGAGAGCAAGTAGTGTCAGGGTTTTTAAGAGGCACAGATGTTTACAGATAATTTCGGCATCTTGTCGCACAATAATTCTCAGGTGCTTTTTCTCCA
>PMGP01000284.1:1284-5855 GCA_003156235.1 Acidobacteriaceae bacterium
ACGCAGCACCAGCTTTGCCGTCTACGTCCAGAAGATTTCTATGCCTTTTGCGGTGGCGCGGATATTGGGCGGCTTGTGTTGGGTCAGGATGCGGATGGCGGAGAAGCCTCCGCCGAGCACACAAACCGCTCCTCCGCCCACCAGCAGGCCCAGCTTGCTAGTCGGTTCGGGATCAAGGATTGCCAGAACCACCATGGTGACGCCGATGCCGCTCATTCCGAGTGCCACAGAGACGCCGGCGATTTCGCGCTTGGAGAGGCCGGAGATTTTGGCCATCTGCAACAGCGTCTGGTCTTCCGGGTTGATGCCAAGGTGAGCATCATCAACTAGCACCCCGGCCTGGCGGGCCTTATACAGGAGCGCCAGCGACCGCAGCCAGCCGGGATCGGAGGTCTTGACAATTTTCTCGAGGGAATCGTCCATGGAAAAGAGTCTATAGCAGTTTGCCTGTTGGTGNNACGCCGCACTCTACACCATCTGGAAAAATGTTCTATACCATGGGAACGCGTTGGTCTGCTCGTGCAATAGCGCTGAAGAGCGGTACAATTTGAACCGGAGTTGAACCATGCAATTTTTTCTGGCTTTCTTCTGCGCCGTCATCGCTTTTTACGGGTGGCAAAGCTGGCGCCGCAATCCGCTCTATTCGCTGAAGAACACGCTCATGGACGCGGCCGTAATTCTGCTGGGCCTGGTGCTGGTAGTCGGCTTTACCGAGCTGATCGCCTTCCATCTCCCCAGCCAATCACCCGCGTTGATCACCCTGTGCTGTGTAGCTGTTATCGCGGCCATCACCCTTGGCCTGATCGCCGCGAGCTTCCGCATCACCGACGGCCCCATTGCCAAAGTGCCTGCGGGGACGAAGCCTGACAAAAGGAATCGGCGCAAGCTGACCCCATGGATTCTGGGGACCGGGCTGGTGCTGCTGTCGTTGCTCGGCTGGGCCGCGCTGGTTTCGCCCGAGGATGCGGAGTTGCCGCTCATCTTTGCGGCTCTTGTGCTCGCGATCGGCACAGCCGCACTGGGCGGCCTGCACATCAAAGCCCGGCGCTCTGACTACGCCAGCACGGCCCTCATGGCAAATTTCTGGGTGCGTTGGCAGGATGATATCTGGCTGGGTCCCGACGGGCTGCTCATCGGCGGCGCCTACACGCCGTGGCTTTCCTCCAGCAACTATCTGATCGAGGCTCGCGTTGAAACGGGTCCACCCATATCTTTGCTGCTGACCTTTGAAAAGGCCTCCGGCGCACGCTACTTTCCGGTTACAACACGGGTTCCCATCCCAGAGGGTCGGGAGAGCGACCTGGAAGCGCTGGAAGGGAAACTGAAGGCGCGGTGCCCCAAGGCGCGCGTCAATCTTCGGTAGGGACCTGTCAGAGACCGAATAGAAGCCCGAAATGAATGCACCTCGCAGCCTTGACAACCCAGCCGTCTCATTGAAGGCGCGGGGATGCATAACTCACAGCGCCGGCGAATCATCCCCCAGCAGCGCCTCCCGCACAATCTTGATCGGCGGAAATCCCTGACGCAAAAAGTCGTTGTGAAACTGCTCCAGCGAAAACGCCGCGCCCTGCTTCTTTTTCACGTCCTCGCGCAGCTTCATAATCTCCAGCTTGCCCAGCGTGTAGTAAAGATAAGTCGGATCTCCGGCGCCCCGTTTGGCCTCCACCGTAGCCGTCTCCTTCGACTGATAGCCCTCCTTCTGAAAGAACGCAATCGCATCATCGAAACTCATCTTGCCGGTGTGCATCTCAATGCCCGCAATAAAGCGCGCGTTTCTCAGCAGCGCATCCTGCAACTGGCCTAAGCGAAGAAATTTCGATTCGCGCTCGTCCTTTGCTCCAGCGCCGGGCTGGCCATAGCCCTCGTCCAGCATCATCTGCTCGGTATAATGCGCCCAACCCTCTACGTCGGTGTTCGCGCCCAGCAGCTTGCGCACCCGGCTCGGCGCCTGCGGCAACCACAAGAATTGAATGTAATGTCCGGGATAAGCCTCATGCACTGCGGTTGAAATCACCGTGCCCACATTGAATGAATGCATGTAGCCCTCAACCTGCGCGGGCGTCATCGACGGATCAGGCAGGGTCACATTGAAATAGGCCTCCGTCGCATGCGTCTCAAACGGCCCCGGCGTGTCCATGCTGGCTTGGGTGGTAGCGCGCATGAAGGGCGGGGTTTCTTCGACAATGGGCCGCACATCCGAGGGGATGGTAACAATATGATGCAAGCGGATAAAACTCACTAATCCGTCAAAGGTGGCGCGAAAAGCATTCAAAAGTTGATCGGGAGCGGGATGATTCGCGCCTAACTCCTCCAGCACCGCGCTTGGCTCCTTCAGCGGCTCCAGCTCTTTGGCAACCTGATTGAAGTGCGCCTGGTTCTTGCGCAAATCAGCCCAGCCTATTTCGAGCAGCTTATCCAGAGGCAGATCGACCATCTCGTCGTACTGTAACTTCTTTGCAAAGGTCTCCGCACCAATGCGAAAGTCGCCATTCGACTTAGCCAGCAAATCTGTCTTCAGCCAGCCGAGATAACTATTCAGCGCCGAGATAACTGCCGCATTGGTCTCGGCAAACTCAGCCTTTAGTACCGGGTCTTGGGCATCGGCAAAAGCCAGCGGAACATCGTGCTGAAAGAAACTAACAATGTCCGGCAACTGCTCGATGGCAATCTCGGTGAAGACGCGCGGCGGATTCTTCAGGTTCACGCGCGCCTCGGCCAACACTGCCGGCATCTGCTTTTCGCGGGTCACCAGCGAGCGCAGCCGCTCGTCCGGCGAGGCATTTTTGCGCTCCATCAACACAAACGCCCCATTCGCGCAGGTGCTCGAATATTCATCCGCGTTCTTTTCCCACGGGCGAATCGTCTCCATTGTGAGTAACTCAGAGCGAATGTTCGACAGCACCATCTCCCAGTCGCCGCGTGTCGTCAAGTCAAGCGCGGTTGAATCAGAGTGAATTGCCGAGACACGTTTCTCGAAGACCTTCAGCGCGGCAATTTCGGCATCAATATTCTTTCGCGAGTAATCCTCCAGTTGCGCGTCGTATTGGTGGTAGCCGGTCTGCGTCCCGCTTGAAGGTGAATAGTGGAAGTACACCTGATCGAAGTACTCGTCCGAGACTTTCTCAAACTGCTGCTTCCAGTTCTCCTTCGCGGCATGAACAGTAACTGACGAAGACATAAAAACTCCAATCGTAAGCAACACTGCAACTTTTTTCATGTTTCCTCTCATCATCTAAGCTTGATTCTTAAACCTTCGCCGGAACGAGCTGCAAATCGGCAATCAATTCATGAATTTCCAGCATAATTTCATCGGACCGCGTGGCAGCTAAAGGATACTTCAGCAGGCCTTGCGGCGTGAACTGCGCGCCGCGTTTTGCATTGCGCGCGACTAATCTCATTAACTGCTGCGGATCGATGCCCGCATTTTCCATGAAGCGAACGTGCAGCTCGGCGCGCTTGCGATCCACCTGCGCAATGCCTATGCGCTCGCATTCCAGCCTTATCAGCGCCGCCTCCAGCAGGTACACCGTCGCGTCGGGCAGCGCGCCATAGCGGTCTTCCATCTCGGCGCGCACCTCGCTGACCGCAGCCTCGCTCTTCGAGCCTGCGATTTTCTTGTAGAGCCGCAGCCGCTGGTTTTCCTCGGGCACATAACTCTCGTCAATGCGCAGCGCAATCCCCAGGTTCAACTGCGTAGCCGGCAGTTCCTCGCTCGATTCGCCCTTCATCTCCTTGACCGCGGCCTCCAGCATGGATGTGTATAACTCGAAACCCACTGCCTCGATGTGCCCGCTCTGTTCGCCGCCCAGCATGTTACCCGCGCCGCGCAATTCCAGGTCCAGCGCCGCAATCTTGAAGCCCGCGCCCAGGTCGCTGAACTCCTTCAGCGCCGCCAGTCTTCTGCGCGCAATCGGAGTCAATTCCTGCTCCGGCGGAATCAGCAGGTACGCATAAGCGCGGCGGTTGGAGCGGCCCACGCGCCCGCGCAGTTGGTATAACTCGCTCAGTCCGTGCCGGTCAGCGCGGTTAATCAGCATGGTATTCGCCAGCGGAATGTCCAGCCCGTTCTCGATGATGGTCGTCGCCACCAGCACGTCGTATTCATGCCGCATGAAAGCCAGCATCACGCGCTCCAGCTCCGTTTCGCTCATCTGCCCGTGACCGACGCAGACTCGCGCCGCCGGGACTAACTCTTGTATGCGCGCGGCAATTTCGTAGATGGACTCCACGCGGTTATGCACAAAGTACACTTGCCCGCCGCGCTCCAACTCCACCTCGATGGCCGAGCGAATAATCTTCTCGTCGAACTTGGCGACAACGGTTTGAATCGCCATGCGATCNNCGCACGCCGAAGCGCTGCTCCTCATCCACCACCAGAAGGCCCAAGTCCTGGAACTTGATGTCCTTCGACAGCAGCCGATGCGTGCCGATGAGAATATCGACCTTGCCCGACTCCACGCGCTCGACAATATCTTTTTGTTCTTTAGCCGTGCGGAATCGTGAGATCATCTCCACGTTGATGGGAAACTGCGCAAACCGTTTCTTGAATGTCTCGAAGTGCTGAAAGCTCA
>PMGP01000284.1:5893-9114 GCA_003156235.1 Acidobacteriaceae bacterium
TCGTCGGTCTCGCTGTAATCGAACGCATCCTCAAATTCCTTCTGAAATTCATTGTCTTTCGTGAACGCAGTTCCCTGCGCGGTGGCACGCTGGGCGTATAACTTCAATAACTCGGCGGCCATATCCTGCATGGCCTTGCGCACACGCGCCTTGGTCTTGGTCCACTGCTGCGAACCCAGACGGTTCAGCACCGGCGCCGGTCCCGCGTCTGTCGAGCGGTACTTCTGAATCAAATCCAACCGAGTTAGTGGCACATATAACTTGGCAGCCTCGGCAAACTCCAGAATCATGAACTCGACCGAGAGCCCGTCCTGCACAATTTCCTTGAGGCCTTGATATTGCGCGATTCCGTGCTCGACATGCACAACGTAATCGCCGATTCCTAAGTCGCGGAAATCGGAGACAAAGGCCGCAGTCTTGGAGCGCTTAGGCTCAGGACGCGCCGCCACATCGGCTTCGTCGGATAAGTCGTTGGCTCCGAATAAAATCAGATTCGAATCGAGAAAACTAACTCCCGCAGCCACAGGCGTGCGCACAATTAGCGGCACGCGCAAGTCGCCGGCCAGGTAACTCGACTCATCCAGCATCGTCTCGCCGGGACGCGGATTGCGGCTGCCGAGACGATATGGAATCTGGTACTCGCGCAGCATTGTGGCCAGCCGCTCGATATCGCCCTGGTGCGGCGCGGCCAGCACAATCCGCGTCTCCGCCGTCATCAGCGTCCGCAATTGCTCGGTCAGCGCCGGAATCGATCCATGAAACCGCAGCGTGGGCCGCGTGTTCAACTCGATCTCGCCCAGCGTGTTGTCCACATCCAGCACGTCCACTATGCCTAACTGGTCGAGATCCAAACCTATGTGCGCGTCTAACTGCGCCTGCAACACTTCGGGCCGCAGATAGATGTCCTCGGGACGAATGAGCGAGCCAATTCCGGATCTTTCATGCCGCTGCTCGACCTTGTTCCACCAGCGGTCGATCTGGTTGCGCACCATTGCCGGCTCTTCGATAAACAGCGCGCACTTAGGCAGCAGAGTAAGCAGCGACTTATCCGCCCCGGCCACGACGGAGAAAAACTCCCACCCCGGAAAGACGCTCACCCCGCCGGCAACCGCCAGCTCAGCAGCCATCTCCTCCTCGTCTTCCGCGCCTTCCAGCTCCACTCGCTGTCGGCTCAGCCGCCCATGCACCGCGGCTAGCAGGCGCTCGGTCACCGGCGTCTCGGTCAGCGGCAATAACAGCGCCTCGTCCAGCGCCGACTGCGAGCGTTGCGTCTCCGGGTCAAATTTTCGAATCGTCTCAATCTCGTCGCCGAAAAACTCAATGCGCACCGGCCGGTCCGACTCGGGCGAGTACACGTCCAGAATTCCGCCGCGCCGCGTGAACTGCCCCGGCATCTCCACCAAATCCATCTGCGTGTAGCCGACGCTTGCCAGATGCCCGGTCAGCACCTCCACGTCCACCTCTTCGCCGCGCTTCAGCGTCACCGCGAGGCCGGCGTAGTAATCGCGATCAAAGAGCTTCAGCGCGGCAGCCTCCACCGGCGCAATCAGAATCGACACCGCGCCCGTTGCCAGCTTCCACAACGCGGTTGCCCGCTGCTCCTGCACGTCGGGATGCGGAGATAGATTTTCGAAAGGGAGCACATCGTGGGCCGGAAAGCGCACCACGGCGGAAGGATCCACCGCGCCGGTCAGCTCGCACCCCGCGCGCAACATCGGCTCCAGCGCCTCGGCGGCCTTATTGTCAGCCACCACCACGATGACCGGCTGCCGCGCGGCGCGCGCCATCAGCGGCAGATAGATCGCCCGCGCCGTCGCCGTTAATCCAGACACACGTCTCCGCCCCGCACCCAGGCTCAGATGCCTTCGTACGCGCTCAAATCCCGAAGAGTGCTCCAGCTCCGCGAAGATTTCGCGGACAAACGGGAGAATCATGTGATGTTAGTTTAGCAGCGACGGCGCTAGTGGATCAGCAACGGCTTGCAGCCGGTAAAACATGCGCACGGATGTCGCATGCAACCCGCCGCGAGGCTGCTTTCCAGAAACGACCGTTCCCGCTGTTCCTACTCCGCCGCGCCCGCTCGATCGACAAACACCTGCTTTGGGGCTGTCACTTCAACCCCCGACCCGCCGACCTTAACCTTCAGAGTTTCGGCGGCAGGCTTGCCGTCCAGGCGAGCGGAAAAGCCTAGCTCGTATTGATTTTCCAGACGGCGGGCGATCTTCTCAAAAAACGGCTGCATGGAAACCGGGTTGCCAATCCCATTCCATAAGTTTTCGCCGCCCGTCGCCTCGGTCACTTCCATCAAAAGGCTCTGGCCGGCATTGTTGGCGTACATAGTGCTATCGGCGAGGCCCTGATTCAGCCAGTAGATCGAGTAGACGACCAGGCCCGCGCGAACTGAGTCGTTGATTGCGGCCTCGACATAAGGATCCTCGGGATCGAATCGCCTCTCGTAGTTATCCACGCCGTCGGTCACCATCACCACCTCGCGCCGCGCCCCGCGATCCCCGGAAGGCCAGTTCTTGGCCAGGTCGGAGAGGCAGAAGTAGGGGCTGGCGCTGGAACCCGGCGTGCCTCCCGGCAGGTGAAGCGCGCGCAGCACCGCGGCATGATCCGCGGTCAGAGGACCGGCAAATACAGCACGACCGTTCCACATATACGCGATCGCGGCCTTTGTATTCGGCGGCAGGCCGTTGATGAAATGCTCGATTTCGCTGAATTGGCTTCCCAGGCTGCTGCGGGCCGCACTGTCGATCAGAATCACCAGTTCCAGCCTGGCCTCCGGCCCGCGCAGCGGCGTCCAACTGGTAATAGTGGACTCTTTTCCGTTCACCTTGATGCTCACGGCCTGCTGGGAGACGCTTGCGGGCGACTCTCCATGCTGTTTGGAGAGAATCGTCACCACGGCTCGTCCCTGCCCCGTACTCTGCGAAAACGCCAGCGCCGTCATCAGCAGCGCTCCGGCGATCATCGAAATTGCCACTATCCGGTTCTTCATGCGAATTCCTCCTTCGAGGTACCATCGCTGCCCTCAGTCTAATACGGATCGCCTCTGGTGGGTTAGACGCGCAGGCATGGAGTACGACTCTCGAAATATCCGCCTGAGAAAAGATGCAATGCAGAGAGAATCTCCGCTCAAGCGTCGCATTGCGGCCGCCCGGTTCGATTCTTCGAACTGGGAAGAAATAAGCGTGGACCGGGAGGTCCACGCTACAGCC
>PMGP01000284.1:9198-9324 GCA_003156235.1 Acidobacteriaceae bacterium
CGGCGCAGGGGCTGCTGGAAGGGGCCGGGACCGATGCCCCAGAACCAACGAAGGCGCCAACGAAGGAGCCAACGAAACTGCGGGCGGGCGATCCTGCGGCTACGCCGGGAGCGCGGGTGCTGGCTG
>PMGP01000162.1 GCA_003156235.1 Acidobacteriaceae bacterium
GAGTTACGGAGGCGGTAAATAGTCGATCCTGAAAAAGCCGCTTTCAGTTAGCCGTAGACTGCGTTCGAAGGCGGGGTTGCTGTTGCAGGGCCGGAATCCAGCCCCAAATGCGCACCAGGCTGCGCAGAAAATAGCACCAAAAAGCTCTCAGCAGCTTCTGGAAGTTCATTGCCGCAGCGCTCAGGATGGCATTGAACGCATCGCCAGCAACGCCCTTTAAGCGGTTGCGCTCCAACCGATGTTCCGCCTTCAGATGTCCGATGCTTGGTTCAACCGCCGCGCGCCGTTTCATCCATCGCCACAGCGGTCGCGGCGTTCGCCCTCGTTGCCGCTTGTCCACGCGCACTGTTACTCCACCTTCATAATCGTGGCCGCGATAACCCATGTCCACATACGCCTCTCTAACTCGGTCACCAATCAAGTTATTCACTTGCTGTAACTGCGAACTGAGTGTGTGACCATCATAAGGATTGCCCGTGTAACTCTGCGCGCCGACCAACCATCCACCACGACTTGTAACTGCCACACTTACTTTGTTGCCGAACTCATATTTCTTGCCCGCCTTGCCCTTAGCGATACATTCCACTTCAGGCTCATGAACACTGTAGATTTTGTTCTTGTCATTCCTTTGTTGCGCGTGGATTTGATGCGCTGTTTTCAGTAACTCAGATAACTTTCTCGATGGCTTTGTAGCTTTCCGTTCTATCTCGCGCATAACTCGTCCTAACTGCGTACGCAGCTTGCGCGTCGCGGCGCGCGCCCGTTTCATCTGACGCGCATGAGCGTAGCGGCTCGAGTCGAGCAGCAATTTTTTACCCGCATGCCGATAACTCTGCTTGATCTTGATGCCTTTCTGACGCGCCACTTTCACTAACCGCTCTCGGCAGCGATGATAGAGCCGTGCGTCGGTGGGAAAGCGAATCGCCTTTGTCTGCACCGTCGTATCCACGTTGATGCGCTTCAGTTGCGCCGGGCGAATGACGCCCATGGCAATGCCAGTCTCGATGGTGGCGCGCAGCATCTGCTCCGCCCCGGCCTCGCCCAGCCGCCCGCGCCAGCGCGTCATGCTGGAAGCATCGATCGGCGCGCGATGCTGAAAGAATTGCTGGCCGCTGAAATGCTGCCAGTAGGGGTTCTCGACCCAATGCGCCACCACGTTTTCGTCGCTCAGATCGTGCTGGTACTTGAGATAGTGCAGCGCCACCATCAGCCGCGTTTGGATGCCCGGCGCGCCCTGCGTAGGATGATAAGTGGCTCCCAGCGCCAGTTCAAAGGATGCCCAATCGATGCGCATCCCCAACTGAACCAGCGGGTGATGCAGGTCGATCAACTGTTCCAATTCCACTTGGAACAACTCGCGCTGCGGCTGATTCTGCTCTCTCTTCGGGCGCATATTTTTCCCCAGGTTCTGTGGCGAATGGAGATTCTTTCTGGGGTAATTATAGCACGGTTTACCGATTTATATTGTTGATTCTAGATACAGTTACTAGGTATTTCAGGATCGACTACATACGCATCTGGTCGATTCCGGGTTCCCCTAATTTCCGCACCGCCCGACCCGTCGCAGCATCCAACTGGCATGAGCAAACCAATTAACTCGGCCAGCGGCAGCTTTCTCATCGGCGGCGACTTGCCGGTCAATCGTCTGGGTTATGGAACCATGCGGCTGGTGGGCGAAGGCGCATGGGGCGAACCGGCTGATGCTGCCGAAGCGCGCCGCGTTCTGCGAAGGGCCGTTGAGCTGGGCGTTACGCTGATCGACACCGCGGACGCCTATGGGCCGGAGATTGCCGAGCGGCTGATCGCCGAGGCGCTTTATCCCTACGCGCCAGGCTTGGTCATTGCAACCAAAGGCGGCATCACGCGCCAGGGACCGGCGAAGAGCGAGTACATGGGCCGCGCGGGCTATTTGATTCAGTGTGTGGAGATGAGTTTGCGGCGGCTCCGGCTGGAGCGGATTGACCTGTATCAGTTGCATCGGATTGACCCGCGGACGCCGCTCGAAGAGTCGCTGGGCGCGCTCAAAAATCTCCAGTCCCAGGGCAAGATTCGCCACATCGGCTTGAGCGAAGTCACGCCGGCGGAGATTGATGCGGCGCGGAAGATTGTCGAGATCACGACAGTCCAGAATCGATATAGCCTGGCCGACAGAAGGCATGAGGAGACGCTGGCTTATTGCGAGCGCGAAGGCATTGGCTTTTTGCCCTGGTATCCGATCAACGCAGGCAAGCTGCTGAAGGCGGACAACCCAGCGGCGCAGGCGCTGAGTGAGATTGCGGCGAGACATTCAGCGACAGTGGCGCAGCTTTCGCTGGCTTGGCTGTTGCAACGCTCGCCGGTGATGCTGCCGATTCCGGGCACGTCGAAGGTGGCGCATCTGGAGGAGAATGTCGCGGCTGCGGGATTGAAGCTGAGCATGGAGGAATGGGCCGAATTGGAGAAGGCTGCTAGCTGATACGTGGACGAGTTCAGATGGCCTGGAATCGCGCCATTTTACGCTGTAGATTTCGTATTTGACGATCAGAATCGACTCATGGAGGTATAATTCGAGAGAATTTTGCGGGAAGGAAATGGAGATTTGAAATGGCGGAGATTGTTGGTTATGTATTGTCATTTTTAATCGTCGTAGGCGCGGTGTTTTTGATTGGCGCCGTCATCATGTCGTTCTACAGTATTGGACCGACCCAAATCGGACTTGTACGAAACAGGTTTGGAAGGAAGCTGCCCGGCGATAACCCCGTAGCCTTTCAGGGAGAGGCCGGTTATCAGGCCGATCTTCTCATGCCAGGCATTCGCTTCAAATTCAAGCTGTTCTCTGATGTGACCAAACACCCGTGGGTTCAGGTGCCGCCAGGACAGATTGGCGTGGTGATCGCACAGGTTGGCAAACCCACGCCTATCGGGGCGAAATCAGGCAGGTACAATCCAGCCTTCGGGAACTTCACAGACTTCAGAGCATTTCTTGATAAGGGCGGAGAGAAGGGCGTTCAAAGACCAGTTCTATCTCCCGGCACGCTGGCGCCGATTCACCCAGTGGCTTTTTTGGTGATTACCAAGCCGCAGGTCTTCGGCGTACCGGTGTCAGAGGAGTACAAGAATCTCGCAGACAAAAACAAGCTCGGTTACGATTCCTTCGGTCTTGAAGGCTGGCAGCTTGATGTTACGCGCATAGCTCCCAAGCCGGCCGGCGCAAACGGCATCGTCACGGACATGATCGGAGTGGTCACCACATTAGACGGTGAACCCTTGCAGGCGGGCGCCATTGCCAGCAGGCTGGGCGGATTCAAAGACGTCAGCGAACTCGAAGGGCAAGATGGCGTCAGCGATTTCCAGCTGATGAGCATGATCCTGGGCAGCAAGAACGATCAGCACAACAACTATCAGGATTTCCAGAAGTTTCTGGAAGCCGGCGGGAAGATCGGCCTCCAACATGACCCGCTGCTTTATGGCGCTTACAACCTGAACCCGTTCCTGGTTCGCGTGGAACAAGTGCCGATGCTGGTTGTGGAACAGGGACAGGTGGCCGTAATCAAGGCCTACGTAGGATTGCCCACACAGGACACATCCGGGGCAAACTTCAAATTTGGCAGCCTGGTTCGACCAGGGCATCAGGGCATCTGGCAAGAAGCGTTGCGAACGGGGAAGTACCCGATCAATCCCCGGATTTATGATGCGAAGCTGGTTCTTACGGCCATTCTAAAGCTCGACTGGGCAAAGGACGTGACAGGAGCTCATGGGCTTGATGCGCGCCTTGAGCCGATCATTGCCAAAAGCAATGAGGGCTTTGTGTTCAGCATCGATCTGCAAGTTTTGATTCACGTTCCGGATACAAATGCTCCGCGTGTTATTTCCATGGTCGGTTCCATGGAAAATCTTGTGAACGAAGTTTTGCAGGCTGCCGTGGGCAACCTCTTTCGCGACAAGATTGGCGGCATGGAAGCAATCAAGTTCATCCAGACGCGCCAGAAAGTCCAGGAAGAGGCCTTCAGCTACATCCAGGAAAAACTCGCCGAGTACGAAATCGAGACCAGAGGAGTTTATATCCAGGATGTCGTCTACCCCGAGCAGTTGGTTACTGTTCTGACTCAACGAGAGGTCGCGCATCAGGAAGTGGAAACATTCAAAATGCAGAGACAGTCTCAGGACCAGCGCATCGAGACGGAGAAGGCTCGTGGCACCGCCGATATGCAGGTGGAGCTAGCGAAGTCAAAGGTGGGAGTGGACATCCAGACAAACAAAACCGAGGCCAGGATGAAGGAGGCCCAGGGAGAGGCCACGTACATCGAGCAGACCGGCACTGCCAAGGGCGCCGAAGTTCGCGCAGTGGGTTTGGCCAACGCAGAGGCCTACGAGAGACAGGTGGAAGCGCTGGGCAAGGGACCCACGGCACTGGTGAACGCCATCAAGGCGCTTGCGGTTGGCAATGCAGCTTTCATGCCCAAGATTTTGGTCGTTGGCGGCGGAAACAATCAAGGGGTACTTGAGAGCCTGGGAACGATGCTGATGGACAAGCTTGACACGAGCACTGCCGACCCTGAATCTGGCGGCTCCACAACTGGAAAGCGCTAGCCAGATCCGGCTCCCGCTAGCTCCAAAGCGTGAGCAGCGAACGCAGATGTGAGGCATTGAGGCGATCTGTCGATTTTCGGCAGGGCAATTATTTTTGGCGATATAACAAAAGAGCCGCAGCCTATTCTAAGGTTGCGGCTCTTTGCGACTGAATTACATTTCCTTGACGCCTTCGACGAAGGCTTTCAGCTT
>PMGP01000278.1 GCA_003156235.1 Acidobacteriaceae bacterium
AGATGTGGGAGACGATGAACCCGCCGATTTTCGTTCTCTCCAACTCCGGCTTCTAAAGTTTCCCAGGTCTGAAAATCCAGACCGGAGCCACCCAACCGAATCGAATCAGACGTAGCGCCGACCTCCCGGTCGGCTGTAGCGCGGACGTCCTCGTCCGCGCTGGGCCGAAGCAGAAGTGAGATGGAATATTTCTGTATCCAATCGATTTGTACTGGTCCAGAAGAACGGACCGTGGACCGGGAGGTCCACGTTACAGCCGGCCGGGAGGCCGGCGCTACAGAACGATTTTTGAGTAATGCAGGCGATTCGGAGTAGAATCCCGCCATGGCGCAAGATGATACATCCGCATACATCAACGTCGCCGTGCAGCCGCGTTACGGCGAAGTCCACATTCGCAATCGCGGACGCCTTCCTCATTGGGAAAAAGATGAAGGCCTTTACTTCATCACCTTTCATCTCGCTGATTCGCTTCCCGATTCCGTGCTTGCGAAAATCGCCGAACGTCACCAGATACTTGAAGCAGCCGAAAATATCAACGCCAATTTGCTTCCCGAGCAGAAAGCATTGCTCGCCGACTATAGCCACACGCGCATTGAAGAGTACTTCGATCGTGGCGCTGGCTCGTGCCCGTTCCTCGATATGCGCGTCGCTGGCTCTATGGCTGCGGCACTGCGCTTCAGGGAGGGAAAGCGCTATAGGCTTCTTGCTTGGTGCATTATGCCCAATCATGTTCACGTTGTGGTGCGGCTCTTCCCAGGCCAGGAGCTTGCGAAGGTTGTCAAAGCCTGGAAGAACTTTTCCGCAAAAGCCGCAAACCAGGTGCTCGGACGCAAAGGCCAATTCTGGCAGCGAGAGTACTACGACCGCCTGATCCGTAATGGAGACGAACTTGATCGCGCCATTCGGTACGTCGTCGAAAACCCGGCCAAAGCGGGATTGAAGAACTGGAATTGGGTTTGGAGCGCGGACGGGGACGTCCGCGCCACAGCCGGCCAGGAGGCCGGCGCTACAAGTTCGTAATCGCACACGCCATTGCGAGAAAGAAGATCAACTAGCTGACGGGCGGGTGGCCCATATCTCGATTTTGGGATGGGTGAGACGATGAACCCTCCGCTTTTCGTTCTCTCCAACTTCGGCTTCTAAAGTTTCCCAGGTCTGAAAATCCAGACCTGGGAGACCACGAACCTCTATCGTCCGTCTCCCTTTTCCCAACCAGCCGGGATTTTCGCGCCGCAACTTCAAGCTATCGGCAACTCGTCCCCCGGCATAGGGGGATGAGCCGGAATGAGGTCGAGGTAGGAACTCAGTCCTTTGCCCGCGCCTGCGGACCTGCGCCGGAAGAATACCTCAGCGGTCTCCACCGCGCCGATCTTCTGCGCCAACGCGGAGGTCACCCAAATATCCAGGGAGACGCCGTCTTCTCGCGCCAGTTCCTCGGCCCGTTTCACGAGCGAATCCGGTAGATCGAATACTCGCGTCATGGTTCCATCCCTTTCCGCCTGATCTTCTCAAGCAATTCCGCTGGCGACAAGACTTCAATCCCGAAGCGTTTGGCTGCCCGCTCGAAGTCTCTTCTATTATGCGTCACAATGGCCTCAGCCTGCCCGTTAATCGCCGCTTCGAGGACCATTTCGTCATCCGCATCGGTCAACTGGGGCCGCCATACGAATCGAATCTCCGCCGGAAGAATGCACAGCGCCAGTTCCGCAAGAAAGCCGTCAATATATTGCAAAGGAAGACCATGCTCTTCCCGCTTGAGCACCGCCTCATACTCCAAGAACAGCGCGGGACTCGCCACAAGTTCAACCCGGTTTGCGGCAATTTCCCTGAGCACCGCCGCACTCGCGCCCAATCTGGATCGCAGCCCTGCAACGAGAACCGAAGTATCCATCACGATGCGCATTTGCTCACAAAGGACTGCACAAAGATGTTGTTATCGAGAACGATTCTCACGGCATCTGTGCGAAGGTTGGACGCTCACTGCGAAGGGCTTCAAGGAGCGCGGCCTCGCATTCCTCATCGGAGACGCCGGCGCGCGGACGATCATCCACCAGAAATCTGCGCAGATTCTCCGCAGCGGACTGACGCTCGGGCAAGGTGGCCGGCGGGGGCGCAAACGCACGAAGGCTGATGGCTTCGGCCTCCAGTATCTGCCGCCCCAGGATTTGTTCGATCACCGATTTTTGCGCTGGCGACAACGCCTCAGCACTCAAAATCATCGACAATCCGCCTTCCGCGCAGGCCAACTTTACAGATGGCCTACTGAGATAATTGTATGCTGAATTGTCCCATAGGACAAAATGTTCGCGCACATGGCGAAATGGTGGGAGACCACGAACCTCAACCGTCCGTCGCCCTTTCCTCTGCGATTGTCCGGAAAGCCTTCTTCAGTCAGAGGCGGGTCGCCGGACCGTCTGCTTCGGAGCGCGAATCGAATTCGGGCGTGTCGCTCGTCTGCTGAACCGTGACGTCACAGCCTGCGTGGCCGCACAGGCAGAGGATCTCCAGTTTGTTCGCGATTTTCTCGCAATGGTCGCTACAGAACTTCTTCTTTTCCTGGGCGAGGCAAGTGCAGGTCATATTCGCGCATTTCTTAGGATTAGACGCAAAACCTAACATATTCCTCCTTTGCCGATCCGCTCGGCGTCCCTCTGGCCCCGGAACGCGGAATACAACATTGGGATCGACGCAAGGATAGTAGCGCAAATTTGTATGCGCAGACGAGCAAAATCGACCATGTTAGTTTGGAATTCCGAATATAAAGCAGGATGACGGGACGGCTCTCCAACTCCCCGAGATTCCGCTCAGCCTAAAACAGAGCGTCGCGTGAGGCTCCAGCCTTCCGGCTGACGTGTGAGCTCAAATTTGGACCCGAAGCCTCGCGCATTATCGATGTAGCGGATGAAGTCTGGCCGGAAAGAATATAAAGTGCTGAGGCGCAGGGCAGGACGCAGTACGCGTCCCAGCTTGAACCGCTCGCAGTAGGTTTTGAGGAGCGCGATGCGGCGTTTGGGCTCGGTTACTTTGCTCACCGCGCCGCGCAACTGCACGCCGCGTATCTCCTTCCAGTTCTTGACGTTACGGTAGACTGTGGCGGCGGCGCGAGGCGTTCTGGCCAGGTTCAGGCTGTGCAGGCTGCTCCTGGACGAGAGCCAGTAGAGAGATAGTTCTTCATCCATAATGTAGAAGAGCGGCGCCACGCAGGCCAAGCCGTCCTCGCCGATCGTGGCCAGCGACAAGGTTGTCTCCTCGCCCAGCAGCGCGGCCACCAGCTCGATTTGTTTCCGCGCCGTCCTCATTGATTTGGTCCGTGTTGGATTGAGTTGGCCGTCTCGATGGGGAAAACGCAACCCCATCCCCGCCGCGCTCGTGCTTTGCGGCAAGGATGGGGTCCGGATAGATGACACTACTTCGGCTGGGGCGGAGGCGGCACTGGCGCAGTGGTGGCTGGCGCTGCTGGAGCTGCCGGAGTAGGCGCGATTGCCGGAGCATGGACCGCGTTCGGAGCTGGCGTAGACGGCGCTGCATTTGGTGTGGCGCCTGGCGCAGGCGGGTTGGGCGCTGTGCCTAGCGTAGGCAGTTTAACGTTTTGCGGCGGCGCTCCCGGAGCACCAGGGGGCGGCGCGCCGGGCATCGGGTGCATTCCGCCCATCGGCGGGCGCTGGGGCGGTGTGGGCATCTCGCTCACATCCACCAGTTCGACGTCGAAGATCAGGTCGGCCTTGGGTGGAATTCCCGGATGGGCGGCGTCTGGCCCCGGACGGCCTTTGGCGCCGTACGCCAGTTGCCAGGGGATGAAGATGCGGCGCTTGCCGTTAATCTTCATGCCTTCATAGCCTTGATCAAAGCCGGGAATGACGCGGCCCATACCCTGTGGAAACGGCATGGGCTGGGGAACATCAAGTTTTGGTTTGCCATCGTCGCCCATCACCGGCTTGCCGTCTTTGTCCTTCAGCGGTTGCCGGTGGTCGTCTGAGGAGTCAAACTTGTAGCCGTCGGCGGCCAGGTAGCCGGTGTAGAAGACCTTGTACATCTTGTTGGGCTCGGCCACGGCTCCCGTGCCGATTTTGATTTCCTGATACTGCAAGGAGAAGGCGGTCTTCTTGATGGTCTTGACCGCTAGCATTCCAGGAGCGGGAACGCCCAAAGGCAGCTTGGCGGCCGCTGAGGCCACGGGTTTGGTGGCCGAAGCGGAAGGCTTTACCGCAGTTGCAGCCGGCTTGGCCGTCGGTGTGGCATGCTTTGCCGTAGTCGGCTTTGTTGCGGATGCGGGAGGCTTGGCGGCTGTCGTGACGGCTGGCTTTGCCGTAGTCGTAGCCGGCGTAGTGGGGGCTTGGGCGCTTGCGGCCACGGTGCTGGCCGCCAACAACAGAATCAGTGCTGAATGTTTCATGGCGTTGTTTAACTCCGGGAAGTTCTTGACGAAAGTTTATCAGGCTAGCCTCTTGCAAAACTCTATTTCGATTGCGAATCAGCGTCAGGGCACGACTTCAGAGGCTGCGGAAAAAGTCGGAGTTTCGGGCGAAATCGGCAAAAAACATCCCTCAGGGGCTAAAGCCCT
The DNA here is from genome assembly GCA_003156235.1 of Acidobacteriaceae bacterium. Taxonomy (GTDB): domain Bacteria; phylum Acidobacteriota; class Terriglobia; order Terriglobales; family Acidobacteriaceae; genus Telmatobacter. The sequence continues at coordinate 4,562 of PMGP01000278.1, forward strand.
GCTTTGTTATGAATCATTTACGGCACGACTGAAGTCGTGCCCTTTCAAAACAATGTGTTTTTCCGCAGCCTCTGAAGTCGTGCCCTGACACATATTGCGGCCTCGATCTAATTTTGCAAGAGCTTCAGGCGCTGCGATGGTTTAGCATCTCGCCAGCATTCCTGCCAGCAGGGCGGTTCTGGGGGCCAGATGCTTCACCACAATGGATTCGTGGTGTGCGTGCGCGCCTTCACCGACTGCGCCCATTCCGTCCAGGGTGGGAATGTTCAGCGCGGAGGTGAAGTTGCCGTCGGAGGCGCCGCCGCTCAGGGCTTCTTCCAACGCGAAGCCCAGCTTTGCGGCCAGCGTTCTGGCTTGGCGGTAAAGCTGCATGGTTCCGCGCGTGCGCTCCATGGGCGGACGGTTGATGCCGCCAGTGACGGTGAGCGTACACCGTTTGTCCTGCGGCTTGAGCGCGGCAAATTTCCGCTCCATGCGCTCACCGTCGGACTTGCGGACAATGCGCAGATCGACCTCCGCCCAGGCCTGGGCGGCAATCACATTACTCCTGGTCCCGCCGCCCACTACGCCGGCATTCACCGTGATTCCCCGCCTGAGGTCGGTCCAGCTGGAGACAGTTTCGATGATGTGGGCCAGCTCCAGAATGGCGCTGGCGCCTTTTTCATAGTCCACGCCCGCGTGTGCGGCTACTCCAGTTACGTCGATGCGCCAGTGGCCGGTACCCTTGCGGGCGGTCTTATAGGCCAGCCCTTGCGCCGGCTCCAAAACGAAGACCTGGGCGCATTCTGTCGCCAGCCGTTCAAGGACAGGCCGCGCAACCGGGCTGCCGACCTCTTCGTCGCTGGTGAGCAGCAGTACGATTTCACGCTGCAACAGTCCTGCCTCGGTGAGCATTTCGATGGCGGTAAAGGCCATCGCCGCCCCAGCCTTCATGTCTAGAGAGCCCGGACCCCAGAGCCGGCCTTCGCTCAAGCGGCAGGGCATGGTCTTGAGCGTGCCCAGCGGCCAGACCGTGTCCAGATGGCCGAGCAGAAGAGTGGGGCGATTTTTATCAACGGCTTCGGTTTTGAATTTTGGTCCGAAGCGCGCCTCCAGCAGATCTCCAAAGCCGCGCTGGCGATGGAGCTTGACGCGCCCGCCCAGGCCTCGAGCGTGGGCGGCGGCCAGCGCGACGCAGGCGTCCACGGCGGCTTTATCGTCTGAGGGCGACTCGGCCCGAACGAATTTTTGTATGAGATCGAGCAGGGCGGGCTGCTTACGCCGCGCACCGGCCAGCAGCGCGCGCATGGCAACGGGAAGATCAGTGGTTGCGTGCATTATTTACGCTCCCATCCACTTGCGCAGTTGCCGCTGCGCCGGCTTCTCCACCAGGAGCATCGCCGCCACGGCCACCGCCAGCACTGCCGCGTAGCTGATCCACGAGCCAAAGCGCGCCACTCCCAGCCGCGCAGGCAGATGGGTGCCGTAAATCCAGTTCCATAGGCTGAAGTGCAACACGTAAAGGCAGTAGCTGGCCTCGCCCAGAAAGACCAGCGGACGCAAACTGAACGCGGTAGAGAGCAAATTCTCCCCGGCCAGCCCTAGTACGATGCAACCGAACAAAGGCATCAGCAGGGCGTCGTGGAGGAGGACGTAGGGAACCAGCGGCCCCAGATACAGAAGGCCGAAGACCCCGGCAAAGCCGGCCAGACCCAGCAGTATCCGCAGACGGCTTGCGCGCGGCACCAGCTCGTTCAGGCCAACCAGCAGAATGCCGAAGACAAAGCTGGCCAGATGCGGCAGAGGCATGTATTTGAGCGCCCACAACCACCGGCCCCAACTGTAGCGGTCAGGATGCGCGATGCCGTCCGGCTGGAAGACCAGGTACAGCAGGCCGGGAATCATACCCACGGCCCAGACTCCGGACAACATGAGCAGATTGCGCGAAACCGTTGCAGGCCGTTTGACTTTGGCCAGCCAAGGAAACAGAGCGTACATGAAGGCTTCGGCCGACATGGCCCAGGCGGGCGTATTCAGGAAGGTGGCCAGTGACGGAACCCAGCCCTGCAACAGCAGCGGCGTCAACACCATGCCCACCCAGAACATTCCGTGCTGCCCCGTAAGCGCTGTGTATTTCCAGTAGACCGGCTGAGCATGAGCGCCGTACTCCCCCGCCACCATCCGCCAGCTCAACAGCAAGCTCAGCAGGTAGACGGGATAAAGCCGCGTGAAGCGCGCCTTCCAGAAGCGCACCTTGTTCAGCTTGTCCAGCGTGTCGGCGCGCGCGGAGTTGCCGTAGTTATAGGCCAGCACAAAACCCGAGAGCAAAAAGAACAATCCCAGCGCGATATAGCCGGCGTTGACCACCGGCCCCAGAAAACCAAACGATTGTGGATTGGAAAAATGGAAGAAAACGATGTTGATGGCCGCAAAGAATCGCAGCCCCGTCAATGCATCCAGCCGTACTGGCTTGTGTGTCTCCACGGCGTAGCTTCTAGCCTCTAGCTTCTAGCCTTGTCCCGATAAGGACAACATTCAAGGTGAACCTGAACAGCGCGATAGATCGACAATCAGCTAAAAGCTAGAAGCTAATAGCTAGAAGCTGTTTTTACGCCGTCACCAGCGATCCAACTTTCTCGCCCAGCACCACCCGGCGAATGTTCCCCGGCTTGTTCATATTGAAAATAACCATGGGCAGGTTGTTGTCCTTGCACAGGCTCACGGCGGTCAGGTCCATCACCTTCAGGCCCTGGCGCAGAATCTCCATGTAGGTGATGTGGTCGTACTTGACGGCGTCCTTCACCAGCACCGGGTCGGCGCTGTAGACGCCNNTCCACCTTGGTGGCCTTCAGGAGCACGTCGGCCTTGATCTCCATGGCTCGCAGGCTGGCCGCTGTATCGGTGGAGAAAAAGGGGTTGCCGATGCCCGCGGCGAAGATCACCACGCGGCCCTTTTCCAGGTGGCGCACGGCGCGGCGGCGAATGTAAGGCTCGGCCACCTGGTTCATGAACACGGCGCTCATCACCCGGCACTGCACGCCGCGCTGTTCAATGGCGTCCTGCATGGCGATGGCGTTGATGATCGTGGCGAGCATGCCCATGTTATCGGCGCTCACGCGGTCCATCTCTTTAGCCTGCTCGGCCACGCCGCGGAAAAAATTGCCTCCGCCCACCACCACGCCAATCTCCACGCCCAGCGCATGCACATCGACGATCTCGCCGGTAATCTCGGCGATCTTGGCAGTGTCCAGGCCGAAGCCGCGCCCGCCGGCCAGCACCTCACCCGATAGCTTGAGAACAATGCGTTTATACATGACGTTTTGAGTATCGCACGAAGCGGCGGTCGTCCGTTAGGGATCATTCAACACGCACCCGAAAAAGCACCATGCGATATATTTAGGACGTAGAGGTAAATCGATGGTATTTAGTCCGTACTTCTCCCTCTTCCTTCGATTGATATTGGCGTTTTTGATTGTTGTTGCCGGGCCGCTCGTGAGCTATTTTTTCGAGGGGCCGCTTCTACGCGCCAATACGACCTCCCGGCAGAAGATTTTCTTCTATCGCTACATTTTGCTGACCCAATGGCCGTTGGCCGCTCTAGCGGTAGGTATTGTGGGCGCTGGTAAGCTTCTTCGTGCGCCGGTGGCTTCGGGGCCAGCTCTGCCGGTTTGGTTACACTGGCTTTTCTGCGGACTAGTGGCCGGCTTTTTTGTTCTCGGCTTTATGCCTATCTTTCAGAGTCTGCGGGGAGATAAGTATCGCGCTCGCTACGAGCGAGCATTTCGTCGCTCTCTGGCGCAAGCGCCTGGATTATTGCCGGAAACCTCTCAGGAGAGGCGCTGGTTTGCCGCGATCTCTATCACGTCCGGGGTCTGCGAGGAGGTTTTGTGCAGGGGATTTCTGATCGGCTTTTTGATGCGCATGCCCGGCGGGTTGCATCTTCCCATGAGCGTGGCTCTCGTGCTGTCTGCCGTGTTCTTTGGCCTCAACCATATCTACCAGGGCAAGGCTGGCCTGATCAGCACTACATTGGGCGGGCTGGCGTTTGGCGGGCTATTCCTGCTGACTGGGAGTCTTCTGTTGCCCATGCTGTTTCACGCAGCCGCCGACCTGCAAGGCCTCTTCATTCTGCGACCTTCAAAGCCTGCGGAGGCTGCTGCATAGGAGGCAATTCGACCGGACAGGGAAGCCGCAATACAAAAACGGCCCAAAGCCGAAGCTCCGGGCCGTTCTAGTCCCTATGTCCCTAGTCACTGGACCTTTACTCGGCAACCGCTTCCACGGGCTTGGTGCTAGCCACGGTCCACTCCGGCGCGCCCACCTTGAAGCGCGCAAAGCGCCGCACGGTGATGTTCTCGCCCAGCTTGCCCACCTTCTGCCCAATCAGCTCCTTGATGCTGATGGTCTGCTCCTTGATAAAGGGCTGCTCCAGCAGGCAGACCTCCTCGTAGAACTTGGCCATCTTGCCTTCGACGATCTGCGCGATGATCTTTTCCGGCTTGCCGCTGGCGGCGGCCTGGGCGCTGTAGATTTCCTTCTCGCGCTCGAGGTCGCCTGCAGTCACATCCTCGGACTTCACGTAGCGAGGATCGCTGGCCGCGATGTGCATTGCGACGTCCTTGAGCAACTCCTGAAAGTCCTCGGTGCGGGCCACGAAATCGCTCTCGCAATTCAATTCCAGCAGCACGCCGATCTTGCCGCCGGCGTGAATATACGTCCCCACCGCGCCCTCGTTCGTCGTGCGCGCGGCCTTTTTCTGCGCCGAGGCCATGCCCCGCTTGCGCAACACCACGAAGGCATCCTCAATGTTTCCCTTGGTCTCCTGCAACGCTTTCAGGCAGTCGCCCATGGGCGCGCCTGACTTTTCACGCAACTCTTTCACCAATTTTGCATCAATCTTTTCGCTCACTGTTGTTCTCTCTTTTCCAGTTCTAAGTTCTCAGTTATCAGTCGTCAGTTTTCAGATGTCAATGGCCGGTCTGCCTCAGACCGGCCACCGCCGTAACAAGGCTCGTTGTCCGCGAAACTGACAACTGAGAACTGTCGGAATTAACGCACGCCTTCGGCCACTTCAGCCTCTTCCAGCGCCGCCACCGCGGCGGGCGCCTTGCGAATGCCTCCGCCCAGAGCCGCTTCCAGGTCCACTTCCTCAACCGGCGCTGCATCTTCAGCCGCAGCCTCGGCCGCGGGCTCAGGCAGATCCTCCGCAAAGGCTTTGTCGCCCACCAGGTTCACGCNNCGGGCTTCCTTCACGGCAATCGTCTCATTGTTCGAGTCGACGATGAACAGCGCGTCCGGCAGCCGCTTCATCGCCTTGATGCCGGCCAGGTTCGCCTGCAGGTGCTTGCGCTCCCGCTCCAGCTTGATTACTTCCTTCTTGGTCAGCAGCT
>PMGP01000094.1 GCA_003156235.1 Acidobacteriaceae bacterium
CGTCTAGCGTCCTGAGTCAGAAATATGCAGCGCAAATTGCTGTCATCCTGAGCGAACGGGGCACCAGGCGTACTCTTCAGCCTGGGGGTGGTGAGTCGAAGGATCCGCGGTTGTTCTTCAATGAACTTCCGACTCACCACACTAGACATTAGTCACGAATTGCTATTGATAATTTCCAATCAGAACGAACGGCGCCCAGTAAAACGGATGAGAATAGCCGGTAGCATGCGGGGCAGATGCCGAGTTCGGCCTGGATAGAGCGCCGCGATCGCCTCCAGTATGCAGGGACACAGTCGATCCGTGCAAAAATGCAATCTGTGCCTGGCGCAGAGCTTCCGCCTTGCCGTCGCCGGGGCGTTGCACCCAGCGCGAATAAAAGTCGCTCATTAACTGGCTTGTGCTCGCATCGTTCACATCCCACAGCGTGGCCAGCACGGCTTCCGCATCTTTCTGCTGGGCTATCATGCCCAGGCTGTCCATCTCCAGGCCATCTTTCGCTGCGTCGCTCTTTGCTGTGCTGCACGCCGAGAGAGTCAGAAGTTGCGTCCCATGAAAGCTGATTGCGGAATCTTCCATCTTCGAGAGTGTCAGCGCATATCCTTTAGCCTCTCCGTTGTCTTCTCCGCCCAGCATCAAGTAAGGCTCGTCATCGCCGCCCGTCTCCACCACAAAGTGGCTGGCAATATGCACAACGGGATAGCTCTTGCCGGCGCCCAGCTCGGCCTTCAACGCAGCCAGCGTGAACTGTTCATTGGGTAGCAGCCTGCCTTCCATTGGGCCATGCGATTCAGGCATGGCAGGGTCGTGGACTACGGCATTCAATTCCGGCATCACGCCGGGCAGCGCTGGCAGGTCGCCATAACTCTTGGACAATCCCATTGCCAGCACGCGCATTCCGGCGGAGTTGGCTCTGGAGGATGCGGTCATATGCCCGTAACTCTCGGGAGTGAAGAGGACGTTGCTGAAGCGCTCGACCATGTAATGATGGCCATCATACAGCGCTTCCATTGGTACGTAGCGCATCACGCCGTCCAGCGACCATAACAATATCGGGACACGGCCATCTTGAGTGGTGGGCCGCTGCAGGGCGTCCAGTTCGTCCGCGAATGGAGCCACGACCATCGCGTATAACTCCGCCAAATGCGGCTTAGGGTCGGACGTGGGCGCGCGCAGATCGTTGCGCACCTGCAACACCTTGCTGCGCAACTCTGCCGGCGTTGCCTTCAACTCGAACTTCTTGCGCGCCTGCGCCGTTACAACAATCGCATACGCATGTTCTTCGCCCAGCAGCAGCCGTATGCCCATCACGTGCGGTCCCAGTGCCGCCAGCGTATTTTGCAACCGGCTGACCTCCGACTTCTCTTTGCTCAATAAAGCATTCGCATCCTGTGCGCCGGCCTTTTGCGCCAGTGACGGATACAGCGTCTTCCTGAAGAAATCTGAAACCTCTCCATTTTCCTTCTCGATGCTCGCCTCCAGCGTCTTCAGTCGAGCGTCTTCCTCGGGTGTGCGCGTTACTTTGGCCTGCAATCCGGAATATTCGATGCTCAAGTCTGTCAACGCCACGGCCGTTTTCTCTGCCGTCGTCAGCTCGCTCTGCGCCTTCTGCTGAATAGCGTTAAGTTTCAGCGGCTCGACCTTGGCCTCCGGATTGCCGGCCGCTCCGCGCACCACTTCCTTCAGTTCCTGCTCCTTGAGCAGATCGAGAACCTGTTCAGCTTCGCCGAGCCGGTCGGATTCGACCAGCAACTCCGCCAATTCGCGATAGGTTGCAGACTTCGATTGCGCAAATCCTGTCTGCAAATCCTTATCCAGTCCGTAAATGTTTTTACGAATCTGCTGATAGCAATTCACCGCTTCCATTCCGAAGAAGATCGCCTCCTCGGGACGCTGCTGTCCGCGAAAGCCGATCATCAGCGAGCTCTCAATCACGCCCTCAATCTCCGGATCGCCCGCGGCCTTCGCCAGAGACAATGCGGCCAGTTCGCTCGCCAGCGCCTTCTCCGTTTCCTTCTGCGCCCAGTACGCCCAGCCGATGGTCATCAGCGCTAGCGCTTCGCCGCGCCGGTCCTTCACCTCGCGCCAAATTGGCAGTGCCTGCTTGTCGAACTCCAGCGCCTTGTCCGCCTCTCCCAAGTCGGAATAATCCCGGCCCATATTGTTCAGCGTCATCGCTTCGCCGCGCCGGCTTCCGGTCTCGCGCCAAATGGGCAACGCCTGGTTGCAATACTCCAGCGCATTTTGCGCTTTACCCATGTCGGCATACGCCCTCCCGATATCGTTGAGAGCCATTCCCTCACCGCTGCGGCTGCCCACTTCGCGCCAGATGGGCAACGCCTGGTTGTAATAGTCCAGCGCCGTCTGCTGCTGCCCCAGGTCGCGGTATAGCCGGCCCACGTTGTTCAGCGTCATCGCCTCGCCCTGCCGGTTACCGATCGCTCGCCAGAGTGCGAGCGCCTGGTTGAAGACCTCCATGGCATTCTGCTTCTGTCCCAGGTCCGCGTACGCACGGCCCATATTGTTCAACGTCAGCGCCTCGCCGCTCTGCTCTCCCGCTTCCCGCCAGATCGGCAGCGCCAGGTTGAAATATTTGAACGCCTCTTCTCCCCGGCCCATGTCGGAGTATGTCTTTCCCAAATTGTCCAGTGTGCTCGCCTCGCCGGCGCGGCCGCTTTTTTCGCGCCAGTTCGGCGGCAATTCATCATTCAGTTCCTTCAGCGCCCTCAGCTGACTCAGGTTGCGCAGCCGATCCCTGGGGCTCATCATCCGCGTTTTGCCCTGCCCGTTATCCAGATCGTGCCAGATCGACAGCGCCTCGTTCAGATCCTTCAGCGCCTCGTCCGGCTGACCCAGGTTGTCATAAGCCTTGGCCCTATAGTTCAGCGTGCTGGCTTCGGCCATCCGAATCCCCAGCGCGCACCAATTCGTCAACGCCTGGTTGAACAGCGCCAGAGCTTTGTCTTCCTGGCCAAGGTCCGTGTACACCCTGCCCATGATGTTCTGCGTCATTGCCTGAGCGGCCTGGTTGTTCTCATTTTGTTCAATGGGCAAAGCATCGTTCAAGCACTCCAGCGCTTTTTGCATCTTCCCTGACTGCCGGTACAGAAAGCCCAAAACATTCAGCTCCGTTGCCTCTTCTCTTCCGCTCTTGGCCGCGCGAGCCGCTGACAGCTTTTGCTCATGCTGGTCGATCTGTTCTTGAAGTGTAGACTTCTGCGCGCAAGCAGGAGAAAAGTTCATGGCTCCGGCAATGGCCAACACCATAACAAACCATCTGATCGAGCGCTGTCGGCGAACGTCAACCATTCCATTCCTCCATTCAATTTGCATATCCATAATGTGCTGAGCGCGCCGCTTAGAGAACCTCTGATTAGGTCGATGTNNTGGTAGGTCAGGGTTTTAACCCTGACTGCCGCAAATGCCGCAAAATCAACGCGAGCTTTAGCCCCTGAGGGAATGCTGGATCAATAGAATCACTTGATCAGAGGTTCCTTAGAGCATTTTACCCGTTGTTATAGAGTGGATCTCCTGCTTGGCTCAAGGTTGCCGGTCGTTGAAAGAACAGGTAGCGCCGTCCTCCCGGCTGGCCATCGCCTGGGCATCGTTGACCGCGCCGCATAGTTTCATATTTATATCGACGTAAAAACTGCAAAGAAGTATAAGTCTCGCAATGTCCAATGCAAATAAATTTGTTGATCGAGGGGAAATGCCGGTAAATAAGTGATTGCCTATGATTCAACAGCAGATCGCGGCATTGAGCCGGAGCGGGAGTGAAAATCTTGAACGAAATAGATTATTTCCGAAGAGCGTTGCAACATTATGAATAATTGGCGCATAATCAGGATGGTTGCTGCACAGAGCAGCGTTTTCTGTCGTTTGTCAAACGGTACTTACTCCACTATGAATCAAATCGAGCGCCACCGTAACATTCTGGAAGTTTTATCGCGGCAGGACTTCGTCGACCTGGAAGATTTGTGCAAGCGTCTCAAAGCATCCAGAGCTACGGTTCGCCGCGATCTGATTGACCTGGAACACAGCCGCAATATCCGCAGAGTGCGTGGCGGGGCGATGTCCACGAACACGCGCGAGGAGGCGCTCGACTTCAGGCAGCTCTCCGTGAGTTGTCACGAAGAAAAGATGCGCATCGGGAAAGCTGCGGCGGAACAGATCGAAGATGGACAAACCGTCATCCTGGGCGGGGGATCCACGGTCGTCGAAGTGGCGCGCTGCCTCTACGACCGCCCCATTCAGATCATCACCAATTCGATTCTGGTTGCTCAGGTCTTCTGGGAGTGCCGGCAAACCGAGGTTACATTGACCGGCGGATTTCTCTATCCACGCCTCGGCATTCAGTTTGGCCCCATCTGCGAACGAATGCTGCACAGCGTCTCTGCCGACGTCGCCATCCTGGGAATTCGCGGCATCACCGAAGCGGGTCTCAGCGACAGCAGCCCTCTTGTGGTTGCATCGATACGCGCCATGATAGAGTGCGCGCAGCGCGTGATCATCGTTGCCGACCATACAAAATTTGGCAGAAGTGCAATGATCCACGTAGCCGATCTAGCGGAACTCGATCAAATCATTTCCGACCAGAGCCTTGCCCCGGAACAACGTCAATTCCTGGACGAACAAAGGGTCAGCTACTTGCTGGCTTAGAGCGTGTTTCATAAACCCGCTTTGTATCAGTCATCCACCGGCTTCGCCGACCCACGGGAAATGAAACTTTCGCTAACTTGCTCGTCTCCGCGTGGCGGAAGCTAACTTGCTGCACTTGTTCAAAAAACTTTGGGTGCCCCACCGTCGCCGCTTCTGAGCGAAGTCGAAGAATCTGCGTTTTGGTCATCTTGCGGCATCGGGGTCCCCGGCGACTCGGGGTCCCCGGCGAGCG
>PMGP01000343.1:0-139 GCA_003156235.1 Acidobacteriaceae bacterium
AACCGTCTCAGCCTCTCCTTCCGCTTGAGCGGTGGCCTGCCCACCCCCAGGACCAGCAAGCCCGTTCGCCTTGAGCGGAAGATGAAAGGAAAAAACTCCGGCTGGCCGAGCCTTGTATAGACGTGAGGCTCATCACATC
>PMGP01000343.1:212-357 GCA_003156235.1 Acidobacteriaceae bacterium
TGGACCGGCGGCGGACGGGACAAGACCATGGCGCATACAGAGAACTCGGCAGTAGCGCAAACGCGGCAGAGACACATTGCACGGCAGGTTCCCGTGGGATGCGCCGCCTGCTCTAACCGCCGTCCCGGCTGGTTCTGCTCACTGG
>PMGP01000343.1:365-6667 GCA_003156235.1 Acidobacteriaceae bacterium
GCGGCTATCTCAAGCTCACCGCCGGGCACCAACAGGACCGCCAGATGATCGTTCGCGTAGCCGGACCGGGCTCCATGCTGGGCCTGTACGCGGTTCTATCCCACGGCGTCTACGAGGTTTCGGCTGAAACGCTCACATCCGCCCAGCTCCGCCCAGTCGAGCGCGACCGGTTCCTCACCTTCCTGCGCAGCCACAAAGAGGCCCAGATGCGCGCCGTCCAGTGCATCTGCCAGGAATACCGTTTCGCCCTGCAGGACGCCTGCCGGATTGCCTTGGCTGAGACTGTCGCCGCCCGCCTGGGGCGCCTGCTGCTGGAGCTCGCCCACCAGATCGGCGAACACCTCGATGGAGGCGGCTTCCGCTTTCCGCTCCTGCTCACCCACGAGGAAATGGCTTCCATGGCCTGCACCACCCGTGAAACCGTTACCCGTACCCTGGGCCAGTTCCGCAAGGAGGGCTGGATCTCCATCGAAGATTCCCTGGTCACCCTCCACGAGCCTGAACAGTTGCAAACACTGAATTAATACCTCAGTTTTTTTCGCTCTCCACAGCCACCCTGCCGAGTCCAAGAGCTATCATCAGAAGGTAGGGAAAAGGGAACAGGGAACAGGCCTCTCCCACAAATGCAGCCGCAGCCACGGCAATTGACCCCTGATCTCTGAACCCTGATCCCTGAAGTGGAGTTCATGGTGCGTATAAACCGTCTTGTTGCCGGCTTTTCTGTTTTCCTTCTCTCGTTCTGCTCTGCCGTAGCTCAGAATCTCGTCGCGCCTCCGGCCGCACCTCAGACCGCCGCCGCCTCGGCCGAAAGCCCTGCGATTCTCGAGTTCCAGAAGATCGAAGACGCCTGGTCCACCGCCATGAACACGCGCGACCAGTACGCTTTGGAACTGGTGCTTTCTCCTTTGTTTATAGACGTTTCCGCCGGCGGCGACATCACTACACGCAACCAGCAACTGGCCCAGTTGATCACCGGGGAGGACAAAACCCTCCACCTCGAGCAGAAGGTGATCACCGTGCGCATGATGGGCGACATCGCGGTAGCCAACGGCACCTACCAGATGCACCACAAGGCCGGCACCGCCCAGGTGGACGAAAAAGGCGTCTTCACCCACGTCTTCGAGCGCGCCCGCGGAGGCTGGATGTGCATCAACTCCCAGCGCACCAAGCTCCCCGAAGACACCAACCCCAAGCATAAAAAGCAGTCAGGCGAGGAAAATCCCTTCCACATCCCGTTTATTGGCAAGGGGTGACAAGGGCAGCCAGTAGGCGGCAAGCCCTTCCAACCCATCACGCCTGCAAATTGGCGAGTTCGGGCTGAGTAAACGACCAATGGCTATGGACGATGCGCCAACCATCGTCGCCGCGCCGGTAGACCTCTGTTGTATTCCAGCGCATTTCGTCGCCGCCTCCGCGAGAAACAAGGCAATAGGTCAGCAAAGCGATCTCGCCACGCACTTGAACCTCGGAAGCGACGATCTCATAGCTGTCAATGAATATCTTTCCACGCAGTTCCGAGTAGTACTGCCGCAACGCGTCAAGGCCATCGATCCGCTGCGGAAGAAATGGGTCGAAGTACACAACATCCGGAGCGGAGATTTCCAGAAAACCGTCTGGATCGCCCCGGCCCCAACGGTCGAGCGCGGCCTGCTCCATCCCCAGAATTTGCGCGGAAACTTGATCTTCGGGCATCGCATGACACTCCTGAAACTTCAAAAAGAAATATAGTCCCTCCGCTTGGCCCCTTGCAGCCGGATCGACACATGCACCAGCCCAAGCGCCGCCGGTGTCACGCCCGGAATGCGGCTGGCCTGGCCGATGGTCACTGGCCGCACCCGCTCCAGCTTCTCGCGCATCTCCCGCGATAGCCCGCTGATGATGCCGTAATCAATCCACTCCGGAATCGCAACCCCTTCGGCGGCCTTCAGCTTGGCAATGGATTTTTTCTGCTGCTCCAGGTAGCCGGCAAACTTGATCTCCGTTTCAACAGCCCGCGCCTCATTGCGCATGCTACTCCGCTTCAGCGCGATCTCTCCTTCGTCCGTTGAATGAACAATGCTGTCATCCTGAGCGGAGCAGGTTGCGTCCTTTGCAACCTGCGCAGTCGAAGGACCTGCGTTTGTAACCGTGTTCCATTCCGCCAGCAATGGCTCGGCCTCAAGTTCCTCCCGCATCGCGCCCAACACCGCCTCGATGCCCACCTCCGGCCGTTTCAGCAATTGCGCCCAGGTCAAACCAGCTGTTGCCGTCAACTCGCCAAATCCCGCCGCGCTCAGCCGTTCTCCGTCCACCTTGCGGGCAACAAGCAGCCGCTCCAGCGCGGCCATGCGTGCCTGTTTATGCTCATACTCCGCCCAGGCCGCGTCATCGATGAGCCCCAGCCGCCGCCCGTACGGGGTCAGCCTCCGGTCGGCGTTGTCGATTCTCAAGTGCAGCCGGAACTCCGCACGCGAGGTGAACATTCTGTACGGCTCGTTTATCCCCATCGAGATCAAATCGTCGATCAGCACGCCCGTGTAGCCTTCGCTCCGGTCCAGGGTGAAAGCCGGCTCACCCTTGAGCATGAGCGCCGCGTTGATCCCCGCCATAATCCCCTGGCAGGCAGCCTCCTCATAGCCACTGGTCCCGTTGATCTGTCCGGCCAGGTATAGCCCCTCCATGCTCTTCACGCGCAAGGTGCGGTCAAGCTCCGTCGCGTCCACGCTGTCATACTCGATGGCGTAGCCGGGACGCAGCATCTCCGCCGCCTCCAGCCCCGGAATCGAGCGCACAATCTCCCACTGCACTTCCATTGGCAGCGAGGTGGACATGCCGTTCACGTAAACTTCGTGGGTGTGCAGTCCCTCCGGCTCCAGAAAAAACTGGTGCTGCGTCTTGTCGGGAAACTTGACGATCTTGTCCTCGATGGACGGACAATAGCGAGGTCCGATCCCCGCGATCTGCCCCGAATACATCGCCGAGCGATGTACATTCGCGCGAATGATGCGCAGCGTCTCCGGCGTAGTGAAGGCGATGTGGCAACTGATCTGCGGCTGGAGGATTTTTTTTGTCCGGAAGCTGAAAGGCGTCGGCTCGGCGTCGCCTTTTTGCTCTTCAAAAGCCTCCCAGCGAATCGTCCGCCCGTCCAGCCGCGGCGGCGTGCCCGTTTTCAATCGACAAGTCCGCAAGCCCAAAGCCCGCAACGCCTCGCCCAGCAGAACCGAGGCCGGTTCGCCGCTCCGTCCGGCTGGATATTTTTCTTCGCCGCAGTGAATCAGCCCGTTCAAAAACGTGCCGGTAGTAATAATGGTGGCCCCAGCCAGCAGACGGCGGCCGTCTCGCAGCTTCAACCCCAAAACCCGCCGCCTCGCAAATCGACTGTCATCCTGAGCGGAGCAGGTTGCGTTCTTTGCAACCTGCGCAGTCGAAGGACCTGCGTCTTCTACGTCCTGACCCCTGATCCCTGATCCCTGATCCCTGTCGTCGATCACCAGATCGACGACTTCCGCCTGCCGGATGTGCAGTCCCGCCTGGCCCTCCAGCACTTCGCGCATCCTGACTCGGTATAACTGCTTGTCGCACTGCGCCCTCGGACTCCACACCGCCGGACCTCGCGACGCGTTCAGCAGCCGAAACTGAATCCCCACCGCGTCGGCCACCTCGCCCATCACGCCGCCCAGCGCATCCACCTCGCGCACCAGATGGCCTTTTGCCACGCCACCAACCGCCGGATTGCAGCTCATCTGCGCAATCAGGTCCAGGTTCATGGTGATGAGTGCGACTTTGAGTCCCATGCGCGCCGCCGCCATCGCCGCCTCGCACCCCGCGTGCCCCGCGCCCACCACGGCCACATCGTATTGTTCGGTAAATGCCATCTGAAGCTATTCTACGGATTGTAAGCCGCACCCGGCTGTAAACTGCTGGCGTCTAATCTTATTGATGAGAGATCAGATGTGTAATCGATGGACTTTGGCGTTGTTACTGGCTGCCGGATGCGCTCTGGCCGCCGCTGCGCAGAGCAAGAACAGCTTTACGCCTATGCCGCTGGACACCGGCTTTGGCCCGATGGACATCAGCGCGCCGCCCATTGCGCCGGAGGAGATCATCCGCCAGTTTGCCGCCCATGAGAGCGAGTTTCAACGGGCGCTGAACCACTACACGTATCGCCGCGCCGCCCGCGTGCAGACCATCGACGACGACAACAAGATGGACGGAGAGTATTACCAGGTAGACGACGTCCTCTTCGACCCCGCCGGCAAGCGCATTGAGAAGGTGGTCTACGCGCCGCAGAGCACCTTGCAGCGGGTGCAGATGTCACCCTCCGACCTGCAAGAGATCGAGCACGGCGATCCCTTCGTCCTCACCACCGAGGAGATCGGCCAGTACAACGTGAAGTACGTTGGCCGGCAAAAGGTGGACGAAGTGGATTGCTACGTCTTCGATGTGGCGCCCAAAATTATCGAGAAGAAGCAGCGCTACTTAGATGGCCGCATCTGGGTCGATGCAACCGGCCTGCAGATCGTCGTGACCAACGGCCACATGGTCCCCGACGGCGCGCGCAAGCACAGCAAAGAGCTGCATCCGCCCCTCATGACCTGGCGGCAACAGGTGGATGGCCATTACTGGTTTCCGGTTTACATCAAGGGCGATGGCATTCTGCACTTTGCCAGCGGAAACGGCTTCATGGCCCAGAACGTGCACATCCGCGACATTATTCAATACACCGGCTACAAACGGTTCCCTTAATAGAAAAGATATTTCCGCCAGCGGTCATCGGCGCGGCCCAGCATGCGCATGATNNGGCTGGTGTGCAGCGAGAAGGGGCGCGGGTCGCGCAGCAGAATCATGTCGTCGATCTCGCTCAACATGCGGTTGCCTTTGTGGCGATTGCAGGAGTGGCAGCAGGCCACCAGGTTTTCCCAGGTGGAGTNNTGTTGCGGTCGCGCAGCAGAATATTTTTGCGCGAGAGGGCGCGCGTCTGGTAGGGGATTCGGCGGTACTCCAGCAGCCGGATTACCGAAGGCATGGGAATGCGGCTGCGCTGGGCGTGAAGAATCAGCCCGTGCTCCTCTTCGGTACGCGCAACTCCTTTGAGCACCAGCACCAAAGCGCGGCGCGCGCCGCAGATATTGATCGGCTCATAGGAGGCGTTCAGCACCAGCACCGGCATCTGCAGGATGTGCGCGGAATGAACCGTCACCTTCTCTCCAGCCAGCGCCGCGGCCCTGGCGATCGATTTCTGCTTGCGTGCGTGGATCATGGCTTTTCCCAGCGACATCCTTTTTTCCCCCGTCAAAAAGATGATTGCTCGTGCGATGAATCAATGCTTTCCTCTTGCATGGTTGAGGCCGGCGATGTGCCGGCGAATTCAGAATTCTCCTCCGCATCGTCAAAGCGCGCGGAAGTTACGCGACGGTTGTTGCGCACGCGGCCTGCCCTGGCCAGCGTGGCCACCCACACGGAAGCCGCACCGGCCGTGCTCAGCGCCAGGGCCGCGGCGCGAGCTGTTGCGCCGGTGGTGAAAATGTCGTCGATGAGCAGAACATGCTTCTGTGTGACCGCGGCCGGATCGGAGACCTCAAACGCTCCGCGCACATTCAGCCGGCGTTGGCGCGGCGTCAGGCCAAATTGGCTCTCGGTGGCGCGCTGCCGCATCAGCGTGCTCGAGGCCAGCGTGAGCCGCCACGCGGGATGCGATTTGCCGAGCGCGTCCAGCGCATGAAAAGCCAGTGAGCGAGCCTGGTTGAAGCCGCGCTCGGCATACTTCGAGCGGTGCAACGGAACCGGAACCACCAGCATCTCGCCAGGCGCCTCATCCGCCAGTTTGGCGATGGCTCGGGCGAGCATCCGGCCCAGCCCGCGAGCTGCCGCGTGCAGCCGATCATACTTGAGCGTGTGAATGGCCGCTTTCATGCGGCCCTCGTATGGCCCGTAGGCCACCGCCCGCACAAACGGCGGCGGCGCCCTCCGGCAGGCACGGCACATCCCGGAACTCGTCGGGCCGGGCTGCACCGGCGCGTCCAGAGAGTCACCGCAACGGGAGCACAACTCTCCACTCTGCACGGGAAACTCCGTCCAGCAAACATCACAAATGGGCACGGAAGCGAGATGCGGCAGAGAGGAGCCGCAGAGGACACAAGAGGAAGGAAGGAGAGCGCAACTCAGCGAATCCACGGGACTTCGCAGCACACGAACCACCGCGCGCCAACGGGAAGTCCCCGAGGCTGGAACGTCGAAAGTCAGTGAACCGGAGTCACTGCGGAAGACGCACCTCACTTGTGGCCGGCCTGGCTCAACGCCTGCCGCCTTGCCGACAGTATACC
>PMGP01000282.1 GCA_003156235.1 Acidobacteriaceae bacterium
GCATCCTTGAGCGTGTGCCCTGTCAGGATCAGAACCACCGTCTCGCCGGAAGCCACCTTGCCCTCGGCGCGCAGCTTCTTCAGCCCTGCCAGCGTCACCGCGGAGGCCGGTTCGCAGCCCAACCCCTCGGCGCCAATCTCCGCCTTGGCAATAGCGATCTCGGCTTCGGTCACATCCAGGCACCAGCCGCCCGTCTCCTGAATAGCCTTCACGGCCTTGTGCCACGAGGCCGGATTGCCGATGCGAATAGCCGTGGCGCGGGTGTGGGCCTCCACCGGCTCCATCGACGTTCCGCCATTGTCGGCCATGCTGCGCACCAGCGGATTGGCCCCCGCTGCCTGAATTACGCTGATGCGTGGCATCTTCGCCACCAGCCCCAACTCGTACATCTCTCTGAATCCCTTGCCCAGCGCCGACGAGTTGCCCAGGTTGCCGCCGGGCACAATCAGGTGATCGGGAACGCTCCAGTCAAAGGCCTCGGCAATCTCCAGGGCCGGCGTCTTCTGCCCCTCCAGCCGGTAAGGGTTCACCGAGTTCAGCAGATAGATGGGCGCTTCCTGCACAATCTGCGACAGCAGACGCAGGCAGCCGTCAAAATCCGCCTTCAACTGGCAGGTCAATGCGCCGTAGTCCATGGCCTGCGACAGCTTGCCCCAGGCAATCTTTCCTTCCGGAATCAGCACCAGGCACTTGAGCCCGGCGCGCGCGGCATAGGCGGCCATNNGCCGCGGTCATGCCCGTGTCCTTGAAGGAGCCGGTTGGATTCATTCCCTGGTGCTTGGCAAAAAGCTGGTCGATCTTCAGAGCTTTGGCGGTGCGCGTCATTTGGTACAGAGGCGTGTTGCCCTCGCGCAAGCTCACCGCGTTGCTAAAGTCGTCCAGAATAGGCAGCAACTCGCGAAAACGCCAGACGCCGGAGCGGTCCAGCTCCTCGGAGGATGAACGCCGCTCCCGCCAAAGCCACTTGAGAGCGCCGGGGTTGGGCCGGTCCGGGCCCCCGCGCTGGCCCCAGCCAGGGTACTCCACGTCAAACAGCTCTCCGCAAGCAGCGCAACGGAAATCAGGCCGTGCATCCACGCCCGCTATCCGCGCCCCGCATCCGATACAGCGCAATTGATGCAAAATCTCGTTCATGTCTGGTTTTAGCCTATCAGCGCGCGGCGATTTTTGCCTTATATTAATGTTGTCGGGCGAACCAGGAATGCCTAATTCGCGGCAATGACCAACAGCGTTGCGTCATCCTGGAATTTTGCGCCGCAGAAGGCGGAGACTTGCGCCAGCAGCAGGGTATTCAATTCGTTTGCAGTGAGCGTGCTGTTGCCTCTTGCGAATGCCGCGATGCTCGCTTCCTCGAATTCCTGCCCGTTCGGGCTGGAGGCCTCAGTGATACCGTCGGTAAACAGAAACATGCGGTCTCCTGCCCTCAGCTCGACGGTGGAATCTTCGTAGCTCCAGGCTGGGAAAACGCCCAGCACTGCGCCGCCTTGCTCAAGTACTCGGATGGTGCCATCCGACAAGAAGATGGGGTAAGGATGCCCGGCGTTACAGTACCGGAACGTGCTCGTTTCACCATCGAGAACTCCGTAGAAGAAGGTGACGAACTTCCCTGTCGCGATGTTGTCACACAGAAGCCGATTAACTTTGCCGCATACTTGGGCCGGACTCTCCGCGTCGCTCGCAAACGCGCGTACAGCGGCCTGCACATTAGCCATCAGTAGAGCGGCGGATACACCTTTTCCGACCACGTCGGCGATGCAGATTCCAAGCCGATGCTCACCGAGCCGAAGCACGTCGTAGTAATCTCCGCTCACCGTGCTGGCAGGCTGCCACGCTCCCGCGACTTCGAATCCCGGAATCTGGGGAATTTTTCTGGGAAGCAGCGACTGCTGTATATCGCGGGCGCGCTCCAATTCTTGTTCCTGCATTTCAAGCCGGGCAGCGCCGCGTTCCACCGAATGCTGCAACTCGACATTGCGTCGCTCCAGCCGCTCTTTCGTGGTGTGAAACAGAAATAAGGAAATGCCAAAGACAAATGTGGCCAGGAAGGGAAACTTCCATCCGGTTGTGAGGAGATGAAGAAGCGTCTGAGGCGTCGGTGGAGCAATGAACCATACAATTGCGGTCGAAATAAGATAGACAGGAACTGTCACTCCAAAAAGGACAATCAAAAAAAACAGGTAGTTGAAAGGAAATCGTTGTGCTCTGTAAAGAAACTCCAGCCGGCCTATTGCGGGCGATAGAAGATTCCCGATGCAAAGAGAGTAAGTTAAAACCGTGACAGGATTGATTTGCTGTCCAATTGCCCAGAAAATGGCGGCAATGACAGCCGACATAGAGAGGTAAACGAGCTGCTGCCGGAAGAATTGAGACAAAGACGGAAATTTCACGTTCACCTCGCCACAATACCTGAACCCCAACAGCTTCTATTTCGGCTTCTCTGCCGTAGCAGGGCCGCTCTGCGCCTTATCCAGCGCTGGGTCTTTCAGTTCCCTGCGCGTCTGCTTGCCGTG
>PMGP01000324.1 GCA_003156235.1 Acidobacteriaceae bacterium
GCCAGCTTGCCGGGCAGGCCGGCGCCGTCCATGGCGCCTTTGCGGCGGGTCAGGTCACGAGCCTTGCGGGCGGCCTCTCTGGCACGCGCGGCCTCGACGGCTTTGTTGATGATGCGCTTGGCGATGGGTGGATTCTGCTCCAGGTATGCGCCCAGCCGCTCGTTGACAAATGCCTGCACGGTGCCGGCGATGTCGGAGTTGAGCTTGCCCTTGGTCTGGCCCTCGAACTGCGGCTGCGAGAGCTTGACGCTGACCACGGCCACCAGTCCCTCGCGCACATCGTCGCCGCTCAGGTTTTCCTTCATGTCCTTGAAGAGGCCGAGCGACTGGCCGATGGCATTGATCGTTCGAGTGAGAGATGTCCGGAAACCGGAGAGATGCGAGCCGCCATCCACCGTGTTGATGTTGTTGGCGAAGCTGAAGACCGTCTCCGAGTAGCTGTCGTTGTATTGCAGAGCGATTTCAATCTCGACTTTGTCGCGCGTCGCCTCCATCATAATGGGCTTGTCATGCAGCACCGTCTTGCCGCGGTTCAGGTGCTTGACGAATTCGGCGATGCCTCCGGCGTATTTGAATTCAGAATGGCGCGCGTTGCCTGTCTTGGGATCGGCGGTGCGCTCGTCAGTGAGCGTGATCTCCAGGCCCTTGTTGAGGAAGGCCATCTCGCGCAATCTCTGCGCTAGGGTGTCGTAGTTGAACTCGGTGGCGGTAAAGATGCTCTTGTCGGGCAAAAAGTGGATCTTGGTGCCGCGCCGCTTGCTGGTGCCTGCCTGGCGCAATTCGCTGGTGGGTTCGCCGCAACTGAAATCCATCTCCCAGGTGTGGCCGTCGCGCCAGATCTCCACGTTGAACTCCTGGCTCAGCGCGTTCACGCAGCTCACGCCCACGCCGTGCAGNNCGTCGCGCCAGATCTCCACGTTAAGCTCCTGCGAGAGTGCGTTGACGCAACTGACGCCCACGCCGTGCAGGCCGCCGGAGACCTTGTAGGTGGAAGCGTCGAATTTGCCCCCGGCATGGAGCACGGTCAGCACCACTTGCAGGGCCGACATCTGCTCGCCGCTCGACAGTGTCATCATGTCCACCGGAATGCCGCGCCCATCGTCCACTACTGTGATGGAGTTGTCCACGTGGATGAGGACGTCGATCTTTTTGCAATAACCGGCCAGCGCCTCGTCCACTGAGTTGTCCACCACCTCGTAGACCAGGTGGTGCAAACCCATCTCGCCGGTTGAGCCGATGTACATGGCCGGCCTCAGGCGCACCGCCTCCAGGCCTTCTAGTATCTTGATGTTCTCGCCGGTGTAGTTGCCGTTGTCTTCGGAGAGCGGGGCAGTGTTCAGGGGATCAGTCGCCATAAGTGTCCATTCGTAAAACTTTCGCTTTTAGCTCCACTGGAGGCGCCGCGTCCGGGGGAGCTTCCGGGCCGGGATTCAGAGGCCTAACCGATTGAAAGACAGGGGCTTTCAATCAAACTTATCAAAGCTTATTTTACCATGCGGCGAGGGTCCGGATGAAGGGGAAAGCGGGGGTGGAAAAGGCGTGCCGAAGGAGGAAACTTCCGGCGTAATAGGGTACTCTGGTAACCATCCTATTACTGCCTATTTATATTTCTGAATTCGCTGGACTTAATCTGCGAAATCTCCTACGATTTTGGTGTACAGGAGTGTACTTCCTGCCAATCCAAATCCACCAGAGGTTACCAATTATGAAACTCGCCATCCGCATCTTCGCTCTGACCATTATTGTCGCCGGAGCCGCCGCCGCTGCCACCACGCCCAAGACCGCACAGCCCATCCAAAGCCATCAGTCAGCTTCCGCCAGTATGCCGACTCCAGCATGCGGACCGTATATTTGCCCCCCCAACCCTGATAGCCAATAAGTCCATTGGCTTGAGAATGTACTGAATCCATTCGTTTTTTGATGAGTAATAGGGCATTTGGAGCTATTCTTAGAGAGTTCTAAGAGTGGCGAGGAGTTCCGTATGCCTTCACAGACCGCGATGTCCCTGATGAGCGTAGCCGAGTTTGCTCTTTGGGCCGTACTCGGCTTCCTGTTCTGGTCGAAGAAACTTCATCGCCGGTTTCCTGCCATGGGAGCCTACTTGGCATTGCGCATAGCATCGATGCCTCCGCTAGTATTTTTCTTCTATGGCCAATCACGGCATTGGTTCAACAACCTCTGCTTCCCCATTTACTTCTATCTCTACTACACGGTATTCATCGCCAGCGCGGTGCTCCTCTTCTTCATCTGCATGGAGGTCTTTCGCTCCGCTCTCTCGGCCTTCCCAGGGCTGATGAGGTTCGGTATCGTAATCTTTCGCTGGGCAATTTTGGCCTCGGTCATCGTGAGTTTTTCGACGATTAACTATTCGCATCGCGGTGTCCTCCTCATCCCCAGTATTGCCTTTGGCCTGATGCGTTCGGTGAGCATTATTGAGTTGTGCCTGCTGGGCTTCCTCTGCCTGGGTATGAATGCATTGCGCCTCTCGGCCCGCGACATAGCCTTCGGGATTGCTATGGGCCTGGGTGTGATGTCCGCCAACGATTTCGTTCAATCGCTGGTCATTTCTAATTACACTCCATTGACCGCTCCCTGGCAGTTCGTCTACGAGTCGGCGATTCTGGCTACGCTGGGGATGTGGGTTACCTACTGCGCCCTGCCCGAGCCTGCCCGCCAGCCCATCATGGTGCCGGCCAACTCCCTCATCTTTCGCTGGAACGAGATTGCCACTGCCCTGGGCCACACCGGAACCCAGGTTGCCGTGCAGCCGGCCGGCGGCTTCTTCCTGACCGAGGCGGAGAATGCCGTGGAAGAGGCGTTAACCCAGGACTTGAAGAGCCACGCATCGGCGACATAACAGAGAACAGGGGTCAGAGATCAGTGATCAGCACGTAAAAAGGCCACGGCATCGCCGTGGCCTTTTCTGCTTGCTTATCAGCCAAATTTGATTGGCGCCGAGTTACTCGGCGGCTACAGGTTCAATCGAGGCAAACCGTCCAAGTCTGCCGTGGTCTGAAAACTTCACCCGGCCGGTAATCTTGGCAAAGAGCGTATCGTCGGAGCCGATGCCCACGTTCACGCCCGGCTTGATGCGCGTGCCCCGCTGGCGCATGATGATCGTGCCGCCGGTAATCAGTTCGCCGCCAAATGCCTTCACGCCCAGCCGCTGCGCATTGGACTCCCGTCCGTTTGTGGAACTGCCTCCACCCTTCTTATGTGCCATTGCCGAATCCCCTTTTCCAGCCTACAGCTATCTGCTTTCAGCCTTCAGTTCTGCCCGCTTGGGCTAATACTCTTCGTTGCCGCGATGAATAAGCTGAAAGCTGAAGGCTGACAGCTCCGTCTTGCTAGGCGGCGGTGTAGGTCACACCGTCGGCCTCAATGGCCTTGATGCGTACCTCGGTAAAGTTCTGTCGGTGCCCCTGCAGCTTCTTGTACTGCTTCTTGCGCTTCAGGTGGAAGACCAGAATCTTGTCGCCCCGGCCCTCGCCCAGCACCTCGGCGATTACCTTGGCTTTGGACGGCTTGTCCATGCTTCCCGGCTCGCCGCTGACGGTCAGCACGTCGCTGAACTCCACGGTCTGGTCTTTCGATTCAATGCTCTCAATCTTCAACACGTCGCCTGGTGCGACCCGATACTGCTTGCCACCGGTGCGAATAACCGCGTACATAAATCCTCCAGCGCAAGTCCGGCTCGGCCGATGCGCGCCTATAGAAAATAGCTCGGGCGGAAACTTCCGTGCCGCGTGTGGACGCTCAAGCCCCTCAATTCTGGGGCGAACATCCGTCTCCACGGCTACAGGCAGGAATCGCCAAACTAGTGTAGTGTACCGGTTTTACGGGGCCAAGGTCAATTTGCACCGAAAATGGTGCATATTCCGCGCAGATCCTTTTGCGCTGATCCTTCTATGCAGATCAAGAATTCTATCGGCCTCAACTCCGATTGCTACGTCCAAGGCTCGGTCAAGACCCGCTCAGGGCCGCACTGGAACGACGTAGAACAGAATGGCGATGTAGTGGGCCACGCTGCCGGCCAGCACAAACAAATGCCAGAGGGCATGAAAATAGCGCAACCGATCCAGGGCGAAAAAGACGATGCCCAGCGTATAAGCCACGCCTCCGGCGCCCATCCACATCAGGCCGTGCCAGCCCAGGGAGTGGATCAGCGGCCGCACGGCAAACACCGCGACCCAGCCCTGCCCTAGGTAGACCAGCGCCGAGGCCACCTCGAAACGGTCCACGGTGAAGCTCTTGAAGATTACCCCGAAGACGGCCAGCCCCCACTCCACTCCGAAAATGGTCCAGCCCAGTGTGCTGCGCAGCGAGACCAGGCAGAACGGCGTGTAGGTGCCGGCGATGAGCAGATAGATGGCCGAGTGGTCGAGGATGTGAAGAACGTGCCGCGCCCGCGTCCGCACCAGCGAGTGGTNNTGGGTGATGGCGTTGGCCAGAATGTCGCCCAAATGGTAGGTTTCTTGCTTGGTTTGCATTGTATTGATGATAGCGCCGGGGGGCACGTGAAGAAGCCCAAGGTGCGGGCGAAGAGAAATTAAGGACGAGGTTTGCGATCCCGCATCCAGCCGTCTGGCGCAGAGTCTCGCCTCACGGCTTCCGCGGTTGATCGGCGGCTGGCTTCTGCTCCTCCACTTTTTCGACGGTGTCCTCCAGCAGGCGCACATCAACGTGGAACTTCTTGAAGTCGCTCCAGCTTTGCTCAGTAATCCCATCGGCATTGATGAAGATTATCTTCATCCGGAACTTGCTCTTGAACTCTTTTTCAAGCCAGATCGGCTGCTCGGTCTGGTCCCCTTCGGCTGGCTTGTCAATCAGGCGCAGAAAATCGAGCTGAATAGTCGTGCCCTTGAGCTGGTGGTTATCGTCGTTGAGCTTTTCAGCGATGAAGCGTGCCGGTATTTCATCTTGAAGATCGATCCATGTAGTTTGCTTCCAATCCAAAGCAGTCTTGGCTTCATTATTCTGGGGTTTGGCGTCGGCGCGCGGTGTCGATTCGACGACGAGGGTCTCGCGGCCGTCGATGGTTTCACGGCGCAGGGCGCGATTGTCAAAGAGTGTGGTGAGATAACTTAGGGGAAGCGAGAAGTGGAATGTGACGTGGAGGCTATGGCGCTTCTCTTCGAGCGACATCTTCTTACGATCCTCAACGGCTTTATCGTAACGCTTCTGTTCCTCGTCGGCATCCTTGCCGGTGAGCGGTTTGCTGTTCTTCTCCACCTTGCGGCTGTAGGGAAGCCCCTCGACGAAGACGTTCTCATACCTGGCCGATTCATCGACAGTGGTCTTGCCGTTTTTGTTGAAGTTGCGGTTGTGCCAGAACATGACCGAGGTGTACTGCTCGGCCAGCTTTCCATTGGCCTTCCGGTGTTGCTCCATGCGCTTCAGGAGCGCATTGAGATCCCTGCCTTCGGGAAGAGCGGTCTGGGCCGAAGTAGCCGAGAGCAGAAGGAACGGCAGCAACGAGAGCAAAAGAAATACTGCAAAGCGTCTTTTCACGTGGCGATTCCTTCCTGATATAAGCATACCGAAGGCTGCGCTGAAAGCCGTCAAGCCGGAAACCTGTAAACTGAAATGTTCCCTCATTTTCCAGCAATTCAGCAGGAGGCCCCATGGCATCGATCATTCTTCCGGCAGTTCCATCCGAGGCGCGCCCTGGGCGCTTTGGCGTTTATGGCGGGCGGTATGTGCCGGAGACACTGGTGGCCGCGCTCGACGAGTTGGAGCGCGAATACAACCTGGCCAAGGCCGATCCCGCCTTTCAAGCCGAGCTGGCTGATCTGCTGAAGAACTACGCGGGACGGCCCACGCCGCTCTACTTTTGCAAGCGGCTGACGGAGCAGTTGGGAGGGGCGAAGATTTACCTCAAGCGCGAAGACCTGCTGCACACCGGCGCGCACAAGATCAACAACGCGCTGGGCCAGGGATTGCTGGCGAAGCGCATGAGTAAGAAGCGCATCATCGCCGAGACCGGCGCGGGGCAGCACGGCGTGGCGACGGCCACGGTCTGTGCGCTGCTGGGGCTGGAGTGCGTGGTCTACATGGGCGATGTGGACATGGCGCGGCAGGAGTTGAATGTGCTTCGTATGCGCCTTCTTGGCGCCGAAGTCCGCGGGGTCTCGTCGGGATCGAAGACGCTCAAAGACGCCATCAGCGAGGCGATGCGCGATTGGGTCACGAACGTGCGGACGACTTATTATCTGCTGGGCAGCGCGCTGGGTGCGCATCCCTATCCGACCATGGTGCGCGACTTTCA
>PMGP01000221.1 GCA_003156235.1 Acidobacteriaceae bacterium
TTCGCTGGTTGCCACGGCGCTTGGCTTGGTCATTTGCAGCGGATCTGTCAGGGTAAAAATCATCGCTGTGCCCGGTTCCAAGGTGGCCTGGGGGTGGCTGATCAGCAGGTGGGCCGTGACGACGCCTGCTCCCACCATGCTGCCGGCTAAAGCGCCGACCGGGCCGCCCACGATGGCTCCGGTGGTTGCTCCGGTTCCCACTGCCCCGCCGTATTCGATGCCGTCGCGCTTCAGACGCGAGGCTGGCAGAATCGTGCCTTCTGAGCCGACTTTGGATTTGGCGCCGGGGGTTCCGGTGATAACGGCGCGCAGTTGGTAACGCGTGCCATCGGCGAGTATGACCGTCTCCGGCAGCAGGTGCATAGAGCCGTGACCGCCCGGATGGCCGCTGGAAACCCCTACTACGCGACCGTCAATCTCCGCGCCGGCGGGAATCAGCACCTGTTCGCCCTGCAACACGTCGGAGGCCACGCGGCTGCGAAAGCTCTCGCCCTGCTCGCTGCTCGCGGACGAAAGCCGATCGAGCAGGCGGACGCGGATGGTGGTCCCTTCCGGGAGTTCGCCGGGGCGCAGCGGATGCGGATGCACGATGTCGCCGTCCGGATCGGCAACGTAGTTGCGCTGGGTCAAGACGGGCTGTCGGGACGCTGGAACGCTCCTCTGGACGGCAACGGTTCCGCTATCCGGGTCAGGATCGTTCACGGCGGGATTGACGTAAGCGGATTGGGTCTGGACTGGCGCCTGATTTTGCGTTTGAGTCCGCGTCTGATACTGGCCTGGCGAGGCTGTCCGCCCAGCCGGTGGCTTGGCCTGGGGCGTACTGGTGGTCACGATGGTGTCGTCCGGCGGGGGCGTCGAGGTTCCCTGATAGGGGTCGCTTGCTTCCTGCGCTCCCAGAGCGGCAGTGACCATCAACGACAATGCGCACACAAGAATCAGACGATTCATCCAAGTCTCCTTTTCCCAAGCGCGGGCAGAAACCCACCTGTGAGTTCAAACCCCGCCGGAGGGGAAGAGTTGCGCGCGGCTCCCAAGTCCCCATGGGTCAATGCGCCAGCTCACTCCCAGTTCACTCAAGGTAAGGCTAACGCAGGTGGGCAGCCGTTGAACCGCGAGCCGGGGGGCAAGTGCCTTGGGCGATACGAATCAACCTAGGCAACCCACAACGGCACGCTTCCCACGCTGGTAACGGTTGAATCCCTGTGACCGCAATTACATCAACTGTGAGGGTCTGATTTGCTAGAATTCTTATGAGACATGTGCCTTTTTCGCCTCGGACGGAGAGGAAATTGTGAGCGCGCAGGAGCTTCTGAGCACCATTCAAAGCGCCGCCGGAGAAACTCTTGCCGTGGATCGCCGTCCGCAACTGCCTAATCTGAACGCCCGGCTGCAGCACCGCATCATGAGGACCGATATGACTGAGATTGTTGCCATCCGCGCCCGCGAGGTACTGGACTCGCGCGGCAATCCCACAGTGGAAGCGGACGTCATCCTGGAAAGCGGCGCACTTGGCCGCGCCATCGTGCCCTCGGGCGCTTCCACCGGCGAGCATGAGGCCGTGGAACTGCGCGACGGCGACAAGAGCCACTATCTTGGCAAGGGCGTCTTGCAGGCCGTGGCCAACGTGGAAACCGTGATTGCGCCGGAGCTGGAGGGCATGGACGCCATGAACCAGCGGCTGCTGGACCAGACCATGATTGCGCTGGACGGCACGCCGAACAAGGCCAAGCTGGGCGCCAACGCCATTCTGGCCGTCTCCATGGCCGCCGCGCGCGCCGTGGCTCAGACGCTGGAGGTTCCGCTCTACCGATACCTGGGCGGCGTGAATGCATCGGTGCTTCCCACGCCGATGCTGAACGTGCTCAACGGCGGAGCGCACGCCGACAGCAATGTGGACTTCCAGGAGTTCATGATCATGCCNNGGCGACGAGGGCGGCTTTGCTCCTTCGCTCAAGTCCAACGCAGAGGCCATCGAACTGATTCTGGAAGCTATCGAGGCCGCCGGCTACAAGCCGGGCGAGCAGATTGCCATCGCGCTCGATCCCGCATCGAGTGAGTTTTACGACAAGGAAACGAAGAAGTACGTCTTCAAGAAGAGCGACAAGCGCGANNATCGAGGACGGGCTGGCCGAGGACGACTGGGCGGGTTGGAGAATTCTGACCGACAAGCTGGGCAGCCGCATTCAGTTAGTCGGCGATGATATTTTCGTCACCAACGTCAAGCGGTTGCAGCGCGGCATCGAAGAAGGCGTGGCCAACTCCATCCTCATCAAGTTGAACCAGATCGGCACCATTACCGAGACGCTGGAAGCCATCGACCTGGGGCGCCGCTACGGCTACACCTCGGTGATCTCGCACCGTTCGGGCGAAACCGAGGACAGCTTCATCGCGGATCTCGCCGTGGCCACCGGTGTGGGCCAGATCAAGACCGGCTCAGTGAGCCGCACCGACCGCATCTGCAAGTACAACCAACTCCTCCGCATTGAAGAAGAGTTGGGCGGCGGCGCGGTCTTTCTCGGCCTCGAAGGGCTGAACTACAACGACTAACCACCTGCGGTGGGGCAGACGCTCGCTATTCGCTCGCACAGGCTTTGTCGCATCCCAGGTCCCAAATGCGGG
Source organism: Acidobacteriaceae bacterium (assembly GCA_003156235.1). GTDB lineage: Bacteria > Acidobacteriota > Terriglobia > Terriglobales > Acidobacteriaceae > Telmatobacter. The sequence goes on from PMGP01000221.1 coordinate 2,620, forward strand.
ATCTCCACCCCACGGATAAAGACCTATCCGTGGGGACCCCGGACCTGGGGCATCTTTCACACCGCAAATACCCTCAACCCTAGCATCCAAGGAAATCTACCGTGCCCAAGCGTCCTCTCTTACTGACCATCCTCGACGGATGGGGCTATCGCGCCGAAACCNNCGCATTGTGCAGATGGACATTACGCGCATCGACGCGCAGATTGCGGCCGGCACATTTCAGAAGGACCCGGCTATTGCGCGGGCCATGAAACAGGCACAAGTGGGCGGACGGCAACTGCATCTCTTCGGACTGGTTTCGGATGGCGGCGTTCACTCACACCAGGAGCACCTCTACGCGCTGCTGCGCACGGCGCGCGAGCACGGCTTGACTCGGGTCTTCGTGCACGCCTTCATGGATGGCCGCGACACGCCTCCCACGTCCGGCGCGGGCTACATCGCCCAGCTCGAACAAAAAATGCGCGAGTACGGCGTGGGCAAGGTGGCTACCATCAACGGCCGCTACTACGCCATGGACCGCGACAAGCGCTGGGAGCGTGAGCGCAAGGCCTTCGATGCCATGGTCACGGGCAAAGCGGAGGGCGGCGCGTACCCCGATGCGGTTGCGCGCATCAAGGAAAATTACAACAACGGCATCANNGCATCACCGACGAGTTTCTCATCCCATTTGTCGTGGTGGACGGCGCGGGCCGGCCGGTGGCGCAGATTCGCGACGAAGACGTGTGCATCAACTTCAACTTCCGCGCCGACCGCGCCCGCGAGATTACCCGCGTGCTGGCGCGCGAGAGCGGATTGAACAAGCAGGGCGGCCGCGACCTGGACGGCTGGGAGGCGCTCGACGCGACGATTCCCCGCAGCGAGATTCCGAAGAACCTTTATTACCTGTGCATGACGCAGTACGACAAGCTCTACGATTTGCCGGTCATTATTCCGCCGGAGTCGCTGGATAACATTTTGGCCAACGTGCTGGCCGCACATCATCTGCGCAACCTGCGCATTGCCGAGACGGAAAAATTCGCCCACGTGACGTATTTTTTCAACGGCGGCGTGGAGACGCCCTTCCCCGGCGAGGATCGCGTGCTGATTCCGTCGCTGAAGGTGGCCACGTATGATCTGGCGCCGGAGATGAAGGCCGAGGCCATCGGCGACGCTATTGTGAAGGCAATCAACGACGGTAGTTTTGATTTGATTGTCGCCAACTTCGCCAACGCGGACATGGTGGGCCACNNACCGCCGACCACGGCAACGCCGAGCAGATGGTGGACCTGGTGACCGGCAACCCGCACACCGCGCACACCACCAACCCGGTGCCGCTGATTTACGTTGCCGAGGAGGCAAAGAATTTCCGCCTGCGCCCGGACGGCTCGCTGCGCGACATCTCGCCCACGCTGCTGAATATTCTCGACCTGGGCCTGCCGAAGGAGATGACCGGCGGGGATTTAAGAGTGCCGCTGGCGAAGTAACTCAGAAACACAACAAAGGCGAAGCCATTGCGGCTTCGCCTTTGTTGTTTGCAATTGAATAAGTTTCGAAAAAAGCAAAGGCCCGGGCCTGAAGGCCCTTCAAATTTGCTCTTTTTCAGGGGCCTAAAGGCCCCTGCTCCCTCCGTTACCTTACATCTACATCTGTCGTACTAGAACATGTTCCAAAGCGACTGGTTGTAGACTTCGTGATGGAATTGCACCTCGGAGCCCTTGACGAAGGTGCCCAGCTCGCGCGGGCTGCGGTTGGCGACAGCCTGCTTCAGTTCGGCGTAGCGGCCCTGCACATCGCCGCCGAGAATCTTCTTGATCCACTCCGAAGATTCAAAGTCCGCAATGGCCTTCTGGATGTTGTCCGGCAGGTAGCGTCCGCCGGCGCGCAGATTCTTATCCTTCGAAATTTCGCCGTCGAGGCCGGTCTTGAAGATGCCGTAGAGGGCGAGATAGGGGTTGGCGTCGGGGGCCACGGCGCGCACTTCGGTCCTCATGGAGCGGTGGTTGCCGATGGGCACGCGCACCATGG
>PMGP01000048.1:0-2843 GCA_003156235.1 Acidobacteriaceae bacterium
GTCTTCCTGGATGTGCAGGGTGAGCGGCTCGTTGGAGACCGGCTTCAGAATGGCCGGCGCGCTCATCGTTTCCAGGTTCTCCTGCTTGCCCTCGATCTGTGGGAGGCTGGTATCAGAGGTCAGCGTAGCTTCGCCGTGTTTCTTGCGCACCTGGGCTATGGCCTGCTGTGCAGCTTCATTGCTGGGGTCGATCTCGGCGGCGTGCAGAAACTCCGACAGCGCCCCCTGTTCGTTGCCCGCGTCCAGCAGCTTATGGCCCTTGGTTACGTGCACGGCAGAAGCGGTGATGCGCACCCGGTAGAACGCGCCGCGGAATTGCAGGTCCTTGGGAGCCTTGGCGTGAGCCTTCTGGTAGTTGTCGAAGGCGCCGTCGTAGTCCTCCTTCGCCTCAGCGGCCTGACCGCGCTTGAATAAAGCGTTGGCTGATTGGGCGCGCAGCGTAACGCTTGACAGGCTGAAGACTGCCAGGACGGCTAGAAGCGCAATCCAGAAAAAAGCTCCTGAAAAAACGGATCTGGAGGCAGCCTGTGCTTGAACGCGGCTATTCATCGAACTCCCCGGCGTCTTCGACGGCCCGCACTGCTCATCGGGCCCTTGTGGGCAGCCTTGGCCGCCCCAGACGCGCATCTTGACGCAATTTCGATTGGTTAAAAATCCCATTCGATGCAGCCCCATTCTAACAAAGCCCGGCCCGGAACCCTCTGAAACCCGCGCCAATGCTAGGATTGAGATTCGAGGAGGCTTGCGGATGGCTCGCCAAACCAGCCACGTCATCGTTCAGCCGGCCAGCCCCGGCCCGCAAAAGCCTGCCAAGCCCCGCGATCCGGTGGCCTCGGGCGAACGGGATGCCGCGCACAATCGCGCCGCCGGCCACAACTACTTTCTTCTCGAAAAGTTCGAAGCCGGCGTCAGCCTGCGCGGGACGGAGGTCAAGTCCATCCGCGAGGGCAAGGCCAACCTCAAAGACTCCTACGGCCTCATCCAAAACGGCGAGGCTTTCCTGCTCAACCTGCATATAGGCCCCTACTCCCACGGCAACATCTCCANNACACGCTCATCCCCACCCGCCTTTACTTCCGCAACGGCCGGGTCAAATGCGAACTGGCCGTGGCCAAGGGCAAGCAGGACTGGGACAAGCGCGAGACCGAAAAGCGCCGCGAGGCCGACCGCGATGCCCGCGCCGCCGTCAACGCCAGCAAACACCGCGGCGGGCGGTAAGCGCCAGACGCCTCGCGCCGTAGGCGCAATGGTTATTAGCCCCGCGCTTCAGCGCGGGGTTGCTGGCACCTCCACAGAGGCCGGAGTCCCGTAGGGACGGCGCAAAAGCCCTGATTGGCGTGCTTNNATATTCGCGGGCTTTAACCCCTGAGGGATATTTATTCCCACAATTAAAGCGGTAAATGCCGCCGTCGTTTTATCAGCCGTTGCCATTCCCTTCAAGTTCAACGGGCGTTACGCCGGGATGTCCTTTTCGCAGCGACTTATTTTGCTCTTCACGTATGTATTGATGGCGAACAATGCCATAATAAGAACCAAAAACGCTCCAATTATGGACCAAATGAGGCTATGATCTCTCGTCCACATTTCGACACTGAATGCTGCATAAAATAAGCTTAATAAGGCTTCGTGCAATGCTTGGTTTTTGCGGTTGTTGACCGTGATGGTAACCAGTGACAGAAGCATTACAGCATAGCAAGAAATCTGAACTCTCGTGTATTCCCCGCGAATAACACCTGAAAAGAAGAAAGCAAGTATCAGGCAGATCAGGGCTATCGAAAAGTGCCGGTAGTGTTTTGCAAACCATTTCTTCATTTCGCCCTCCACAGAGCGGCTCATAGTTCAAACCACCATCCGGCCCATCATACGCCAGAACTTTACCGAATCGCCACTATCTCAATTCCCAGATCGAGCTTCTTCCAAACCCGGTCTGTCGTGTAGACCGTCGCCTTGCGCTCGATGGCCAGAGCAAGGCACACCCGGTCACCCAGCGAAAGCCCAAAGGGGCGCGTCTTCCAAATCAACTCCGCCGCAATCCGGGCCTGTTCGTCGTCAAAAAAGCACACTTCTAAGCCCATGCTCAGAACGCGATTCCAAGCAGTGCCGGCGGCCCGACCATCCAGCAGCAGCTTGGTATGAATCTCGGTTAGATTCACCGTGCTAAGCAGGCCGCCTTGCAATAGATCGACGACTGCTTCACCTCCCGGCTCGTTGAAGATCACCGCCAGCACCGCGGAGGAATCGAACACGACCGCATCAGGCAACTTGATCCACCTTAGTCCAGCGTCCATGCTCCGCTCGGTCTCGCTGCAATTCCTCCTCTTCGCGGCGGGCTTCTTCGCGGCGCTCCGCAATCAGTTCATCTGACATCAACATTCCCCCCGGCGGAATGATCTTCTTGAACTCCTCCTGAATCCTGCGGATGCGGGCCCGGTGCGACTCGATGCGCAGCACTCCATCCTCGACCTCCATCAGAAGCGATTCTCCCGCCTTGAGCCCCATCTCTTGGCGGATTGCAGCAGGAATCACGATTCGGCCATTTTGATTGATCTTGCATCTGACAAAACTTGGCTTTGTGACAGTTGGTGCCATAATGACTCCTATACATAGAATGTCACACAATAAGGAAAATGACAATCGTGCGGCGTCTGTCATTCCCCGCCCAATTCCCTAACCCCTGAGCCACTTGCAAAATTCAAAGAGGAGTGCCAATAGTGTCCGGGTTTGCAAGAGGCATAGATGTTTGCAGATCATTTCGGCATCTTGTAGCATAATAATTCTCAGGTGCTTTTTCTCCAATCGTCCTCCAAATGTGCCGCTAACTCCTTATCCTGGACGACTTTGCA
>PMGP01000048.1:2866-3122 GCA_003156235.1 Acidobacteriaceae bacterium
CTGAATAGGTAATGCAGGTTTCATGGTTATTTTGCAACAGGCTCCCCTAACCCCTGTTCCTTGTAAACTGACTCTATGCGGACCCAACTCTCTTTTGCCCCACTCTCCCAAATCGCAACCGAACTCCTGGCCGTCATGGCCGCCGACACCCAAACCGACAAATCCCCCGACGCCAAGCCCCAACCCGTTCTGCTGACCGCCGACGCTGCTGTTAAGGCTGCCGCGGCCACAATTCTCGCCAGCGGCGAATTCAAGG
>PMGP01000048.1:3165-3301 GCA_003156235.1 Acidobacteriaceae bacterium
CGCGCGGCATTCGCGAACTGGTTCTTGCCCTGCCTGAAAGCGACTCCAAAACGTTGCCCCACACGGCGACTGTGCGCGCTGCTGTTGAGGGCGCATTTGTGGGCGACTTCGATTCCGACACCTATCGCAGCGAGCG
>PMGP01000226.1:0-3472 GCA_003156235.1 Acidobacteriaceae bacterium
TCCTGGCGGAGAGAGGGGGATTCGAACCCCCGATAGAGCTTTTGACCCTATAACGGTTTAGCAAACCGCCGCCTTCAGCCGCTCGGCCATCTCTCCGGGTCCCATGTGGATTATACCGGAAGTTGGCTCGGAGCGCGCCGGAAGCCGGTTTGCGGACCTCGATAGCGTCTGGAGGGGTGCATTCAGGGGTTAATTGCCAGCGGCCATGCTAGAGTGAGATTCCACGGGGGCATGCGCGATGACGGCTGAAAATCAGCTTTCCGGCAATGGCGAAACAATCGACTTACAGCAACAGGTGGCGCGGTTGCAGGCGTTGCTGGAGGCTTCGCGGCAGGTGCATTAGAACCTGCGCGAGGAAGAGGTGCTGGAGCAGGTGCTGCGCATTGTGGTGCGAGAGCTGGAGATGGCCGGGGCGGCCTTTCCGGGCACTGGTCTGGCATACGGCGACGCGCTTTCATCCAGTGCCGCGGAGGGAAGTTCGCTTGTGCGTTATCCGCTGAATGATCGCAACGGCCTGCGCATGGCCGAGCTGGCGGTTGCGACTCCGGAGGGGCGGGAGCTGACGCTCTACGAGGCCGACTTCATCGAAGGGCTGGCGTTGCAGGCCGCGCTGGCCGTGGAAAATGCCCGCAACCACAGGCGCAACGTGGAGTTTGCGCGCGTGCAGCAGGATCTGGACGCGGCCCGCGCCATTCAGCGGTCGCTGTTGCCGCAGAATCCGCCCTCGATCCCCGGCTACTCGCTGGCCTTTCGCTCAGCTACATGCTACGAGGTGGGCGGCGACTATCTCGACATTGTTGCCCAGCCGGACGGGAGCTTGTTGATGGTGGTGGCTGACGTGGCCGGCAAGGGGATGGCGTCGGCGATTGTGTCGGTGAGTTTCCGCTCAGCTTTCCGGGCGATGGCGGCCGGCGGGCTACCGCTGGATGAACTGGCGGCGCGCATGAACCAGCACCACTGGGCGCAGGGCGAAGAAGCTCGCAGGCGCTACGTGACCGCTATCTTCCTCAAGCTCCATCCGGAGGCGGGCGAGATCGAGGTGGTGAACGCGGGACACAATCCCGGTTTTCTTGTTCAGTCTGTCCAGTCTGTCCAGTCTGTCCAGTCTGTCCAGACGGGCTGCGCGCCGCGACAGTTCGAGGCTGCGGGAACGCCGCTGGGGCTTCTGCCGGGGATGGGCTACACGAGTGAGCGGTGCGGATTTACACCGGGGGCAAGGCTGTTGTTTTATACCGACGGGTTGACGGAAGTCTTCAAAGGAGATGAGGAGTTTGGTCCGGAAAGGCTTCTGGAGGAATTTTCCAAGTGCCCGGCCGGCAAGGCCGATGATATTCTCGATGCATTGTGGGCGGCCACGGAGGAATTTGCCGACGAGGGCCCGCAATCAGACGATATGACCGCACTGGCGCTGTGCCGCAAAATGGAGATGCAGGAATGAGCGAGTCCAAGACCATTGCCGCACTCAAGCCCACCACCGTGGAAGTCCGCGTGCCCTCGCGGATGGGCTTTGAAAAGGTGGCCATGAGCACGGCTGCCTCGGTAGCCAAGCTGATGGGCTTTCGCGACGACCGCATCGAAGACCTGAAGACGGCCTTGGCCGAGGCGTGCATCAACGCCATCGAGCACGGCAACCGGCTGAATGAAAAACTGAGTGTGGGCGTGGTGCTGTCGGCCGGCGTCGATGCGCTGGAAGTGAAGGTTATGGACGACGGCAAGGGCATGAACCGGCAGCCGGGCAAACAAGATAGGCCGGACATCGACCAAGATGCGCGGGGAAGAAGAGCCGCGCGGCATGGGCATGTTTCTGATTCAGGCGCTGGTGGACGAAGCGGAGTGGGTGGCCGGCACCGATGGCAACAGCAGTTATGTCCGGCTGGTGATCCGGCTGGATAAAGAGCAGTGAACAGTGGACAGTGAACAGTGATCAGTAACCACTGACCACTGAATGGAGAGTATTGATCGTGCAGAACGAAACCAAGGCGCGCGTTGAGCAGCTTACCTCTCCGGCCGGGCATCCGGTCGCAGTTTTGCGCTTCGAGGGGGATATCGCCAGCACCTCGAAGGACGCGGTGATCGGCACCTACAAGGCCCTTCCGAAGGCTTCGACTCCACTGGTGCTACTGGACTTTACCAAGGTGGATTACATCAACTCGAGCGGCATCGCGCTGGTGATTCAGTTGTTGATCGAAGCCTCGAACTCCGGGCAGAAGGTTTGTGCCTTCGGGCTTTCGGCGCACTTTACCAAAGTTTTTACCATGGTGGGCATTCCCAAGTACGCTGGGCTGTTCGCCGACCAGACCGCCGCCCTCGCCGCTCTATAAGTTGCGTGGGAACTTCTCTGCACACCAATCCGTACCCCTCCAAAGTATGGAGTGTGAGCGATGAAAGCAATCGTCTACGAACGCTACGGCCCACCGGATGTCCTGCAATATCGGGAGATTGAAAAGCCCATACCTGCGGACGGCCAGGTACTCATCCAGGTCCGCGCATCCTCGGTGAATCCTTACGACTGGCATTTCATCCGGGGCACACCCATCTTCATTCGCCTGTTCACCGGAATTCGAGCACCGAAATCCCAACGGCTCGGCGCGGATGTAGCCGGAATCGTGGAAGCTGTCGGCTGCAACGTCGCAAGTTTGAAACCTGGCGATGCAATCTTTGGCACGGCTACAGGTTCGTTCGCCGAATATGTTTGTGCTCCCGAGTCGAGCCTGGCTCTGAAGCCGGAGAGACTATCTTGGGAACAAGCTGCGTCCGTGCCCTTGGCCGGCATCACCGCGTTGCAGGGCCTGCGCGATAAAGGCGGGCTTCGCGCAGGCCAGCGCGTCCTCATCAACGGAGCAGCTGGAGGCGTAGGGACATTCGCGGTGCAGATTGCCAAGTCGCTTGGAGCCCACGTCACCGGCGTGTGCAGTACCAGAAACGTCGAACTCCTCCGCTCCATCGGCGCGGACGATGTCGTTGACTACTCCCGGGAAGACTTTTTCCGCGCCGGCCAGCTCTATGATCTGTTTTTCGATCTCGTGGGCAACAACCCCTTGCGGGGATGCCTTGGTGTGCTGCATCCCAAAGGCATTTATATCGGGTGCGGCGGCGGAGGCCCGGATCGGCGATCCATCGAGTTCCTTGGCTCCGTCCTCCATCAAGTTGCCCTCGCACCCTTCACAACTCAGAAGATGCCCGGTTTTCTCGCCAAGATGAACACCGCCGATCTGAACTTCTTGGCAAACCTCATGCGAGCTGGGAAGATCGTTCCGGTTCTCGACAGAAGTTACGCTCTCCAAGAAACGGCCAGCGCGATCCGGTACCTGGAGCAGGGCCACGCGCGCGGCAAGGTCGTCATCACGGTTCCATAACGGCAGTCCATTGTGCTCCTCCCCCAATTAAGTAGGATTGCCTTCAGGAATCTCGAAGCGATCCAGACCGCGCTCCGCGAGTCCAGCCTCGACGGCTGGCTCTTCTACGACCATCA
>PMGP01000226.1:3491-22490 GCA_003156235.1 Acidobacteriaceae bacterium
TGCACGAACTATATCCACTGATGAACCGGACAAGCGGAAATCTTCTTTTTCATGAAGCTGAGCCGGTCGTTGAGTCGGGCGGGTGTTCGATGGATTGGTCAAAAAATTTCATTGGGCGCAGATTACTGTATCCCGCCATAAAAATTCACGCTATATTTTGAGTAATTAAGTCCAATTCTCGGGAAACGAGGCCTGGACGAGAAAGAAGAGGTCACTCATGGCAAATCCCCCACGCATTAAACCGCGGTCCGTCAAGCCTCCGCAGGCGAATTCGGTCAAGCCACCGCAGATTACGGAGCAGGCGCGTGTCGTCCTCCCTGGGAGCGAGAAAGCCGCAGCTCCCGATGCCGTCCGTGTGAAGGCTACGCCAGCCAAGGCGAAGATAACCGTTTCGGTCATCGTGAAACGCAAAGAGGCCCTGAAGATCAACCAGCGGGGCGGCCGGATGAGCGGGCCGGTTCGCGTGAGCCGCGCTCAATTCAAGAAACACCACGCCGCCGACCCCGCGGCCATCAAGCTGGTTCGGGCGTTTGCCCGTGAGTTCCACCTCAAGGTCGAGCCCGATCCAACTTCAGTTGCGCGTCGCACGGTGCAGCTTACCGGCGCCGCTGCTGACATACAAAAGGCCTTTGGCGTGGTGTTGGAGCAGAAGACCATCAACGGGACAGAGTACCGGGTGCGCGAGGGCGCGATTCATTTGCCGGCATCGCTAACGGGAGAAGTGGAGGCTGTGCTGGGGTTGGATAACCGTCCCCAGGCACAGCCGCATTTTCGTGTCCATGCCGCCTCAGCAGCCGCGCCCAGCAGCTATACCCCGCCACAAGTAGCCCAGGCGTACAAATTCCCGGCCAAAGCCAGCGGCGCCGGGCAGACCATCGGGATCATCGAACTCGGCGGAGGGTACCGGCAGGCCGATCTGACCGCCTACTTCAAGACACTGGGGCTCGCTGCGCCGGGCATTACCGCCGTCAGCGTGGACAAGGGCAAGAACTCGCCGTCGAATGCCAACGGCGCCGACGGGGAGGTGATGCTGGACATTGAAGTAGCCGCGTCCGTGGCTCCGGGGGCGAAGATCGCCGTGTACTTTACCCCCAACACAGACCAGGGGTTTATCGACGCCATCACCACCGCGGTGCACGACACTGCCAACAAGCCGAGCGTGCTCTCGATCAGTTGGGGCGGGCCGGAATCGACCTGGACACAGCAGTCGATGACGGCGCTGGACGCGGCTTGCCAGTCGGCAGCGGCGCTGGGGGTCACGATTACCGTGGCGGCGGGCGACAACGGATCGACGGACGGAGGGAAGGGCAACAACGTCGACTTTCCGGCGTCGAGCCCTCACGTGCTGGCGTGCGGGGGAACGAAGCTCAATGCCAACGGAGCGACGATCATCTCCGAGGTGGTGTGGAACGAGTTGGCCAGCAAGGAAGGCGCAACCGGCGGCGGCGTAAGCAACGTGTTTGCTCTGCCCAGTTGGCAGGCGAACGCGCACGTGCCCGCGCCGAGCGTTAAAACGGGCGGACGTGGCGTGCCGGACGTGGCCGGAGACGCAGACCCAACGACCGGCTATACGATTCGCGTGGACGGCCAGACGACCGTAATCGGAGGAACCAGCGCGGTTGCTCCGTTATGGGCTGGCCTGATTGCAGTGGCTAACCAGCAACTCGGCACGCAGGTGGGCTTTATCCAGCCGGCTATCTACGCGGCAAAAGCTGCCTCGGCGTTCAACGACATTACCGTGGGCAACAACGGGGCTTTTTCGGCTGGTCCGGGATGGGACGCATGCACCGGACTTGGGTCGCCGATCGCCAGCAAACTGATTCCGCTGCTGGCGACGACGACGGCCAGCAGCAAGCGAAGCACGCCGGCGAAAAAAGCCGGGAAGGCAGCCAAAAAGAAGGCCAGGTAGGAAAACTTGTACTTTGCCCGCCTGCTTGTGCAGGCGGGCAGAGTATCTTGATGATTCATCTTCCGCAGAACTATTGAATGGGCTTATTACAACAACGATTGCGCCGCTGCCTACCGGAACGCGGTGATGGCGTGGGNNTCGTCGTCGTAGATGTCGAAGACCGTATAGAGCTTGGTCAACTGCAGCAGGTCGTGTACCTTCTTGGTCAGGTTCAGCAGCTTCACTTCGGCTTGCTGATTCTTGGCCGAGGTAAAGGCGCTGACCAGCTCGCCCAGCCCGGAACTGTCGATGTAGTTTACATCTCCCAGGTTCAGCAGGATGTGCTTCTTTCCCTTGCCGATCAGGCCGCGAACAGCGTCGCGCAATTGCACGCTGCCCTCGCCCAGGGTGATGCGCCCGCTAAGATCCAAAATGTCGACCCCGTCCACTTCTCGGGAAGCAATTTTCAATGCCACGGTCATTCCTCCTTGTTGGTAGTACGGTGATAGAACTTTGCCAGTTCCAGATTGTTGAACCGCCCGATGCGCGATGTGCCGCGACTTGCGCCGCGGCGCGAAAAGATTGACCTCCCTCGACCGCCAAGCCTGCCATCCGCCGCCAGGCTTGCCGTGTAGTTACTCTATCCCTTGGGGGCCCTGCGCCGCCAGATGCTTGATCAGGGTCAGCTCGGTTCCGGGATGCAATTGCCTGAAATGTACCTCATCCATGAATGCCCGGATGAGGAAGATGCCGCGCCCCGTGCCGCGCAGGAGATTTTCCGGGGCCAGGGGGTCGGGCAGCGTGGCCGTGTCCAGTCCCTTGCCCTGGTCGGCAACGGTAATCACCAGCGCCGCGCCGGTGTTTTCAAAGCTTGCGGAAATCTGTTTGGCGGGGTCGTATTCGTTGCCGTGCAGCACGGCGTTGACCGCGGCCTCGCGCGCCGCCATGGCCACGTGAAAGCGCTCGTCGTCGTCCAGGCCGGCCTCGGCGGCCAACTTCACCGCCGCAGCCTCCACCTGGGCCACGCTCTCCATGGTCGAATTCAGCCGAAGACTCCGCCGTCCTGCCTTCGCTTCGCTCACCGGCCAAGTCTCCGTTCTGTCCGCAACGCGCCCGGATGCATTGTGTCCGCCGCGCGCGGCAGCATAGAGCATTTTTACAGATGGTGTAGAGTGCGGCGTGGACCAGGAGGTCCACGCAATAGCAAGCCGGGAGGCCGGCGCTACAGGTTCGCGACCCACCGGCACTGGAAACGCAATCGGAAATCGACTCTAGAACAACAGGCAAAATGCTCTAAAAGGCAGTTTCAAGGCTGGGTTGGATTGTGTCAAGCGGCGGTGCTATTTGGAATCCTTCAATGTTTGGCAGGCACCCGCATGGCCCATCGAACAGGCCCTCTTGAAATATTCATCGGACTTGGCGATATTCTTCTCGACGCCGTTGCCGGACCAATAAAGATTTCCCATCATATAACAGCCGTTGGAGTTGCCGACTTCGCACGCTTTGGAAAAATAACCTACCGACCGCACATAATCCTGCTCGACGCCCATTCTGCCGTTTTCGTATATCTGACCCAACTGCTGGCAACTACTTCCTAGCCACGCATCGCAAGCCTTGGTAAAAACAGCCAAGGCCTTAGTGACGTCGGCCGAGCCGGTAGTGGGCTGCAAGTAAGAAATACCCAGAGTCAAGCAGCCATTGTCGCTTCCACCGTCGCAGGCCTTTGCCAAGAGCGGTCTTGCGCGGGCTTCATCGACAATGTTCAAGGTTCCAACGTAATAAAAGTTTCCAATGTTGTAGCAACCATCCGCGTTTCCGGCATCGCAAGCAGTAGTAAAAAGAGCCGCCGCCTTCTTGAAATTCTTAGAAATGCCGGGTAACCCCTCATACATCTGTCCCAGGTAATCGCAGGCTTCGCCATCTCCGCCGGTGCAGGCCTGATTGAGCAGCGGCAAAGCATCCTTGTACTGCTTCTGCTCGAATAGCGCTTTCCCGTGCCTGGCCGGTGCAGTCGCATCCGGATTCGTTACCGGAGTCTGCGGCTGCGTATCGGTAGCCGTCAGCGATGGTTGAAATGCGGCCAAATTAGCGTCCCGGTTCCGTGATTCCTGCCATGAAAAGAAAAACACCATCAGAACGACCGCTGCGATAAGCACCTCAGGAAGCCACTTCGCTCTTCGCTTTGGCTTGTCCGCCTCCGGGAGCAGGTCAGGGCTCAGCTCCGGGCTCAGACGCGTGACTTGTCCTGCCCGCCGTTCCGGCTGCGGTTCCGGGGTGGGAATGGTTACAGGGGTGGGCCGCGCCGATTCCGGTTCGACTACGGTCGCTCGCCGGATTTCGGGCACCGTCGGCCGACTCGCGGGAACTGCCGGACGCACTGCGTCGATCAGCCCCAGCAACTCAGCCACATCACTGGGCCGATATTCGCGATTCTTGGCCAGCAGGCGCAAGACCAGCGCGTCCAGCCCCTTCCAGCCGGCCAGCTCCGGGCGTAGGCTGCTGGGCGGCCGCGGCGGCGTCTGCATGTGCTCGAAGAGCCAGCCCTCATAGTTCTCCGCCTCGAAGACCGTCTGCCCGGTGAGCATCTCGAAGAGCACTCCGCCCAGCGCATACAGGTCCGTGCGCCCGTCCAGTTCGCTCGAGCGCGTGCCCCGCCACTGTTCCGGCGCGGCGTAGGGCGGCGTCAGCAGGCTACCGCGCGTGGTCTTGTAGACGGTGCTGCTTTCTACCGTGGCCACAATCCCGAAGTCGGCGATCTTGGGCACCCAGCCGGACTTGTCTCGCGCCATCAGCACATTCTCCGGCTTGATGTCCCGGTGCACCATCCCCAGGGTGTGCGCCGCTCCCATCCCCTCGGCGATGCCGTGCGCAATCCCTAACGTCTCAGCCACATCCAGCCGCCCTCCGGCCTGATGCATCAGGCCGCGCAGATCCGGCCCGTCCACAAATTCCATGGCGAAAAACAGCCGCTCATCTTCAGCCCGTTCCAAGTCCCCGCAGTCCACCACGTTCTTGTGCCGCACCTGGCGCAGCATCCGGCCCTCGCGCAAAAAGCGGCGCGTAAAGGCCTCATCGCTGTTCAGCTCGTGCGACAGAAATTTCAGCGCCCGCGGCGCATCCATCAACTCGTGCCGCGCCAGGTAAACCGAGCCCATTCCGCCCTTGCCCAGCAGCCGCTCAATCCGATAGGTCTTGCGGATCAACATTCCCGGCCGCAGGTCGATAATCTCGCTCAGCGGCCCGCCATGGGTGGGGCAGGTCACGGCGTTGTCGGGATAGCCGGTATCGCATTGTGGGCAGATTTTCATCGTCGGCTTGATCCAATGTCAGCGTTCAACTGGTTTTGTCATTGTGACAGCCAAGTCCGCTTGTGGCAAACGGGAAAGCGCAAATGTTAGCTGCTTAGGTTACACAGCCGAATCACTCCACAGGCACAGCCCAACCCCAAGGCGATACACTCACCTCATGAGTCCCCGCACCACATCCCGCATCAGCCTGACGGCGCTGCTCGGCACCCCGGTGACCGATTCCCACGGCCACCTGCGGGGCAGGCTCAAGGACATCGCCGTGGCCACCGGCGAGGATGCCGGCAAGGTGGCGGGCCTGGTGCTTAAAACCCGCGACGGGTTGTGCATCGTGGCCTCGCAGGATGTGATGGAAACCCCCGCCGGAACACTCGAGCTGCGTTCGGCCGGCGTCATGGTTCCACTGGAGGATCAGGGCAATTACCTCTATCTGAAGCAGGACCTGGTCGACCGTCAGATCATCGACATTCACGGCCGCAAGGTAGTCCGCGTCAACGACGTCGATCTGGAGTGGATGGGCCAGGGTGCGGCTCACCTGCTGCGTGTCTGCGAGGTCGAGGTGGGGCTGCGCGGCGCCTTTCGCCGCGTCTTCAAAGGATTATTGCCCCGCGCCGCGCTGGAGAAGCTTTCCCGCAAGTTCGTCTCCCGCTGCATTCCTTGGGAGTTTGTTGACGTTATCGAGGTCGATCCCGCCCGCCGCGTCAAGCTGCGCATCGAGTATGAGCGGCTGGGCGAGATGCACCCCTCCGACCTGGCTGACATTCTTGAAGACCTGGCCCCCGCCGAGCGCGAGGTCATCTTCACCTCGCTCGATGAAGAAGTGGCCGCCGAGACTCTCGAAGAGGTCGAGCCCCGCCTGCAAAAGGCGCTCCTGGAAAAGCTCGACGAAGAGAAGATCGCAGACATCGTCGAGGAGATGGACCCCGGCGCTGCCGCCGACCTGCTGGCCGAGCTGCCCGAAGAGCAATCCGACGCCATTTTGGAAGAAATGGAACCGGAGGAGCGGCAGGAGGTCTCGGAGCTGCTCGAGTTTGACGAGAAATCCGCCGCCGGATGCATGACCACAGACTTTGTTGCCCTGGGCAAGGACGCAACCGTGGCCCAGGCCGTCGATGAACTGCGCACCTTTGATGGCGATCTGGAGAGCGTCACCGAAATATACCTGCTCAACGAACACCGTGTGCTGCGGGGAGCCATTCCGCTCGCGCGTCTGGTCATGGCCCAGCCGGAGACGCTCCTTTCCACGCTGGCTGAAGCCCGCGTCCTCTCCTGCCCCATCCACCTGCACCAGAACGAACTGGCCGAACTCTTCGACAAGTACAACCTCCACGCCCTGGCCGTGGTCGACGTTCAGGGCCGCATGGTGGGCGTCGTCCAGGCCGACCACGTGATCAGCTTCCTGCGCGAAAATCTATAATGCTCGCCGCATAGCCTTTGTGTTACACTTCCTCCGAACCTCAACAAAGACATTTCTGCATCGTGAATCTCGCCCCGCTTGGTGTCTGCCAATCCGCGGCTTGATCGCACGGGGCAGGGAATGGAATAGGAGGAAGTATGCCGGCGCAACAGAAAGTCGACAGGCCGCGGCGGATGCATGGCATTACGCCGACGCCCTTTGAGATGCCTGCGGACCGTATTCCGAGGTCGACAGCGAAGAGCCAACTCCCGATCTACGTTCGCCTGATCTGTGGATACCAATTGATGCGGGGTGTGGTTAACTTGCTCCTTGCCCTGGTTCCATGGGGCGACCCGGAATCGAGTGTGGCGTCTTTTCTCAGCTCCAGACCGGATCTTATTTTCAGTTTGCTTCCACGGCAGGCTCAACCCGCTCTGGCGGTAACAGGTAGATCGATGGGGGCCTATGCCCAGGGTCTTCCCATTATTTTTCTGATCTTTGGACTGGTTTATCTTGCCAGCGCATGGAAATTGTGGACTATGGACAAATTTTGGGTCCCTATGGTCCGCTGGGTCATGATGTTCCAATCCGGGGCGGTCGTGCTGAAAACGATGATCCTTTTATCGGCCAGATATGTAGGTGAAGCAGAGGCTCCGCTTTCCGATGAGACGCGGATTGCCCTTATTCTTTTTATTGCCTGGAATTTGATGATCTTTTTCTGTTTTGCCGCTTTTCCCCGCGTCGAAGATGAGTACGATAAAAACTAGCGGGCAGGTTTCCGCTCCGATTATGGGCGGCATGGCTTCACTGCCTGCCGCCCGATGGTTCCCCGTCGAGCCCATCCATTTCCGTCTCATTTCTCCGCGTAGCTTGAAAGAGTTTCATTTCGGCATTCTGTGTGCAGTATTGATCACCCCATGTATTATTTTGCTCACTTATCTCCGAGAAAAGTAGGGATTCAGCCCGATCTGTGAAACAATCCAGAAATGATGCAGTTTCCCAAGATCATCCAGGGCGGCATGGGCGTGGGCGTTTCAAACTGGCGCCTGGCCAATGCTGTCTCCAAACTCGGTCAGCTCGGCGTGGTCTCCGGCACCGCGCTTGATTCGCTCTTTGTTCGCCGCCTAGCCGATGGCGACCCCGGCGGAAATATGCGCCGCGGGCTGGATGCCTTCCCCTTTCCCGAGATGGCCAACCGCATCTGGGAGGAGTACTACGTCTCCGGCGGCAAGGCCGAGGGAAAGCCCTATCCGCTCCCGCCCATGCACCAGCGCCGCGATCTGCGCAAGGTGGTCGAGCTATGCATCGTAAGCAATTTCGTCGAGGTCTATCTGGCGCGCGATGGACAGAAGAACGCTGTCGGCATCAATTTTCTTGAGAAGGTGCAGATGCCGCACCTCTCCTCCATCTACGGCGCGATGCTGGCCGGCGTGGGCTACGTGCTGATGGGCGCGGGCATCCCGCTGCACATTCCCGGCGTCCTGGATGCTTTTGCGGCGCAACAACCGGCAGAGTACCGCCTGGCGGTCATCGGCGCAGCCCAGGATGCCGACACGGCCATGCGCTTCGATCCCGCCGATTACATTGATGGACCGCTTCCTGTTCTTGACCGGCCACGCTTTTTGGCCATAGTCAGCTCCAACACCCTGGCCACTACCATGCTGCGCCGGGCCAGCGGGCGCGTCGATGGGCTGGTCATCGAAAGCCCCACGGCGGGCGGACACAATGCGCCGCCGCGCGGAAAGCTGCTGCTCAATACTGCCGGTGAGCCGGTCTACGGGGAGCGCGACCAGGTAGACATTGCGGGACTGCGTGCGCTGGGCGTGCCCTTCTGGCTGGCTGGCGGATACGGAAACGCCAAAAGCGTGCGTTTCGCTCTCGATCAGGGCGCTGCCGGCGTGCAGGTGGGCACAGCTTTTGCCTTCACGCGAGAGTCCGGCCTGCGTCCTGATCTCAAACAGACGCTTATTGCCCAGGCAACCACCGGCACCGGCGAGGTCTTCACCGATCCGGTGGCCTCGCCCACCGGATTCCCCTTCAAGGTGGCGCTGTTGCAGGGCTCATACTCCGATCCGGAAGTAGCCGCGGCGCGGACCAGGGTCTGCGACATTGGCTTGCTGCGTGAATCCTACGCCACGCCGGAAGGCAAGATCGGCTACCGCTGCTCCGCCGAGCCGGTGGCCAATTACGTGGCCAAGGGCGGCATGGTCGAGGATACGGTGGGGCGCAAGTGCCTGTGCAATGCCCTGATGGCCAACATAGGCTATCAACAGGTTCGCAAGGACGGTTCCGTTGAGCCGGCCCTGGTCACCATCGGCGACGATCTGAATACCGTCGCGCAGTTCCTCGCGCCCGGCCGCACATCCTATAGTGCCGCCGACGTGGTAGCCTCCCTGCTCAGCCTAACCGCCGATGCCGTCACCGACGAGGAACCGGTTTACGCCACCGCCTGACAGGCTAACTTGCTAATTCGTTAACCCCGCGCTAGCGGGGGCTAACTTGCTGCACTTCTTTTTGTGGCAAGCAACACCTAAGATTTCCTGGCCAAAGGCGTCTGCCCCACCGCAGGCGGCTTCCGCTCCTTAAGGTTGTGGCTATCCGTGGCCTTCAGCGTCATCCCGTAGATCGCCTTGAACTGTTCAATCTCCTTCAGCGTTTGCGGAGAGAAGGGAACCAGCTTGCCCTCAAAGGCATGCAGCACAATTCCCTCCAACAGATCGCCCAGCGTCATTTCCTTCAGCTCGGCGACGGCCTTGAGCACCTTCAACAGGCGCTTTTCCATTCGCACGCCGGTCTGCACGCGCTCGACTACGACAGGTTCGCGATCTTGCTGCTCTCGTGTCATGAATTCCTCCTCTTACCTATATACCAATGTACCAACATAACAAAGTACAGTCAACCCCTTTTTAGTCCCCAACCGGCGTTACAGACCCGCAGTGCATGAAACTGTAGCGCCGGCCTCCCGGTCCACGCTTGTTTATTATTAGAGAGTCTCCCAGGCTTACGTCCTCCCGGTTTCGCGCCCCATGCCCCGGCCTGTTATGGTCAGAAAAGCAGCGAGAACAGACTCTCTATGACTCCACAATAGGAACCGGCCCGTATGTTGAAGCGTTGGCGAATCCGGATACTGCTGTTTTTGGCCGTCCTCGGCCCCGGATTCATTACCGCCAATGTTGATAACGACTCCGGCGGCATCTTCACCTACTCCGCGGCCGGCGCGCAATACGGCTACACCCTCCTCTGGACCATCATTCCCATCACCATCTCCCTCATCGTAGTACAGGAGATGTGCGCCCGCATGGGCGTGGTCACCGGCAAGGGCCTCAGCGACCTGATCCGCGAGGAGTTTGGTCTGCGGCTTACCTTTTTACTGATGGTGGCGCTGGTGGTGGTCAACTACACCAACGTGGTCACCGAGTTCATCGGCATCGCCGGTTCCCTGCACCTCTTTCACGTCTCCAAGTTCATCTCCGTGCCCACTTGCGCGGCCCTTGTCTGGTACATGGTGGTCAAAGGCAGTTACAAAAGCACGGAAAAAATCTTTATCATCGCCTCGTTTATCTATATCGCCTACATCTTCGCCGGCGTGCTCTCCCAGCCCAGTTGGCACGACGCGCTGAAGGCCACAATCACGCTGCCGGCCAACTCGGTCTTGAGCGACAAGGCCTATATCTACATGGCCATTGCAGTCGTCGGCACCACCATTGCGCCGTGGATGCAGTTCTATCTNNGATATTGTGGCCTGGTTCATCATCGTGGCCTGCGCGGCCACGCTCTACGTGCACGGCATGGGCGCCATCCAAACGGCTGCTGAGGCCGCCGAGGCGATGCGCCCGCTGGCCGGCGAATACGCTTATATCCTCTTTGCCTTCGGCCTCTTCAACGCCTCGATCTTCGCCGCGTCGATTCTGCCGCTCTCGACCGCCTACACGGTATGCGAGGGCCTGGGCGTGGAGTCCGGCGTGGACAAGCACTTCAAGGAAGCCCCGTTCTTCTACTGGCTCTACACGCTGTTGATTGCCGGCGGCGCGCTGACCGTGCTGATGTTGCCCGATTCGCAACTGATTCCCTTTGCGATTTACTCCCAGGTGCTGAACGGCGTTCTGCTTCCGGTGGTCATTATTCTCATGCTGATGTTGATCAATCGCAAGGATCTGATGGGCGAACATAAGAACTCGCTGCTGTGGAACGTGATTGCGTGGAGCACGAGCATCATCGTCATCGGCATCACGCTGATCATGCTCTGGGGCATGATGCCGGGGCACTGAGGACTGCGTCCATTCTGGCAGGCAGGGGTTTATAGCAGCTTGCCCGCCGCCAGATCCCGAATCAATTCGCGGTCGGCGGCGAGGAACTCGTAGCTGGAAAGCTCTTCCAGCCGCACCCAGCGAAACTGATGGTAGATGTGGTTCACGATCTCCCCGGTAAACTCGCGCACCGCAAAAAACTGCAAATCCACCGCGCCGCCATGGCGGTAGTTGTGGCGGATGTGCGTGACAAAGGGGCCGATGGTGGCCGTGATGCCCAACTCTTCGTCCAGCTCGCGGGCCAGCGCCTGCTGCGGGCTCTCGCCAGCCTCAATCTTGCCGCCGGGAAACTCCCACTTGAGCGCCATCGGCTGATTGGGGCGGCGTTGGCCGATCAGAATCTCATCGCCACGCACAATCAGCGCCGCCGCTACTAAGCGCAGCGCGAAACCGGCAGGCTTGGAATCCATGTTGGGCTGAACTTCTTCCACCCCACTAGTGTAAACGCACCAATAGGGTTATAGCGTTTGATCGCGGAATACTGAAGTGACCGCTTTGAACTTTTCTCAGGACAAAAATCAGGCAGAATCGTGCCGTGCTTCACTTTCGGAATCAGGCTTGCGCAACCAGGGCGCGGCCTTGAGCCAGCGTGCCGTCCACCAGTGCGTCCATCTCCGCGCGCCCGGTGCGGTGATTCACGATGGCCGCGCGAATCGCCGTGCGGCCTCCGATCCGTGTAGTAGAAGGCGCCACCACACCTGACTCCTGTAACCGGATGGCAATCTCCGCGTTTACCTTATCGGAGTCTTCGGCGCGATAGCGGAAGCAGACGATATTCAACTCCACAGGGGCCATCACTTCCAGCTCCGGCGTCGCGTGGATGCGCCCTTCGAGATAACGAGCCAGAGAGCAACTGCGCGAGATGGCAGCTCCCAACCGCTCCGTGCCCAGTACCTTCAACGTGAACCAGACTTTCAGCGCGCGAAAGCCCCGCGAGAGGTCCGGCCCAAAATCGCACGGCCAGGGTGAACCTGCTGCCAGTCCTCGCTCCGCCCGCGTCATGTACGCAGCCGGCGAGGCGAAAGCCTGCTTGTGCGCCTCCGCGTCGCGAACCAGGAGAAAACCGGCGTCGTAAGGCGCTTGTCCCCATTTATGAAAATCAAAAGCCAGCGAATCGGCGCATTCAATTCCATCCAGCCGTGGGGCAAGATCAGGAGCCAGCTTGGCCAGCGCGCCAAAGGCTCCGTCCACGTGGAACCAGAGTTTCTCGCACTTGCACAGATCTGCCAACCCAGTCAGATCGTCAATCGCTCCCGTATCCACCGTTCCCGCAGTGCCCACCACGACAAACGGGGTGAAGCCTTTCGTGCGATCCAACTCAATCGCCGTCGCCAGAGCCGTCAGATCGATCCGGTAGCGGCTGTCGGTGGGAATCAACCGCAGCGCATCGCTGCCAATCCCGGCAATGTCCATGGCCTTGGCCACGCAACCATGCACCGCGGTCGAAGCGTATGCGGTCAACTGCTTTCTACCAGCGGTCACTCCGTTGACGCGAACCTGATAACCCAAAGCGGCGTCGCGGGCAATCACCACGGCCATCAGATTCGCCATTGACGTTCCAGTGACGAACAATCCGCTCGCGCCGCGCGGGAATCCGAAGATCTCCCGCATCCATTCGCTCACCTGCCGCTCCACCTCGACCGGAATATGATCGCGGCCACCGAGATTCGCGTTCAATCCCGCAGCCAGCATCTCCGCCACCATGCCCACCGGAGTGCCCCCGCCATTCACCCAGCCCATAAAGCCCGGATGAACATTGCCCATGGCGAAGGGCAGCACATCCCGCATGAACTCCGCATGGACCTCGGCCAGCTCTTCGCCCTTTTGCGGCGCGGGAGAGCGAAAGTGTGCCCGCGCTTCATCTGGAATCGGCTGCCACACCGGCCGCTCGCGTATCCTCTCGATGTAGCCGAGCATATCGTCCAGCATGACGTGTGCCTGCGCCCGAAAAGCAGCCCAATCCGCCGGATCGAGCGTAACATTTGCTTCTATGGGCGCCTCCGCCTGAGAATCAATGCCGAATTTTCCTGTAGGGTCATTCATGAGGCGCCTGGGGATGCGTTCTCCCTGAAGAGTATTTTACGCGGAAGGTATTCTGTGTGCAGTCCTGCTTTTTGGCAGCAAGCCGATGACCGGTAATATAAATATTCGGTCAGAATGATGAGAGAAATCTAATCGTTGGGCAGGCAGCCCGCAATGTTAATGCAAATGATAATACCCAACTGTGCTACACTGTACTTGCGCTCAGTGATTTGGCCGTGAGCGGCAGCGAGCCTTAGAAAGCAAGTTTGCCTGGCACAGTTTTCCCCAAGCCCCTACAGCGTATCCACATGGTCTCCCATCCTGGGGGCCTCTGCCATGGGTTAAACCAGGCCCGGCGGTAGTCTGTGCGTTCGTCTCCTCCAACAAAGGATGCCGCGCCAGCAAACCAGGAATCGTTTGAAAGCGTGGGAGCGTGGAGCCGGCCGGCAATGTGCCGTCTGGCGATGACGTAGCGTGCGGCAGCTCCGGGCCTCGGATGTTCTTCCTTTGAATGTCTGGCTAGTCTTAGATTCGACTTTCGGTTCTCCCTTACGCAAATTGATTAGCAGGCCCGCGTGCGAGGAGTATTCGTGTGCCGCCTCTTCGTCCGGTTCCGATTGCAGGTTCCAGGGAAACTGGTGCTCGCGGAGCCCAACAGGAATGTACCCTATTTTGACAACACAGTTTACTCAGTTTTCTCTTTCGGCCGCCCTGATGGCGCGGCTTGACGCCAACAATTTTGAAATCCCCACACCGGTGCAGACCGCTTGCATCCCTCCCGCTCTGGAAGGCCGCGACGTGCTGGCCACCGCGCAAACCGGAACCGGCAAGACGCTCGGCTTTCTCATCCCGATCATCGAGATGATGCAGAAGGCCGAAGGCAAGGGAGCGCTTGCCCTCATCGTTCTGCCCACGCGCGAGCTGGCCATGCAGGTGGAGCAGGCCTTTCTCGCCGTGCGCTCCAGTTCCGCGCAGACCGTGGCCCTGGTGGTTGGCGGGCTCGCTGAGCGCGCGCAACTCGACGCCATCCGCCGCGGCGCGCGCCTCATTGTCGCCACTCCCGGACGCCTTGAGGACTATCTCAAGCGCAAACTGGTCCGCCTCGACGGAGTAAAAATCCTGGTGCTCGACGAAGTGGACCGGATGCTCGATATGGGTTTCCAGCCGGCCATCGCTCGCATCGCAACCGCGCTGCCGGCGGTGCGCCAAACCTTGTGTTATTCGGCCACTCTCGAAGCGTCTGTCAAGGATGTGGCGCGCAAGTACCTCAACAACCCCGTCCGCGTCGAAATCGGCTCGGTGCTCAAGCCCGCTGAAAACGTCGAGCTGCGCACCTTTGAAGTCGAGGCGGACAAGAAGCAGGAACTGCTCGAGCACCTGCTGGGTGCGGAGACGGGCAGCTTCCTGGTCTTCGTGCGNNGCAGCTTCTCCGAGGGCCGTCACCGCGTGCTGGTGGCCACCGACGTAGCCGCTCGCGGCATCGACGTGGCCAACGTGGCCCACGTCATCAACTTCGACATGCCCAAGATGGCCGAGGACTTTGTCCACCGCGTAGGCCGCACCGGCCGCGCCTCAGCCCACGGCGTAGCCTCCACCTTTGCCGGCCCGGCCGAGCGCAACGACCTGCGCAAGATCGAGCGTACGCTGTCAATCACGATGAAGCGCTTCCGCGTACGCTCGGCCAGCGGCCAAAAAGCAGCGTAAAAAGACAGCTTCTAACTCACAAATGCGGGTGCATCACCCCTTCGACTGCGCTCAGGGCAGGCTATCGGCGCAGTTTCATCACGCATCGGGTGCGGCGCCCGCATTTTTTGTGTCAGATCCCCAAGGAATAGCCTTCTGTGGTCAGATGCACTCAGACAGCAACGGCTTGCGTGGCGGGGAGAACGGCGCGGAGCTTTACGCGAATCTCAAGCTATGCGAGATCGCTTCCGTTCAATGAACTTTGCGACATCACCCGGACAAAGAAACTCAACGTTGATTCGATGTGCCGACAGTCTCACCGACCATTCGGTCCACTTCGAATCGGAGCCTTGAAGAATCGGCGGACGCTTAGGATGCGCAGCCGCTACTGCGACGAATTTCCGATCAGCATGATCGAAGTCGTTTAGGTCCGCATCATCTGGAAACTCGTTGTAGCCTCTCTCTATGTGCTTCTCTATATGCACATGTGCCACTTGTCGAGTATTTCCAGAATTCTGAAACAGCCATTTCAAGAAAGCATCGCCAACTCGATTTCCCGTATTCGGTTTGGTTTTCTGGCTGTATTCAGTCAAAATCTCATATCCATCGTCAATGACAACACAACCGCTTTTACGCAGATGCTCAAGCACCTCTACACACGCAATTACGCATCCAGGCGAAACATCTGAATGCTGGTCATTTGCGACAAGCAAGACGTTCGTATCAACCACAGCTAGCGATCCAGCCTTCACGCGCCCGCTCCATGCTGCTTGCGGCGCTGGGCGGCGATCGTTCGCGCCGATAGGTCTCCCATCTGATCTCCGAAGAAATCCGTAGGCCAATTCTTGATTTCACCGAATAGGTTGAGGTCAAGCGACTCAAGGGCAGCGCCGTTTTCCGTATTTCGACAGAAATATATTGCCACTTCGCTTGGTTTAATCTGCTCTTCGGCGATTCTCCGCTGAAGCCGGGTCAAAAAGTGCTCGGAGTGGCTTTCGACGATAAGTTGAACATTTCTCGCTTTGCCGTCCTGACTTGCATGCACAGCCGAAATAAAAACATCTGCGAGATCTGACTGAACTTGCGGATGAAGGTGAATCTCAGGCTGCTCCATCCACACAGTCGAATTCGGAGGGCAATAAAATGCTTGAACCAAAGCAGGAAGAACCTGGGAAACCCCAAACCCGACGTCGGTGATCTTAACTTCAGGAGACCAAGCCTGAGTTTTGATAAGAACCTCAAACTCCTTTCGCCCCTCGGCCACAGGCTTAACAGCGAAACTGTCAATTACATGAATATCTGTAAGCCATTCGGCAATGAGTTTGGCAAATCTACGTGTAGGCTTTCTCGGTCCCTTGTTCAGTTTTCTTCCATCTTGTTCTGCCGCCAGAATTGCTGCTACCGATGATTCACCTCTTTGGCCGACATCTTCTGGAGTATCTCCAGACCACTGATAGATTCTCTGCGGATGGTTGCGGAGCGGACCCAAATAGCTAATCCCAGCTAACATCCTTTCCGTTTCCAATGCAAAATCCGTGAGAAACCCCGCGTTCTGATATCTTGAAAGGCTTGTCTCAGAGACGCGATAGAATTTTTCCGGTTCAGTCAGATCCCATTTTCTTCCCATTGCCTGAACAAATTTGTAATTATCAGGGTTTAGAGCCCATCTACCACCACCGTTGAGTACGTGATCTACTGCAACGACGCGATCTGACCCGTAGCGAAGATCGTAGGTAAAACCTTGAATTTCAGGCTGCTCCTTCTTGTCCGCCTTCAAATCCGCACTCAACGAAAGAGCATTTCCGATATATGGAGTCCTTTTCTCGTGCAAGTCGCGAAACGTCAAGTTCTTCGGTAAATTCCAAGCAAGCTCGAATTCCAGAGTTGATGAAAGGTCGTGCCGGTATAGGCAATCCTTAAAGGTGCCCAAGTCTATAAGGGTATTGGCATCTCCGAGGTGTAATGCCCGCTTCCGATCCGTGGCTAATGCGGTCTGTTTCAGGGCAAGCAGCAAGTGCCCAAGGCTGCTCTTCCCGGCGCTATTTGTCCCGAAAATGACCGTCAACGGGGCCAGACGAACCTGTCCCGTGTCTTTCCAAGCCTTGAAGTTCTGGATTCGCAATGAGGTAAGCATAGTGTCCTCGGTAGCACGAAAATGCAACTTGAGTTTACCAGAGGCCCTCGATTCTGGCTCTGGCTACAGCATTTTACTGTTCATTTCTATGGAAATACTTCTATGATGTCACTCAATCATTCATAGCTGTAGAGGAATGTGCTGCTGGAGCTTCCTCGACCGGCTCGACGCGTATTTTGGCGATGCGGCGGTTGTCCATTTCGACGACGGTGAGGCGGCGGCCATCGTAGTCCACGCTTTCGCCGACTTTGGGGATGTGGCCGAGACGGATCAGGATGAAGCCGGCCAGGGTTTCTATGCCGCCTTCGCGGGGCAGGTCCCATTGCATCTGGGTTTGGAGGTCGCGGAGATTGAGGCCGCCATCCATCAGTACTGCACCGCCGGCGACGGGGAAGATGGGGAGAGCGGGTAAGTCGAACTCGTCTTCTAATTCTCCAGTCAACTGCTCGATGGCGTCTTCGGCGGTGACAAGGCCGACCGTGGAGCCGTACTCGTCAACCACGATGGCGATCTGGCGGCGGCGCTGCTGGAGATCGCGGAGGAGGTCGAGGACGGATTTGGTTTCGGGAACGACCAGAATGTCGCGCATGATTTGGCGGAGGGTGAGATCGGGATCTGGCCGGTCGGGCGGAGTTTCCGAAGAACTTCCCACAGGGGATAAATGGATGGGTTGAAACCCATCCCTACCAGCCCCCGTTTTTATTGGCTCACTGATGTACGGGCTGAAGCCCGTACCCTTTAAACCTGGGGCACCCGTAGATTTTGTGGAACCCGAGCGGAAGAACATGAGGCGGGCGAGGTCTTTGGAGTAGACGACGCCGACNNAAGATCTTCTGGCGCGGGGTCATGATCTCGCGGACGGGCACATCCTCGAGTTCGAGGGTGCGGTGGATGAGCGTTTCCTGAAAGGGGGGCAAGACGCCGAGGCGGCGAGCGGCGGTGGCGATGAGCTTGAGTTCCTCGGGGGAGTGGACCTGGGCGCGCTCGGTGAGGGGAATGTCGAAGCCGCGGAGGATGAGTGCGGCGGAGTTTTTGAGGAGGCGGACGGCGGGGCGGGCCAGGGCCATGAAGACCAGCATGGGCGGGGCGACGGCGACGGCGAGAGCTTCGGCGCGGCGCAGGGCGAGGGACTTGGGCACCAGTTCGCCGACCACGACGTGGAAGTAGGTGATGAGGGCAAAGCCGAGAGCGACGGCGGCTACGGCGGCTATGTGGGCATAAATTTGAGCGTGAGCCGGGGCGATGGGCAGAGCGTCCAGCCAAGCCTTAATGACACTCGCGGCCAGAGGTTCGCCGAGCCAGCCCAGGGCCAGCGAGCAAAAGGTGACGCCGAGCTGGACGGCGGGGAGAAAGTCGTCCAGGTCGCGCTGCAAGCGGCGAACGGCGCGGGAGCCGGGGACGGAGGCGGCCAGCATCTGCTCGATGCGGGTGTCGCGGAGAGAGACAAGGGCGAACTCGGCGGCCACAAAGAAGGCGTTGGCCAGGATGAGCAGGCCGACAGCGACGAATTGGAGCAGAGAAAGACCGGGCATCTCGGATGTGAGGATAGCATTAAGCAGGGAATAGGGAATAGGGAATAGGGAACAGGGAACAGAGATCAAGAGATTAAGCGACACAATTTGTGCGTAAGTTCGTTCCTCCGGCGAGGCCTCAAACGCTCCATGGGGAGGCCTCGCCTTCTTTTTACACTAAATGCTCATAACTTAGGGAATGAGGTAGTACGGGTTGGGATATTTTACGAAGAACTCCGCCTGGGGTTCTCCCTTGTCATCGCTCCACTGGTCTCCGACGTTAAGAATAATCCGGTAGCCCTGCGCGACAATGGCGGCGCGCGCGCCGGACTTGAAGACAGACACCGGTTGTGAGGCCAGCGCGGGGGGGCGGAGATATAACTGCTGCCAGTTCTTATAGCCCTGTTCGCGGAGGTTGCGCTCGGTGGCCTCGCGTTCGGAGTCGGCTCTGCCGGTAATGAAGAAGACATTCACGTTGAGCCGCTGAGCTTCCTTATATAGCCGCAGTGTGCCGGGAATGGCGGGGGCTTTGGCGGAATTGACCCAGGCATTGAAGATGGCGCTGTCGTAGGAGAAGTCGGCCTTGACCATCTCCTCATAGTTGGAGAGCGAGGTCTCGTCGATGTCCAGCACCAAGGCCAGTTTTTCATTGGAGCGACGATGGGCGGCACGGTTGCGCAGCAAGGCGATGGCGCGCTCCGCCTGATGGTCCTGGTCTTTGGCGTAGCAGCCGCACTTGCAGGTACATTCGTG
>PMGP01000154.1 GCA_003156235.1 Acidobacteriaceae bacterium
GGGTGAGTTTGCTCCGTTGGAAGAGTATGCAACGCGGTCCTTGCAGCCCTCCCAAATCAAAGGCCACTCGTGGGCGGCGGTTTGGCGAGACAAGGAAGCAAAGACCGAGATTGGCTTGTACGACGAGGAGAGATTTATCTTCAAACCGGTTTACGCTGTCTCCGGTCTGCACTTCGATAGCCGGCAGATGTGGATTGACGAAGAGAAGCTCCATGCATTCATCGTGTATGGAGGCCATCTGCTACGCGTGGCTTTGCCGGATATTTCCAGATCTGAAGGAGACGCGCGGTAAAGCGCATGTCATCGCTTGTTCGGCACTCCTATGCCCCCCGAATGAGCGCGATCTCCTGGCCTGCTGCCCATTGCTGAATATCCTGACGGGTTAGAGCGGTGGCCATCAGGTCGGGAAACTGGTCAGGCGTGCAGGCGAAGACGGGGCAGCCCATGCTGGCAATCTGTTCTGCATGCGCGGAGTTGTATCCGGGGTGACCGTCATCGGAGAGTGCAAGCAGAACGATTACGTTGACTCCGCTTTGTTTGAATGCGGCAACGCGAGCCAGCATGGATTTGGCGTCGCCGCCTTCGTAGAGGTCAGTAATCAGCACGAGGTGCGTCTTGGCGGGATGCTCGATCTTCTGTTCGCAGTAGGCCAGCGCAGCATTGATGTCGGTGCCGCCGCCAAGCTGTACGCCAAAGAGAACTTCAACGGGATCGGCCAGTTGCTCGGTGAGATCGACAATCGCTGTATCGAAGCAGATGAGTTTGGTGTCGATGCCGGGGACCGAGGCCATCACGGCTGCAAAGATCGAAGAGTAGACCACGGATGTGGCCATGGAGCCGGACTGATCGACACACAGAACGACCTGATCGAGATTGGCGCGCGTCTTTGATTTGCGTGCATAGCCGATGAGTGTTTCTGGAACGATGCTCTTATGTTCGGCCTGGTAATGGCGAAGGTTGGCGCCGATGGTGCGGCCCCAGTCGATGTCGCTGGCGCGCGGTTTGCGTGTGCGTTGGGAGCGGTTGAGAGCGCTGCGCAGGAGTTCTGTGGTTTTGTGCTCAAGACGAGCCATAAGCGCATCCACCACTTTGCGAACAACCTGGCGCGCGGTTTCCTTGGTCTTCTCAGGGATGGCGGAGCGCAGAGAGATCAGGTCGGCAACGAGATGCACATCGGCTTCCAGCGTGGCCAGAAACTCCGGCTCCAGCATCAGCGATTTGAGGTTCAAGCGCTCGAAGGCGTCTCTCTGAATGATCTGCACGACCGAGGTTGGGAAAAACTCGCGAATGTCGCCCAGCCAGCGCGCTACGCGCGGCGAAGATGCACCGAGACCGCCGCGCGACTTGGTCTGCTCCGGAGCGTTGTAAAGAGCCGAGAGCGCCGCGCTCAGTCTCTGATCCGACTCGCAGAGATCGGATTGGCCGGCCTCGCCGAGCGCGAGTTGCCAGCGGCGCTTGCGTTCATTCGGGTTCATGACTGACCTCCGATACCGAGAATCCGATAGAGCAAAGGTAGCGCCTCGGAGAACGGACCATCCTCGGCAGTGCCGTGCGCCGCGGTCATTCCTGAATCCTGCATAGGCCCTTTCGCAATGCTCTCCATCAAGCGGCGGCGCGCGATACTATCGAAGCCTGTAAAGCTGCGCCGCAACAACGGCAACGACGCAATGAAGTCTTCTTCTCGGAGTTCGCACAGCCAAGTATCGACCAGTTGCAGCAGAGAGTGATCTTGAAGAATAATCTCAGAGCCGCCGCTGAGAAAGCATTCAAGAAAGGCTCCGGCGTTCTCCAACTCCTGCCCGCTGGTGTGGCGCGAGAAGGCCGCGGCCACAGTGGGCAATTCCCAGGCGCGAAGTTCGTGCAAGCGGCGCAGGCTCAAACCGGCCACGGGCGCGGCGACCTGATCGTCTTCGACCATGAGCGCAAGTTGATGCCGCCACGAATGCGAGAGTGCTTCATCGGCAAAGAGGCCGAGCGCTTCATCATAACCGCGCATGGCCTGCACGCGCGCCGCTGCCGCCTCGCGATCAAGGCTGTGCGAGCCGACGCGGACTCCCGCGTTTACCTCGATGCTCATTGCAAGGATCAGCGCGCGCAGAGCTTCTTCAGGTAATTTGCGCGCGGCTCCATAGCGAAGAACGCGCACCAGCGGCGCAATGGCATTCATCAGATCGGTAATGTCGCTGGCATGGATGGCCGCAGCTTGCAGGCGCTCGATGCACTGCGTGGCTGCATCGGGAAGGTCGGCGACCAAAGCGGCACGGATCATCTCGGCCAGCGCGGTGACGGAGTTCGATGCCTGTGCGCGTTCCAGCGTCCAATTGCCAGCGGACTGCTCGATGGTGACGCCATGAATGAGCGCCTCGGCAAGCGCGACAGAAAGCTCCGGAACCCAGCGCAGCATCCACACTTCGCGAAAGGTTCCGCGGCCGCTTTCGGCTTCAACCAAACGCCCCCACGGAACTTGAATCAGTGTCAGGCGATGCAGGAGCGTAGACTTCAACAGACCGGCCTCGGTGCGAAGATCGAGGCGTAGCTCGCGATCAAGACCCTCCGGCTTGAGGCGCGTCTTCTTTTGCCAGAGTGTGAGATCGCGGGCCAACGGCATCTGCGGCACATGCTCATCGATTTCGCCGACGCGCTCGCCAATATAGAGCTTGCGCTGAATCAATGCTAGCGCGACCTCATCTCCATAACAGAGCGTGGCCAGCGATGCTTCACGCATCTCGGCGAGGCCTGGCATTTGGATACCGCGCAATGCAGCCAGCCCCAGGGCGAGCCTTGCGGCCTCAATCGCAGAAGCAGTCGGTGCGGGATAGCCTTCGCTGCGTAGCAGGGCCGTGGTCTTTGCCTGCCATACAGCGGCAAAACTCTCAGGAGCCGGCGTCTCGCTGGCAGCATAAAGCGACCACAAGTGACGATACCATCCAGGCGAGAGTACACCTGCTCCATAACCGGAACGAAAGCTCAAACGGCTGTCGGTCCAGGGAACCCAAGTAGCTTCAACCTTGATCCTGGGAAGATCTTTCGTCATTGCCTTGTCGTCGACAATTTTAGATGGAGCGCGCAAGGCGCTGAGGTGCCATGCTCCGCAGATCACGGCGATGTTGCCCTCGTGCTCTTTGAGCGCCTGACGAATATGAGTGCGCATGAAGGCTTCACGCTGCGTGTGCCGCATAGTCTCTGTCTCGCTCATTGCGCCGGTTTCAGTTTGATAGGCGCGCGCTTCTGTCATGGCCTCTTCAATGGCGGCAAATACGGAGAGCGCGTGCTGGCCGGCATCTGCTGGCTGGCCTCCAGTTTGTTCTATGAGCGTATTCCAGAAGGCTTCTCCATCTTCATATCCGGCGGCTTCGGCGAGCAGGTCGAGGGGGTCGGAACTGTGCGCTGTATCAGACTTTTCACCGTCTTCATGTTTGGAAAGAGCCAGTGAGACGCCTGCCGGCCAATCGATGAAACGTACCGGACGATGCCGATCAGAAGCCCAGCGCAAAGCCTGCCACTCAGGAGAAAACTCCGCGAAGGGATAGAAGGATGCGGCTGTTGAATCTTCACTTGCGTAGAGCAGCAGAGCCACCGGCGGCACCATGCCTTCCTCGGCGGCATAAGGAATGAGCGCATCCGCTTCGGGCGGCCCTTCGACCAGAACGCAGGCGGGGTCCAGCGCGTCGAGCGCCTGCCGCAACAGCGCGGAGGAGCCTGGCCCGTGATGCCTGATGCCCAGCAGATGAAGGCGCTCGTCCAAGGCTAAAGAACCTCTCGAATCGCAGTGTAAAGATCGCTCCATCCATCGCGCGTACGCACCACGCTTTCCAGATACTCTTGCAGGGCGACGGTGTCTTGCACAGGATCTTTCACGACTGCGCCGACAAGATTGCTGGCCAGACTCACGGCGTCCATCTCTCCATCGCCGAAGTGCGCCGCAGAGGCCCATGCACTGACGCCAACCGAGATAGCCTCTGCCGTAGAGAGAGAACCGGTCGAGGTCTTGAGCTTGATTTTGCCGTTGAGCGTCTTGCCTTCGCGCAGTTCGCGGAAGAGCGTTACGATGCGCACGATTTCTTGATCCGCGGGACGAATCGGCGGCAGGCTCAAGTTGGTTCCAATCTCGCGCACACGCTTCAACACGATTCCGGTTTCTTCTTCGAGCGTTGCCGGCGAGGGAAGAACAACGACGTTGAAGCGCCGCTTGAGCGCGGAGGAGAGATCGTTGACTCCCTTGTCACGATTGTTGGCCGTGGCAATCACATTGAAGCCGCGTCGGGCCTCAACGGCTGTATCCAGTTCTGGAATGGGCAGTGTTTTTTCGGAGAGAACCGTGATCAGCGTGTCCTGCACGTCCGATCCCATGCGCGTCAGCTCTTCAAAGCGCACCAGCGTTCCCTCTTCCATGGCGCGCGTCAAAGGCGTCTTCACCAGTGCTTCGCGCGATGGGCCTTTGGCCAGCAGTAGCGCATAGTTCCATCCGTAGCGAATTTGATTTTCATCCGTGCCAGCAGTGCATTGAATCATGCGCTGCGAAGAGCCAGAGATGGCCGCCGCAAGATGCTCGGAGACCCACGACTTCGCAGTACCGGGCAGGCCGAGCAGCAACAGAGCGCGGTCGGTTGCCAGTGTTGCCACAGCCGTCTCAATCAGCCTGCGATTGCCCACATATTTGGCGCTGATCGTGGTTCCGTCCGCGGCCTTTCCGCCCAGGATATAGGTCACGACGGCCTGCGGAGACAGGCGCCAGTTGGCCGGTCGTGGCCGGTCGTCGCCCTGGCTCAGTGCCTTCAGTTCGTCAGCATAGATCTCTTCAGCGCTCAGGCGCAGTCTTTCATTACTCATGGTGTCCAACTTTCTCCAGTGAATCCAAAATATCCAGCAAAGACAACGCGGTCAGGGTGAGGGGCGCATCCAGCGATGCGAACTGATTGCGCAGGCGATCGCGTAACGGACTTGGACAAACCGCAGCCAGCAATTCCATCCACTCTGGCCCAGCCTTCTTTTCGTCCAGCAAATTGGCAAGCCAGCGCGAGGAGCGAAGAACCGTCTCCATCAGCGCCTCCGGCACAGGTGCTTCCAACGAACGATGCAGCCAACTCCATGCAGCATACGATGCAGGAGGTTTGCCGGCGTAAGGCCGAACCAGAATCTCAGCCCAGCGCAACCGCTCATCTGTGGGCATCAAACCGAGATCCTGCACACCGCACAAACTCATCTGCTCCCACGCATCCTTGAGCCGGCTGCTGACGATTTGCTCAAGCAGATCCAGCCGTCTGTCCTGCGTGGCCATCAAAGCCAGCGCCAGCATCAGCTTCTCGTCCTTCTCGGCAGCATCGATCATCGCCGCCTCGTTCATGTCGAGGGCTAGCGCCAGTTCGCTGCAACTGACTTCACTGAAGGCGTTGCGAATCCATAGCCTGGCTTCATGCTCTTTCACCGTCGCAGGCAACTCCAGCGTCAGAGTCGCGCGTTTTTTCAGCAGCCCAGAGGTCGAACGGTGCATTCTTTCCATGCACGCCTTGAGCGCCGGATGATCGGCGTCTCGGCCTGTAATGCGCGCCAAAAATCTCTGCGCCAGCGAGCGCACACGCGGCGCGCGATCCTTCGCCAACCCCTCCAGAAACGTCTGATCGCCGCTGTTCAGGCCGGTTTCGAGAGCTGTCAGCACCCGCACCCGCGCATCGGCATTCTCTTGGGCCCAATTTGCCTCAACGAGAGTCCGCGCCGCCGCTGCATCTTCTTTGCGGCGATCCATGATGAACCGCGCTCGCTGCGCCAGCGGAGCTTGCGACCAGTTCGTCTCATCCAACGCATCCGCAAAAAAATAGTTTTGCTGTGCGGCAGTCGAATCGTTTTGCTGCGCGGCCCAATGCTGCGCGGTCAAGCCAAGCTGCTCGGCATATGCGCGCACAAAGCCATCAATCCTGGGAAGATCGAATGGATGAGGCCGCACCTTCAACCGTCCGAAGGCCCATGCCAGCGCAAGTTCCAAATCGTCTGAAGTTTTCTTCTCCTTCAAAATCCGGATTAGAGTGCGCCTCATACGATTGGGAAGGATATTGCGCTCGTCGTGAATGCTTGGTTCCGTATTGAAGTTTGCCGGAGGCAGCGGTCGCTCGAAGCGCAGCGCCTGTGCGGTCAGGCTCAACGCATTGAGCGTGCCGGTCGTCGTATCGCCGCGCTCCAGCTCTGCCAGGCCGATTGCAAAGTTGATCGGCTGGCGGTTTGTGCCGGCCAGCAACGCGGGTAGGGCTTGCGCCTTCAATGTGGTTGCGTTCATGCGCTCACCCATCGGCCCAACTCGGTTTGCGCCCAGCTCAGCGTAAGAGAGTACCCGTTCCACAGCCCGATTGCATCCAGTGTATCGAGACTCAAAAGGGGAGTTGCCAGTGAGAATTGAGCAGGCGACAGAGGAAGCGCCAACGGTTCCGCCGTCTCCGTGCTGTCACAAACAAAAAGCTGCGTACCGTGCCGCCGCACTCTTGCGCCACGGATGCAAAGAGGAAACACGTCGATCCAGGGCAGCAACTGCATGGCCTGTTCGTAGCTTCGATATGCATCGCTCAGGCTCTGTTCAGGAATCTCCAAACCATCGTCCGAAGCAACGGCACCGCTCAACGACCGAGCGATCTGGGCACGCATAGGAATCGCGGATGGATAGAAGACCAGTTCCGCTTCAACGCGATCACCGACGCTGTAACCGCTCGATGCCGCGCCGGTTGCGACAGGAACGAAATCGATCAGCACGGCAAAGCGCGGCGCATCCTGCTCCGTCTCGCGCCATAGCCATGTCTCCAGCCTCCGTAGGCGATCCGGTTGCACTTCGCTCAGCGTCGCCACTACGTGCCACGTTGCTTGCACCCGCAACGCATTTAAGTCCGCCAAAAGCGCCTCGCGGCTGATCGACCATCCAATCGCTTGACGCACATCGGCCTTGAGTCCCGCAGGCAGCGCTTCCGCGTCTTCGCTCTGGCGGCGATACGCTGCGGAGAGCAATCGAATCTGACCAAGTTCTTGAATTGTCGCCGTCGGACGCACCGCTTCGGGCAAGCTGAACAGACGCGACGGCAGGCTTTCCAGGCGCGCGGCAAGGCCAGAGCTCTTGGCATCCACCAGCCGCTGCGCAATCAACTTGCATGCCTGCGCGGAATGGGCCGCAAAGCCAGCCAGACCACGGTCTACTTGATCAGAGATCCACAGATCCAGATCGTCAAAACCGGCCAGAATTGCATCCTCCCGTTCCTGGCGATTGCGCTCTCGTGCCACCGCCGCGCGGGCTTCAGCTTTGGGATCGGTTTTTGCTTCCGGATCGCCGGAACCGGCTGCTTCGATGGATGCCTTGGAACCGCCTTCGCTGGGCGTTGCCACCGTTGGGCCTCGCCGTCGCGACAGCCAATCGTTTACCCAGACAGGAACCGCTGCCACGCCGAAACTGAGCTTGCCGTCAGCACGCAGCCACATCAGTGCAAGCGAGTGCTTGCAGGGAAATTTACGGCTGGGGCAAGTGCATTTATACCCCGCATCAATTTCTGATACAACCACGCGGTAGGGCGTTGATCCCGACCCCTGGCACTCCCCCCAGATCAGGCCCGCATCATTCGATGCCAAGGCAGGCCAACTTCCCGCCTTCAGCAGCTTCCGCGCCGCATCCAAGGAGGGCTGATCGGGCGCCAGCGCTTCCACATTCTCCAGACTCAGTGCCATGATCAGCCTTACTCATTAATCTACCTCATGCCCCGCCGGATTTCCGCAGCCGAACTTTGCATTCACAATGCACGAATACATTGAGATTCACTAAACTGCGATCATGCCAACGGCTTGCCATTGCCGCTTGGCGTTAAGATAAGAGGCGGAGGCAGCTTTCATGCTCATAGTCCACGTGCATGTACACGTCAAGCCCGAGTTGGGGGAGGAGTTCAGCCGGGCTACCGTCGAAAACGCCCGCGCCAGCATTCAAGAACCAGGCATTGTGCGCTTTGACGTCGTGCAGCAGCAGGACGATGCGACGCGCTTCGTGCTGATCGAAATCTATCGCGATACGGAGGCGGCGGCTGCACATAAGCAGACTGCTCACTACGCCAAGTGGCGCGATGCGGTTGCACCCATGATGGCCGAGCCACGCGCGAGCCTGAAGTACGAAGCCGTCTTCCCCGATTTACAAAGCTGAACAAGGCTGAAACCATGCGCTTCGAGTTTGCTACCGCAACCCGCATTATCTTTGGCGAAGGCACAGCCGCTACGCTGCCCGATCTGGTGCGCAGCTTCGGCGCGCGCCCGCTGGTGGTCACCGGCTCATCCCGCGAGCGCGCGGTGTGGCTGGTCTCGGCGCTCTCGGCGGAAATCCTTTCCGTGCCCGGCGAGCCTACGGTCGATCTGGTCCGCAACGGCGCGCGGCGCGTATGCGAAGCAGGTTGCGATGTCGTGGTTGCCGTGGGCGGCGGCAGCGTGATCGACGCCGGAAAGGCGATTGCCTCAATCGCAACCAACGGCGGCGAACCGCTGGATTTTCTTGAGGTGGTGGGGAAAGGGCGCGCCCTCTCAGCTGCGCCGCTGCCCTTCATTGCTGTGCCGACCACCGCCGGGACCGGTAGTGAGGTGACGCGCAATGCCGTACTCGCTTCTCCAGAGCATGGTGTGAAGGCGAGTTTGCGCAGCCCTATGATGCTGCCGAAAGTCGCACTGGTCGATCCCGAGCTGACTTACGCGCTGCCGCCTGCGATCACAGCCAACACCGGACTGGACGCGTTGACGCAGTTGATTGAGCCGTATGTGAGCGCGCGCGCCAATCCGATCGCCGACGCTCTTTGCGTCCAGGGGATCAGCCGCGCCGCCGGTGCGCTGGGCCGGGTCTATCGCGACGGTGCGGATCACGAGGCGCGCCGCGAGATGGCGCTGGCAAGCCTCTTCGGAGGTCTGGCGCTGGCCAATGCCGGGCTAGGCGTGGTGCATGGTTTTGCCGCGCCGCTGGGAGGTGAGTGGAATGCGCCGCATGGAGCGATCTGCGCCGCGCTGCTGCCGCACGGCATGGCCGCCAACATAGCCGCCTTGCGGGCACGCGCGCCGCTGCATCCGTCGCTGGAACGCTACGCAGCCGTTGCACGCCTGCTGACCGGCCGCAAGCAAGCGACCGCCGAAGACGGCGTCGAATGGGTGCGCACGCTTTGCGCCGAATTCAACGTTCCCGCGTTGCGCACATGGGGAATCGCGCAAGCCGATCTGCCCGGCGTGGTGGAAAAGGCAGCCCGCGCCAGCAGTATGCAGGCCAATCCGCTTCCGCTCACTGGCGAGGAACTGCTGGGTGCGGTTTCGGCAGCATGGTAACGGGTATCCATTCGAAGCAAACGTCCGAATAGGCATTTTGAGGACAAGGTCATAACCGTACACCCGATAGAACCGGAATCTCTTCCAATGCAGAGATTGATCCATAAATAGCCGACCTATCCTTCTCGATCCGATCATTACGCTGCGGCTGACGTCAGAGTTCGGCGGCATCTACTGACGACTCAATTATGTTTGTGTGCCAGAATTTGCACGAGCCGGCGTTATTTCACCGCACTCGGATCCATCAATGCTCCTACAAACAGCAGCGCCCCAGTGGCGTTCTCCCGCACCAGAAATACAAATGGCCGGTTGAGAACTACGTGAAAAGAATCCGGTGCCATAATGAGGCCAAGAGGAATCATGCCAATGACAGTCTCTGCATCAGCATGAATCCCGTGCTTGTCGGCGGTGAAGTCAATTGTCTGCCCAATATCAGTTACTTGCGCCACTGGTACCTCGAACGAACCCTTCGGGCCGAAGCGCATGTCGCGTCGTACCACGCCTTCCAGATTCTCGAAGATATCCTTGACGCCCATCGCCTTCAGCGTGTCCTCAAGGTGCATTGTCGCGCGGATCGTAAAGATGGGCATTGTTACAGAACCAAGCGAGGGCTTCATTAATCTCAGCGCATCGGGTTCGGCGGCCAGAATCTCCTCCAATTCGTGAATTCTCATCCCCTCACGCGGCAGCACTGCAATCATTGAAACGCGGCCACAAGGCAGCGTCACTGCCTCAAAGCGATCGGTCTTCAGGTACTCCAGCTTTTCGAGAACGCTATCCACGCGCTGGGCTGTCAGGCTCTGGCCCGCCTCTGTGTGAAACTCTCCAGGATGAGGTTCACTTTGCATGAACAGCTCTTCCCACGTCTGACGAAGATGCGTCCCTGATGAAAGCCAGACTTGGTTCAGCGGCGAGACCTCGGGAATTCTGCCGGTCTGACCACGGCTCGTCCGCAGATCAACTGCCGTTGGCTGCCGGTCGCCAACATCCGCTAATTCCATACCAAACTGCGCTTTTGCGCTCTGTACAAACCAGCGTTCAAGAAGCGGAGGCGCATTCTTCTTCGAGCGATAGAGAAGCCGGTTTGTAATCCAAAGCGATTCACCCTCCCACGGCTGCTCCTTCGGCTGCTTCGCGCCTGGTGGCAATTGCTTCACCTTGGGCGGCTCCATCACCGCCAGAATCATTTTGCTGGGGATACCGGGCTGTATGCCGCTTTCCCAGCCAAAGACCTGCTGAAGCTGTTCCCGTGTTTCCTTACGCCAACTGTTGGTCTCGATTGCGCCCAACAGAATCGTCAGCGAAAGCGGCGCAACCACCGCATTCTTCTCCGGGGCGGCCGCATGACTCTCCGCTAGCAGCCTGAGCCCGAACTTGTCGTTGCCGCGCATAAATTGCTGCAATGACTCTCCGGGCTGGACCTGCGCCGTCGCCGATGGTTGCAAGGCGAACGGAAACAGAAGCGTTGTAACAAGCAAAATGGCTTTTTGTTGCATGACAAGAGCATACCGCACCTTCTTCGATTGACGCAGGAAGTGTTCTGCGAGCAAATTGAGGTCAAACTCGATATCGGCGGACTGCCGGCGGGCGGCTTGGATCAAACATCTTCGCCTGTACTTGAGTTCCCTTGGCGGTTAGTAGGAAAAGAGTCACAGGCGATTGCTGGCAAAGCAGAGACTTCGACCGGCTTCGCCATTACTTTCCTCGAATGGTCGAATGGCAAGCATCGGCGACCTGTAACGTAAAATGGCAACCAAGGCTATTTCAACCATGCGCAGACTCCGGTATTGCTTTGCTCTTCTTCTAACTGTAGCGAGCGCCCCTCTTCATGCCAACTGGGGCAGCACCGCTGGCGGAAGCGTCGCCACAGGCAGCTTTCACGCCTTCGGCACCGCCCAAATCGAGATGCAGCGTGAAGACCTTCACATTCGCCTTTTTCGCGACCGCGCCAAGGTTGAGATCGATTACGTCTTCCATAACACCGGCCCCGCTGTCGATGTTCGCGCCGGGTTTCCAAGCCTTGGCGTCCAACTCGAAGATGTGAAGCACCGGGAGATTGAGAACTACACCATCACTGCGGATGACCAGCCAGTCTCGTTCAGAACGGAATCCGGCGATCCAGCTCCGTTTAAGCACCTCTACGACGCCAAGTTCCGCGAGATGGGTGAACTCGACGATTATCCACCGGAGAAGCGTCCCGAATTGCTAGAGTGGTTTGCCTCCTCGGTACATTTTGAAGCGGGCCAAAGCAGGCGCGTGCACATCCGTTACGACTCGCTCTACGCATACTGTGGTGGCGGGTACTCCGACGATGGGGACGATTGCGACGACAGATTCGCCTACGTGCTCTCCACCGCCGCAGCGTGGAAGGGACCAATCGGGTCCGGGAGCATCACCATTGAGCCCGTCACTGTCTCTGCATCGCGTCTCATTCTTTCGCCCGCCGGCCGCTTCCTTCGCAAGGGCTCTGAGTTTGTCTGGAGTTTCCGTAACCTGAAGCCCACCCGCGCCGACGACATCGTGGTAAACCTGAATAACCACTTCTCAACCATTGCCGTGTATGGGGAAAGCCCCGACCCCGACGCGCAGAATTTGAGCTTCTACACAGCCGAAGGCGGGAAGTATTTCTACCTCCATTCCCATTTCGTCCCCCACGGCGACGCGGCCTCGCCGGAGTACTCTGCGTCGCAGGTCGTTTCCAGCATCCCCGATACGGCATGGCACACCCCGCATACTCCAGGAATTGGTGATGCCCTCTCCCTTGAGATCACCAAGCCAGACCATATCGACCAGGTTGGCATCATTCCCGGTTGCGGCTCCAAGGAACAGGATTGGTTCGGTTCCGCTCGGATCAAAGCGATTGAGGTAGTCGTCAACAACAAGTACACCCGCCGGGCCCTTCTTCCGGATGAGTTCACCTTCCCTTGGCCTGAGTCACATAAGGCGTACGAATGGATCGACCTCCCGCCGTACCCTGGTAGGCCCGAATCAATCCGTCTCGTCATCCGCAGCGTTTACCCCGGCACCGCCGACCAAGTCACCTGCATCGGAAAGGTCGTGCTTCGCCAATGGTTAAAGACGAGACCTGCCGTCAAGAGTGGCATCGACGGCCATGAATTGCCTTGAGGGTTGATTCCGTCTGGCCCACGGCCTGCCGGGTGCTTACGGCGAAGCAATGGGACTACCGCGAAATGGGATGCGACCAGCAATCTCGCGCCTGGAGAGGTAACGACAATATAACCCGAATCACAGTGTATGCTGGCTAAGTCGAGACGAAGATCGTCGTCGGGGTTTGGGCTCATCGCTGATCTAATGCAGAAGGTGATTACTCGCGATTTGGAGCTGAAAGAGTGACATTGCGGACGAAGGAATATGGGTCATCTGGGTGATCTCCCCAACCTTTACCCGATGCATTTGCCAGTTCTGTGAGCCTAGCAATATCCGTCTGGCGAATGGAATTCGTTACTTCATGTCTTGATTTATCCAGTACCTTGGCTCCAACTGTCTGCAAGTATTCAGGTGCCGCTACAGCCTCAACCAGAACCTTTCCAGATCCGGCCCAATGGCGATCTTCGCCATTCTTCTTTACGCCGGAAATCCAAAAGGACTCACCGGTTTCCATGTCAACATAATTACCTCCCATTTCGGCGCGCCGCTGGCCCTTGAGCTTCATCAATCCCCGCCCATCGAAGTATAGGGTCCGGCCGGTCTTTGATGATGTCACGTAACCGATCCAAGCAGGGCCGTTATCGGAATGGCCGCTCTTAAGCTCAATGTACCTGAGAGTCTTCACAGTTCACAGTGTGCCACAACAGCAAGAAACTAACAATTAACTGGTTTCAGAGTCGATACTAGAGACCGGCAATCCAAAGGGACCTCGCAACTGGATAGGTCCCGTCCGATCCGGAGACGAAATGCTCAAGATTCCACGAACGTCCGCTACAATTCTATTGTGAATTGGCTATGACTGGAATGTGCAATCTGTCGTTCGTGATCGAACCACTGGAAAAGGGGGCACCGGCACTTTCGGTGGTGCCTCTGGTGAATGAAGTTCGGCTAACGCTGATGATCGAGGAATTTGAGCGTGAGCGCAATTATGAACCTGCTGGCGGATATGCGGGATTGGTCCCAAGTGCATTCAACTTCGGTCCTCTGGACCGTTACTTTATGGCTGAGACCCGAAGTGAAGCCTACGACAAGATCGGCTACTACCTGCTTGGATGCAATTGCGGCGAGGTAGGCTGTTGGCCGTTGACGGCTCGGATCGCGAAGGGCGCACAGCAGATTCGTTGGGAAGCGTTCAAACAGCCTTTTAGACCTGAACGCGATTACTCCTCGTTCGGACCCTTTGCCTTTTCTGTTGATCAATATCGCCGGACGGTTATTGAGTTGGCCTCGGTGTTCCTTGGAGCCTAATCAACAATAAACAGG
>PMGP01000266.1 GCA_003156235.1 Acidobacteriaceae bacterium
AGTTACCGCAGCGGCTGGTAAGGCTCGACGCGCAGCAAATCGGAGAGGATGCCTCGCTCTTCGGGGGTGAAGGCGCCCTGGTAGCGCGCGGAGTTGAGCACCATGGGACGCTGGTCCAGCGGGACTGAGCGCAGGTCGCGGAAGGCGTTCTTCATCAGCGCTTGCCGGTCTACCGGCAGGGCGAGCCAGCGGCGCGCGGAGTTGTTGATCCGCATCTGCTCCTGGAGCGGCAGGTGCTCGATCATTTCAGCGCGGGCCAGGCGGCGCTGCCGTTGCTCCTCGGACAATTGGTTTACCTGATGCAATTGCTGGACAACCCTCTGCTGTTCGGCAGGGGGAAGACGGCGGAAGTTTGGATCGGCGCGCAGCATCCGCTCCTGCTCCTGAACAGGCAGATTGCGGTGCTGATTCAGCCAGTCGCCCAGGTGGCCCGGCGGCCCTTGAACAGGCGGGGCATAGCCCGGATACGCGGGACGGTGAACGCCTGGACCCATGAAGGGCGGACCAGGATACGCGGGGCGGGGAGCGTTGCCCAGCGGCCGAGCAGGTTGAACTGAGGGAGCGGAATGAGGCGCGGACGCGCCGGAGTGCTGGCCGCGGGTCCAGGCCGCAGGCACACAAAGAAGGATGGCAGCCGCTGCTATGGCTGCGCGGCCAATCGACCCCGCATTGTGTGCTTCAGTCAACATTTTCTTCCGTCCCTAGATCGTGTTTCATCAATGGCTACGATGTTTCGTTTGCAATTCCTCAGGGGTTAAAACCCCTTGTTATTCAGGCCCTTTTCGGCACCCTTCGACTGCGCTCAGGGCAGGCTTTGAAGTCGTGCCCTGATAGAAAGCGGGTTAATGAAACACGCTCCAGGGAACCTCTGATCAAGTCATTGTTGCGGTCCAACATTCCCTCAGGGGCTAAAGCCCGCATTGATTTTGCTGCATTTGCGGCACGACTGAAGTCGTGCCCTGACGCTTTTTGCTACTCCGTTTGCATTTTTCCGCATGCTGTAAAGTCGTGCCATGATACAAAGCGGGTTAATGAAACACGCTCTAGTTGCTGGTTAGTCCCCGCTTTCTTCGTTGTTGCTGGAGAGCGCCTCCAACTGGTCCAGCAGTTGGGCGTTGCTCTCCATGGTTTGCAGGTCATGGACCACGGCGGTCTGCGGTGGAGCGGCTGGGGGCTGGTTCCAGTCGGTGATGCCCAGATAGGCTCCTCCGCCTACCAGCAGCACGATGGTCAGAGCCATGGCGGCCAGCGGACGAACGTGGGATACAGGATGAAAAACCAAGTGGGCGCGCAGAGTTGCCAACCATCCGGCCGGCGCGGCCTCGTGCTCTTCGCGGAGGCGCGCCTCCAGCCGGGTGAGGAAGTATGGGTTCGGCTCCGGCGTCTTCCACGAATCCAGCAGGTTCATGGTCGCCCGCAGTTCATCCAGTTCCCGGCGGCAGCGGTCACACCCGGCCAGATGGCTCCGCACCTCGACAGGCGCTGCGGCCGGATCGAGCAGCAGGTTTGCCAGCTTCGCGTCCATCCCGGTGCAATTCGACTTCATTCGCATATTAGGCATCCATACCATTGGCGCCACCCCATTTCCCGCCGGTCAAGCCGGCTTCATCCCGTTAAACAAAATCCTTCAACTTGCCTCTCAGAGTCTGGTAAGCGCGGAAGAGCAGCGACTTGGTCGCCGACTCGCTCAGCTTGAGCACCTCGCCGATTTCGCGGTAATCCATTCCCTGATACTTGTGCATCAGGACGGCCATCCGCTGCCGATCGGGCAGCGCCATGACGTGTGCGCGAATGGCATTCATGCGCTCCTCGCGAAGTATGCTCTGCTCCGCGGAAGGCTCAGCGTCGGCTACGTCCGGCGTGGCTCCGGTCTGCTCGTCCGGGGCATCCAGATACACGTTGCGCGCGGCCCGTTCGTACTTTGTGTCGCGTGCGTGGTTCACCGCCAGATTGGTGGCGATGCGATAGAGCCAGGTGGTAAATCTGGCCTCCGCCCGGTAGCTCTGTCTGGAGCGGTAAACGCGCAGGAACACCTCCTGCGCCAATTCCTCGGCAATTGCCTGGTTGTGGACCATCCGAAAAAGAAAGTGGAAGATGGGCCGGTGATATTTCTCCGCCAGGTAGTTGAACCCCTCTTCATCGCCGGCGGCGGCGCGCAGCATGATGGCGGCGTCGCTGGAAGGGTCGAGACCGTCCGGGTCCAGGCTGGCGGTCAAACGCTGCCGTCCTTCCGGCTGCGTAGCCGGGCCCACTCCCAGGGACGAGTTGTCCAGGACCAGGGTTGCCATATCTACTGGAACCCCATCAGGGCTGGAATGTTGCGCCGAAAGAGTAGTTTCCGGGCTGAGATGATTGTTTGCCGGCGGAGTTGGGTGGGCGTCGGACCGATTGCCGCCTACTCCAGCCATCCGGAGTACAAAACCGGTTCCGGACGGGCTTGAACCGGTCAGGCCCGGAGCAGCCGGTTGTGGGACGCCAGAGGCTAAAATCGGGCAAAGCAAGGCC
Source organism: Acidobacteriaceae bacterium (assembly GCA_003156235.1). GTDB lineage: Bacteria > Acidobacteriota > Terriglobia > Terriglobales > Acidobacteriaceae > Telmatobacter. The sequence continues at coordinate 2,506 of PMGP01000266.1, forward strand.
TTCCCGTCGGGGAGAAAACCGGCTGCACGGCGAATTGATCTGGCATTCCAGCGCATGAACAGTTGGTTGCGGGTTCCGGGTGGCCTGCATGGGCCGCCGGGGTTGGCCGCAAAGCCCCGCTGGTGTTACTCTAACCTACGGGATGCCCCGCTGGCTCGTATATTGCCAGCCTTCTCCGGCCATCGCAAGGGGCGCTTAACTCAGCGGTAGAGTGCCACCTTCACACGGTGGAAGTCGCAGGTTCGAATCCTGCAGCGCCCACCATAAAATCAATAACTTACAGCATCTCCGCCGAGCGATTTAGTAGCGTTTGGCAGCAAAAGATGAGAGCCTTTGCACGGTTCAGCCTGCATCGACAGCATTGCATAGACGGAACCAACCATCTGCTTCACACTTTCCGGCAACTCCTGCATATGTTCGTTGGCCGTGGTATCGGCCTTGGCATGTCGCAGGTGCGCCTGAATATCCTTTACCGATCCCATCTTCTGTGCCCGTGTAGCCATGGTGCGACGCAGAATCTGGAAGCTCAGTTTGGGAATCCCCAACTTCTCCGCGAGGGGGTTGAGAACCCTGTTTCGGTAGTTCCCGGTGTCCATGACGCCAATACCGGTGTAGCCCATCAGCTGCATGAGAGCGGGAAGGCTCATGCCGGTGCGCACCATATCCAGAAAGATATCGCCGTGCCATCCGCTTGGGAAGACTACAGCGGTACCTCTCTGCATCTAGGAGAGAAGCGCAAAAATCCTGACTGAATCTGGCTGCTTTATGCTGCTTGGATGCTGCCCAATTCAGAGCAATTGGCTGGAACGAGTTCTAGCTTTCAGTCCCCCCGCCGTAGCCGTCGTCTCCAGCACCACCGGTCCCGGCGGTGATTTCATCGACATCGATCTTTTTCAATTCAGGCGCAGTCCATTCTTTTCTGGACTCAAGGGTAGTATCAACAAGGTTTTCCATGGTATTGCTCCTTAACTTGGGATATGACAATCTGTTGCAAAGTTGACTGAACGCTTATTACATGCAGGCGAAACAGCGGCTCGCGGAATTCATGTAAATCCGCCTTATGGTTCTTTCCGAGCCGGAAAGAACCATAGTGCAGATTGCCGGAGATTCGCGCTAGTGAACTGTCAGGGTCGCCGTATTGCTGGTTGCAGTGAGGCCATTGCCGTCGGTCACGATCACTCGGAACTGAAGTCCGTTG
>PMGP01000459.1:0-9757 GCA_003156235.1 Acidobacteriaceae bacterium
ACCGCGCCATCCTCGACGGCCTGGAATATCGCGGCACCATGTTCATCCAGGCTTTCACTACCTGCCAGCCGGAGCACGGCGTCGCCGACGACATGGCCCTCATCCAGGCCCAGCGCGTGCGCGACTCCCGCGGCGTCCCCGAGTTCGTCTTCAACCCTCGCCTCGGTGAAACCTATCAGGAGGCGCTGGACATCAAGGGCAATCCGTCCATTGATCTCGATTGGTACGAGACCAAGAACAAGGTGACCGGCGAAACCTCCCATTACACCGTAGCCCACTGGTGCGTCACCGAAGCCCGCTTCCGCAATCACCTGAAAAAAATCAAGCCCGAAGCCGCAGCCAAGCTCATCCCGCTCGATAACATGCTGGTCCGCATCACGCAGCAGGACGTGGTCTACCGCCGCTATCTAACCCCCGGCCACCGCGCCTTCATCCCCGACTTCGGCGTCTACATTACAGTCGAAGACGCGGGCAAAACAACTTATTACGCTCTCTCGCGCCAGTTAGTCATGTTCTGCGTAGAGCGCCGCAAGGCATGGCGGATGCTGCAATCGAAATCCGGCATTGTCAACAAGGAATACGCCGCCCAGCGCGACCTCCTCGCCGAAGTAGATGCGGGCAAGCTGCCATTGGAAGAGTTTCTAACTCGTGGCCACGAACTCATCAAGGAACGGCTGGCCGCTACGCCGATCAAGGCGTAATCCAGCTCAATCGTCAAACGCACAGAACGCGGACCAAGGTCCGCGTTCTGTGCGTTTATAAAAATGAAGTTAACTCGACAAACGGCCTATTTCTCGATAGCAAGCACGTCATAGTAATAGTTAATTGATGCACGCTTGACTGGAGACGGCAGTTTGGGCAGCGGCACGGTTTGGTCGATGGTCGTCGAACCGAAGATTGCCGCCGCGCCCAGCTGAAAGATTCTGCCGTCTGCCAGTTCCAGATAGATCGGCACCATCATCCGGAAGTTTGCCGAAACTCCCGACTGAGTCAGCTTAAAGTGCAGGAATGTAGTATCGCCGTTCTGTGTTACCTGTCCCTCGAAGTGATACGCCGGCAACTCCATTCCATACACATACTCGTTGAAGAACCAATCCATGCGGTGATTGCCTTCCAGGTCCATTCCGGGGCTCATGTGCCTTTCCACCACGGCCTTGAAGTCTTCGGTTGTGGCAGCTCGCAGCCGGTAACTCGCCAGAAGGTCGTGCATGGTATCGATGAAACGTTGATCCCCGTCCTTGGGCGTCCACATCATCATCCGGATCATGTGCAGAATATACGCGCCCTTGGGATAGACCAGATCCTCGTAGATGTTCCATCCCACATTGGGAGAACTGAGCCGAATGCCCATCGTGACCGGGCCTACATCGATAGGACGAAAACCATACTGGTTTTTATCGGTGAGCAGTTTCCGTTCTTGCTTCCAAAACTCTCGAAAATCGTCCGGCTTGGGCCGCGTGAGTTGCAGGAAAATGGAGGCCGAGGCATTCGCAAAACCTTCGCTCATCCACTGGTCGCGATAACTCCGGAAGCCTACCGTCTGCCCCCACCACTGGTGCGACACCTCGTGCGGGGTAACGACCTTCCAGTACATATCTTCCGGATGCAATCCCAGTAAATGCTGCTGCGTCTGGTCGAGAAAGCCGCAGATGGGCAAATAGACCAGCATCGGCCAGCTTTGCCCGTAGTAGCAGGCTGACTGTTGAGTAATGGCGATATGGTTGAAAGGCAACGGGCCGAAGTACGCGGTATAAAGCCGCGCCGCTACCTCGCCCTGACTGAGTTGCACGGGCAGCATGGACGGCGTGTCAACGTCGCCCGTAGCCACGTCATCCTGCGAAATGCGAGGCCGACTTGTCGGGAGGCTGTCCACTCTGGTAAAACTGTCAGGCGGCGCCGTGTTGGCATACGCATCAATGACCAGGTCGTCGCCAGATTTGCTTTGCACCTTGGCCTCTTTCATGACAAATTTACCTAGATTGAAGCCCACCACTGCAAGCGGTACGTCGGTTTTCCACTCGGTCGTCGTAATCTTGCCATCGCTGTTCTCGCTCACCTTGGTTCCGGTGGCAATCAATTGAAGTCCCTTGGGGACATGAAAGAGCATGTGGTAGGTGGCATAGTCGCCCAGTCCGCTGGACCCATTGGGATACCAGCTTTGCCGCGCGATGGGATAGTAGTTATTGCCGCCCTCGTTCCTCACTACGTCCTTGCCGCTATATGCAATGCGAATCGTCGACGATTCACCTCGTTTCAAAGGCTGGGCTAACACTACACCGAAGTCAGCGTCTTCATCCTTTTTCTCCTGCACAAAATCCAGCGGATCGCCCTTCTCGGTCTCCACGCGGCTTACGCGCAACGTGGGATAAAGAGCGAGCGGCGCCACCGCTACGCCGTCCTGCTCGGCCACCAGGTGAACCGTCGCCAGCCCGGTGAGAAAGCCATTTCTCTCGATGGAAACATCGAGGTTCTCGTTGTCGATACGGCAGGTTTCATTCTGCTCGTTTCCCTTGCCGCCGCCGCGGGCCATATCCGTTGCCGCGTGAAAGGCGCTAAGATAAATCGCGCCCCAGTCGCTCCAGTTCAGCAGCGAAATCTCCTCCGGCTCCACATCACTCGCCCCGTGCGAATCCACCCGGAAGACAAGATGCGAATTCGTCTTTCCGTGGATGGCCGCCAGGAAAAACCCTCCTGGAGCCGGACTCAGAACGTCTTCCAGCAGCCGCAGATCGAGATTCTCTTTGAGCTTGGTCCGCGCAAAGTTGTGAAAATCCTCTGCCGCCTTGGCGTAAACCGAGTCTGGCTCACCGTTGCCTGTCGATGCCTTGTGCAACTCCGCAGCAGTTGTGTCCGTAAAACGCAACACCACGCGGTCGAAATCTTCATCAAACTCCTCGGAGTGATTGAGAATGGACAGATTGTGCCGCTCCTGCACGTTGGGCGGCGTGATGTGCAGATGGCCATCGCCTTTGAAGACCGCGCCCGTTACCTTGCCGTTCACCTTGCCATAAAAGGCAAAACTCCCGCTGCGAAAGGTGAAGGTGGCCGCATCGCGGCGCAACTCCAGGTTGCTGACCGTGATGACATCGTCGCCCGGCAACAGGCCACGCAATTGCTGGTAGATGGCATTAGTGTTGGCGGCGTGTTGCGCCCACATCATTCCACTGTAATTGGCAAGAAGAAGGACAGCGAGCAAGTAAGACGTACGATAACGAAGCGTCAAAGCGATAGCTCCTACCTGAAATTATTTACATGCACCAGTATCAAGGATGGAAATGGGTTGCGCCGAAAAAATGCGATGATGCCGGGAACTGAATCACCGGCCGGGTGCCGGGTGCCCCAGGTCCGGACTCTCGGACCTGGGAAGGGTCACACTCTCCCAGTCTGCTCTGCCGAAGGCGTCTGCCCCACCGCAGGTCCTCCTGGACAGCCTGCCCTGCGCGTAGTGGAAGGGGCCAGTCTTGGCAGAAAATTACCCTCCATCGGCGCACAATCTCAATTGGAGGTCCGAGCGGGCAATGAGGTCAAACGGTAGCCGAGCGCCGAAAAGGGTCGAGCGGGAACTGGAATGCTATGGCTCCGCGCGCGGTCCGTACCACCAATTCAGCTTGCCCACACCCCCTACCATGTGAAGGCCGTTTTTCGACCCATCGTCTCTTGTAAGCAACACATAATAAATAGATTACAATTTCTACCTATTGACGAATCAGTAACAGAAAACCCCGTATTTTGCCCGTTTTCAGCCTAAAAAAGCGCTGATTTAACCTGAAAATGCCTCTTTTTGCAAGCCCGCGTACTCTCCCCACTCAGGATTTTCGAGAGAGGGATTGCAAGCGAGAAATAGAGGCCATTGATGAAACACACTCTATTGATCCGGCTCAGAAGTTTTGAAACGCTGTGCCCCATCCATTCCGCGCTTTTTGCGGAATGGGTGGGAGGGAGTGTTGCATTTCTTTGGGGCCGGATCAGTAATGAATGGCCGGATCAATAACCGGCAGGCTCGCTGCCCCGGCTTACTTCTTCTTTCCCGGCAGCATGGCCTTGATCTTGTCCATCAGGCTGGGCTTGGCCGCCGGAGTGACTGCCGGAGGCTTTGCCGCCGGAGCTGCGACAGCCGGAGAAGCGGCAGCGGCGATAGCCGGAGGTGCAGGGTTGGCAGCGGGTTGTGCGGAAGGCTTAGCGCCCGGCGGCGTGGCTCCCTTCTCTGGCGGAGCGGGCGTCTTCGCGGATGCCGGCAGCGGCGTAGTTCCATTCACCACGCCCTCCGCCAACAGCGTCGGCACCTTTTCATTATCGTTCTTCACCAGTATCGAAACGCGCCGGTTAGAGGGGTCGGTGGGATTGTTTTTTACGCGCAGCATCTGGTCGGCATAGCCGCGCACCTGCGTCACCTGGTCGGGGCGCACACCGTCCTGCTGCAAAATCCGGCGTGCTGAATTGGCGCGATCTGCCGACAGATCCCAGTTGCTGTAACTGTTGTCGCTGGAGTATGGCGTCGCATCGGTGTGGCCTTCGATCAGCAGCGAATTTGGCAGCGTCTTCAGCTCTTTGCCAAGCAGCGCCAGTAGCTCCTGGCCGTTATCGCTCAGTTTTGCGCTGCCGCTCTGGAAGAAGGTGCCGTTCTTGCCTTCGATCAGCTCTATGCGCAGACCCTCGGGAGTAATCGTCATATCAATCTGCTTGGAGAGATTCTCCAGTTCCTTGCGCGCCTTGATCTCCTGTTCCAGCTTGTCTTTCAACTTTTCTAGTTCGTTGGTGGACGTCTGCGCAATGGTTACACCGGTTCCGGTCATGGTGGTGCCCAGTAGCGCGCCTGTTCCCTTGGGATCGTTGAAGTAGCCGGAAACGGCCTTCTTCACCTTCTCACTCGAACCCATCAGCCACAACACGATGAACAACGACATCATGGCGGTCACAAAGTCCGCATAAGCCACTTTCCACGCGCCGCCGTTGTGTCCCCCGCCGTGGCCGCCCTTTTTCTTGATGACGATGATCGGTTGCGTCTTGGATGATGCCATGATGCCGGCTTTCTCCCCGGAGGGCTTTACGGGCTCCAGGCCTCTGATCGTGTGAATCTGTAACAGCTCCGTGCCCCATCCTTTCGCCTGTTTTCTCCACCCCAGCACACATAATTCATGTGCTGGGGACCCCGGTCTGGCGAAAGGGTGGGAAAGTACAAACCTCAAGAAACAAAATCATGCGGTCAGAGACTTAGGCCGCGGCTGCTGCTGCTTCAGGAGCGGCTGTCTGGCTCTTGCAGTTCTTTTCCATTTCGTCGAAGCTGGGACGCACATGCGCGGGAATCGCGCGCCGTCCCATCTCGATGGCGATCATCGGAGCAGATCCCTTCAGAAACGATAGGATCAGCACGCGCAGCACGTGCAGATATTCGTTTTGTGCGTCTGCCGTCTTGGACATGTTCGAGGCCAGAGGACCAACCGCGCCGTAACACAGAAGAATACCCAGAAACGTTCCTACCAGCGCCGCCGCTACCTTTTCGCCGATCTCCTCCGGCGGGCCGCCCAGCGAACCCATGGTGATCACCACGCCCAGCACCGCCGCCACAATGCCCAGCCCCGGCAGTGAGTCTGCGACAGTGGTTAAGGAGGTGACCGGCAGCGTCGCCCCGTGGTGATGCACCTCCATGTCAAGCTCCATCATCTGGTCCATGTCGAAGGGGTCCACGCCTCCCGTGATGGCCATGCGCAGCGTGTNNACCTTGTTCAGGAACTGGTACATCATCTTGAGCGTGTTCAGGTAACGCGCCTTGTCGAACGGAGAGCCTTTCAGCACTCCCATCAATCCGGCGATGATGTCTTTGATCACGTAAGTCGGATTGGCCACAAGTAATGTGCCCGTGGCCGCGCCGGCAATAATCAGCAATTCGGCCGGCTGAAGAAGAACCAGAATATGACCCTTCTCCATAAGGAATCCGGCGAGGATCGATCCAAACACCACGACTATGCCTATGATGGCGAACATGTATTCCTCCTCGGTGCGGACGTGGTATGGTTTCCGCCCGCTTGAAAGCTGGTTATCATGGAGGTTTTTGCTCTTTCCAGTAGATCAGCCAAACTTTCCTCCTGTTCAGCCTGAGCCGCGCCGATGCTCACCGTCAGCGTTGCCCGGTCGCCCCACCAGCGGAAGTCCGCCGTCCGGGCCAATCCGCCCAGCGCCTGTGCATGGGTCTCCAGCATCTCCGGTGTGCGCTCGTGCGACAGAATCAGAAACTCATCGTCGCCCCAGCGCCCCATCTCCTCGGCTGGCCGCAGCCCGTTGGCCAGAGTCTGCTTAATCTTTTCGAGCATTGCCTCGCAGGCTCCTGTACCGTGCGTCTTGCGCAGCTCCGCGGCCTGATCGACGGAAATCCAAAGCACGCCCAAAGGCAGGCCGCCGCGCGTAAAGTCTCCAAACATCGTCGCCAGCCGGTCCTCTACCACAGCTTGGCTCGCCTTCACGTCTCCGCCCTGGCTACTCTCTCCGTGCGGCAGCGCATCCAGGTTGTCGGCGGGATGAAAGAGGATCGCCATGCCCATGCGCCCGCCCATGCCGTCGCGCAACATGAAATAGCGCGCCATCACCGGCACGTCATGGCCCTGCTTGTGCGACGCATAAACCAGCGTTCTGTGGCCCAGTTGACCCCCGGCATCCGGCTCTATGTTCACCAGCCGTGCGCCAGCCAATAGCAGAGGCTCCAGCGGCTCTGGCGCTTGTCGCGACAGCAGGTCGGCGCTCCCATACCCGGTGATCGCCTCCGCCGAACGGTTCCAGAGCAGGATCTGCCCCTCGCCGCCAAGCAGCGCCACGCCCTCTGGCATACTGTCCATCGCAGCCTCTAGAAGTTCCGTGCGATCGGTCATCTACACCTCTCCATCTCCTTCATCGGCACAGCGCATACCAACTTCACCGCATGGAGCTGTGGAGAATGATGTTGAGATTTTCTAAGAACTTGTCTAAAAACTATGCCTTGAAGGGTACGGGCTTCAGCCCGTACGTTGAGAGCTGATTTTAATATCCGGCTTTAGCCGCTGAGGGAATGTTAATTGCCGTAAAAGCATCCCTCAGGGGCTAAAGCCCACCGCTATTTCTGCCTGTAATGTACGGGCTAAAGCCCGTACCCTTCATCCAAAACAGAGTTGTTAAACAGACTCTAATGGAAGAGAACTCCGGCGCGGCTCAGGCCATGCTCAAAACAGAACCCGCCTCGCTTTCTCTATCGGCTCACGAAACGCATTCGTAAAAATCCTCTCCGTCGGACGCAATTCTTCGTGACCCTCCGCGTCCGGAAGCTGTAATCTCATTCGTGTGAGATGATCCGGAGACAGCAGAATTTTTTTCTGGATCGGTCACCAATGGAATCTGCTTCGCTCATTTGTTGCAGATTGAAGCAGTTCAAGGGTTTTGAGGAATCTGCCGATAGAGTGACAAGAGAAGAAGCCATCGCCGGACATGATTCCGCGTTTCCGGCGTGATGGAAACCATGCGCGAGGCGGGCTTCAACTCGAGATTCAGGGTGTGCAACGGATGAGGCGAGCATGATGAATAAGATTATTCTGGCAGATTCGCAGGCAATTTTCCGCGCCGGCACTGCTAAAGTGCTGGCCATGGACGAAGACGTGCGCATTATCGCGCAGTGCACCGATCTTGATCGCATGCAGCACGCCATCACCACCTTTCCCGGCTCCATTGTCCTGTTTGCCGCCTCATTGCGGCCGGATATGGATCGGCTGCACGCACTGCTGGAGACCACCGGCAGCCGCGGCATCGTGATTGCCGAGAACAGCGACAACGCCAGCGCTTACCTGCATCAAGGTTTTCGCGGCGTGGTTTTTCGCAGCGTCACCGGCCCGGCTCTGGTGGAGTGCGTGCGCTCGGTGGCCGGCGGAGGCACCTGGCTGCCTCAGCAGCTCATGGTGGTCGAGTCAGTCGAGGAAGACATGGTGGGCACGCGCGTCCGCGACCGGCTCACCCCCAAGGAGATGCGCATCGTCGCCCTCATAGTCCAGGGATGCAAGAATCGCGAGATCGCCACTCGCCTCAAGACCACCGAGCAGGTCATCAAAAATTATCTGCGCTCCGTCTACGACAAAACCGGGGTCAGCGACCGCCTCGAGCTGGCGCTGTTTACCATCCACCACCGCGTCCTCGCCGCAGCCGCCGCCGACGTAGGCAGCAAACTGGAAGCCGAAGAAGCCGCACACCCGCGCCCCATGGCGTAGCGGCGCACCGGTACAACCCGCTGACTGAAAGCCAATACTTCGCGCACGGGCGTGGACACCCTCTTTGCGGCGATTCACCGGGATTCCCACTTCTCCATGAAGTGGTTGGCGTTCTGCGCATATCAGCTACGGCGGAATCTGTTTTCTCTTCACAGGCTGTTTAATAACCCGGTTTTGAAAGGGCATGGCTTCAGCCGTGGTTTTGAAAGGGCACGGCTTCAGCCGTGCCGCTGACAGAGCAGAACAATCGCGGGCTTTAGCCCTTGAGGAAAAGCTCAAAGATGGCCAGCATTCGGTCATGAAACAGCTTCCAGTTTTTATGGTTTTCCAGCGAGTCGTTCTCTTCGTGAGCGAATCTATATCGTATCTACCCTCACGAAGGAGACATTCCCCATGAATTCCACTGGCAATACCATTCTGATCACCGGCGGCGGCTCGGGCATCGGCCGGGGCCTGGCGGAGGCTCTTCAGGCGCTCGGCAACCAAGTGATCATCGCGGGCCGCCGCAAGCAGGCTCTGGAGGAAACCGCCGCCGCCAATCCCGGCATGAAATCCATTCCGCTGGACATCGAGAGTCCCGCGGCCATCCGCGCCTTTGCCGCGAAAATTGCCGCCGAGTTTCCGTCGCTGAACGTGCTGATCAACAACGCCGGCATCATGCGCGCGGAAAAACTATTTGCTCAGCAAAGCGATCTGGCCGACGCGGAAGCCACTGTGGCCACCAACCTGCTCGGCCCCATCCGCCTGATCGCCGTGCTGCTGCCGCATCTGCTAAAGCAGCCTCGCGCCACCATCATCAACGTCTCCAGCGGTCTGGCATTTGTGCCGCTAGCCATCACTCCTACCTATTGCGCTACCAAGGCCGCGATTCACTCCTACACGCAATCGTTGCGCTACCAGCTCAAGAACACGCCGATCGAGGTTCTGGAACTGATTCCGCCTTACGTGGCGACCCACCTGATGAACGGCGCCGACGATCCACATGCGATGCCGCTGGCAGAATTTCTGGCCGAATCCGTGGCCATCCTGACCAGCCAGCCCACACCCCAGGAGATTTGCGTGGAACGCGTGAACCCCCTGCGCACAGCCTCCGAAAGCGGACGCTTCGAGAAGATTTTCCACACGCTCAATGCAGCCCGGTCAGACGCATTGCTGTCCTGAAACTGGAGTTTCTAGAGCATTTTACCTGTTGAACCTCTTGCAAAATAACCAAGAAACCGGCATTACCTATTCATGCACCCCTTCGGGGCTTTAGTTTGTTCCGACGGCAAAATTAGTGCTTGAACAGCCTACCCCCACCCGTACTTTGGACGCAAAGTCGTTGTTTTCTTGATGTTACAGACAGGGTTGCGCTGTAANNATTGTGCTACAAGATGCCGAAATGATCTGCAAACATCTGTGCCTCTTGCAAACCCTGACACTACTAGCATTCCTCTTTGAATTTTGCATGTGGCTCTGTTGGTATAGAGTAGATTTCCGATTGCGTATACAGTGCCGGTGGGTAGCGAGGCCGTAGCGTCGGCCTCCCGGCCGGCTGT
>PMGP01000459.1:9784-20045 GCA_003156235.1 Acidobacteriaceae bacterium
GCCGCACTCTACACAAATAGGGCTAGTAGTAAAATCGGGTTCCCACAGTTGAGACCTGGGAAAGATCAAACAGAACTACAGCTTCTCCGCCACGCTCTTGGCTTGCGTAAACAGCAGCAGGTAATCAGGCCCTCCGGCTTTGGAGTCCGTGCCGCTCATATTGAAGCCGCCGAAGGGATGCGCGCCCACCATCGCCCCCGTGCATTTGCGGTTAAAGTACAGATTCCCAACGTGAAATTCGCGGCGGGCAATGTTCAGCTTTTCGCGGTCGGTGGAGTAAATCGAACCGGTCAAGCCGTACTCGGTGTTGTTGGCCACCTTCATCCCCTCCTCGAAGTTGGCTGCCTTGATGAGCGCCAGCACCGGCCCGAAAATCTCCTCCTGGGCCAGAACGGCATCCGGCGCAATGTCGGCAAACACTGTGGGCTCAATAAAGTAGCCGCCGTCGATGGCCGGAGCCTTGCCGCCGGCAATCAACCGGCCTTCCTTCTTGCCTATTTCGATGTAGGCCAGGATGGAGTCGAGCGCGCCCTTGTTGATGACCGGGCCGAGGCTGTAATTTTTCACCGGATCGCCCACCGTCAGCTTGGCCACACGCTCCAACAACTTTTCTATGAATGAGTTGTAGACAGGGGCTTCGACGATGGCACGGGAACAGGCCGAGCACTTTTGCCCGCTGAAGCCGAAGGCCGAGGCCACCACGCCGTCGGCGGCCGCGTCCAGATTGGCGTCGGCGCAGACCAGGATCGTGTCCTTGCCGCCCATCTCCAGAATCGTCCGCTTCAGCCAGATTTGGTTGGCTTTAGCCTTGGCGGCGCGCTCATGAATCTCCAGGCCAACTTTTTTGGAGCCGGTGAAGGAGATGAAGCGGGTTTTGGGGTGTTCGACGATGGCGTTGCCGAAGGCGGAGCCGGAACCGGGGCAGAAGTTGACCACGCCGGCCGGCATTCCCGCCTCCTCCAGCACTTCCATGAACTTGGCAGCAATCGTAGGCGCGTCGCTGGAGGGCTTTAGAATCACAGTGTTGCCGGTGGCGATGGCGGCTGCGGTCATGCCCGCCATAATGGCAAACGGGAAGTTCCAGGGAGGAATCACCGCGCCCACGCCGAGCGGGATATAGTGCAGCTCGCAGCGCTCACCGGGAAACTGAATGGGGGTTTGAGAGCCGGCCAGCCGCAGCGCCTCGCGGGCGTAAAACTCAAGAAAATCAATGGTTTCGCCCACATCGGCGTCAGCCTCGGCCCAGTTTTTGCCGGTCTCGAAGGTGAGCCAGGCGCAGAACTCGAAGCTGCGATTGCGGATGATTCGGGCGGCATTGAGGAGCAGGGAAACGCGCTGCTCAGTCGAGACTCTACTCCAAGACTCAAAAGCGCGGAGCGCCGCGGCCATGGCCTGTTCGGCGTGTTCCGCACCGGCCTTCTGATGAATGCCGACAATCTGAGCGGGGCGCGCGGGGTTCACGGAGCGGATATTGTCCTTTGTTTTGAGGCGTTTGCCGCCGATGATGAGGTCATACTCGCGGCCCAGTTGACTGGAAACCAACTCCAATGCGGTCTGCATCTTGCGCGCGTTTTCCGGCGCCTTGAAATCGATAAAGGGTTGATTGGCAAACCCGCNNGAGGAAGTGAGATTCTTGTTTGACATAGCGGATCAATTCTAGCCCACGACCCTGCCGGAGAACGAGTCGCCAACCGGCCGGTGAGCGTGGCGTCTAGGTTGTGGCCAGCGCCGCGCGGTGAGCGGGGAGGACGCTGATTCCCGTCAGCTCGATTTGCGGGGTGAGAAAACCTGGAAGCACAGGCTCCTTTTGCATGAGGCCGGAGGTGAGATATTTTTTGTTGTCGTCGGAAAAGACGGTGACTACGATTGCATCCGGCGCAAGCATCTGCTGAGCTTTGACGGCGGCGAGGAAGTTGCAGCCGGAGGAGATGCCCACGCCGAGGCCGAGGCAGGCGGCCAGATTCTGCGCCATCAGGATGGAGTCGCCGTCGGAGATCGCGATTGGAGCATCCAGCGCCGCGAGATCGACAATCGCCGGGATGAACTCATCGCTGATTCCCTGGATGCGATGGGAGCCGACTTTGCAGCCGGTGGAGAGGGTGGGCGACTCGGCTGGCTCGACGGGATGAACGCGCATCGAAGGATTGCGGGAGCGGAGATAGTTGCCCACGCCCATCACCGTGCCGCCGGTGCCGACGCCGGCCACAAACGCATCGGGGCGGAGGCCGGCGGCTTCCAGTTGCATCCAGATTTCAGGACCGGTGGATTGTTCGTGCGCCTCGACGTTGCCGTGGTTGGAAAACTGGCGGGGGAGAAAGACGCCGCCCTCGTGGGCCAGCTCCTCGGTCATGCGGATGCTGCCCAGAAAGCCGCCCTGCTCGCGCGAAACGGGAACCACGGTGGCGCCAAAGCTCTGCATGAGGCGGGTGCGCTCGATGCTCATCCAGTCGGGCATGAAGATTTTTACGGGGTGGCCGAGGGCGTGGCCGAGGGCGGCAAAGGAGATGCCGGTGTTGCCGCTGGTGGCTTCGGCGATGGTGTCGGTGGGCTTGATGGCTCCTTCCAGGTAGGCGGTCTTGAGAATGTGGAAGGCCATGCGGTCCTTGATGCTGCCGGTCAGATTGCCCTGCTCGCATTTGGCGTAGAGCGTGCGCTGGGAGCCGCGAAAGAGGAACTCGATGGCCAGCAGATGAGTGTTGCCGATGAGGCGAGCCAGATGGGCCAGCCTTGGTTGCACGCGAATCAACCGCTCATCTTCGGGAGGGTTACAGGTCATGATTTTGGAGTCCTCTGCTATTTTACGCGGAGCGGCTCGTGCGAAGTCCGTGTGATTTAGTCATTGTGCCTGGATATGTGCGGGCGAGGACGCCCGCACGACAGCCGGCCGGGAGGCCGGCGCTACACTCCTGCCATTGCGGTCGCGGTGCTAGGCGGATTCGGTCATGGCTACGGTGCGCTCGCTCATGAGGGCGGTGCGTTCGATTTTGTCCCAGTTGAAGGGCTTGCCGTCGATGGCGCGCTTCATGGTCTTGAAGAGGACGATGGAAAAGAGCTGGCGGTAGGCGAAGCGTTGCAGCCAGATGTGGAAGAGGAGCCAGTAGTCTCCCTTGTTGGCGGGATGGCGGCGCTCCAGCGAGAAGGCGACCGCGGAGGTGATGAAGTCGATGACCATGAAGCCGAGGAAGAAGACCAGCAGCCTGTAGAAGTCGGTGGGCGAGGCGGAGAGGGGATGGAAGTAGCGGTCGATGAAGTAATTGACGATGCCGGCCAGGAACATGAAATCGATGAAAGGGGAGACCAGGGGGAGCAGCATCTGGAAGATGAGGATGTTGGGCAGGGCGAAGTAACCCATGGCCTTGTTGCGGACAAAGGCGGCGCGATGCTTCCAGACGGCTTGTAAAATTCCGAACGACCAGCGGAAGCGTTGGCGCATCAGGCCATGGGCGTCGATGGGGGCCTCGGTGAAGGCCAGGGCGCGATCCTCGTAGACGACTTTGAATTGCTGCTCGAGGAGGTTCATGGTGAGGTCGGCATCCTCGGCCACGGTGTTGATGGGGTAGCCGCCGGCGGCTTTGACGGGGGCGGCGCGCCATGCGCCGATGGCTCCAGGAACGACGGTGACGACGTTGAACAGGTCGAGGGCGCGGCGCTCGAAGTTCTGGCTGGTGATGTATTCGAGGGCCTGCCAGCGGGTCCACAGGTTGACGCGATTGCCGACCTTGGCGTTTCCGGCGACGGCGCCGACGAGCGGGTCCTCGAAGTGGGGGATGAGCTTGGTGATGGCGTCGGGGGCGATGACGGTGTCGGCATCGATGCCGACATAAAATTCCTCCGTCATGCGGTCGAGGGCGAAGTTGAGGGCGGCGGCTTTGCCTCCGTTTTGCTTGGAGAGTACCTGAACGCGGCCAGCGGCGATTTCGGCGGCATAGGCCTGGCGGGCGACATCGAAGGTGTGGTCGGTAGAGCCGTCGTCGATGACGATGACGTGGAGGCTGGCGTAATCAGAGTTGAGCACCGAGCGGACGGTGCGCACGATGACCTTTTCCTCGTTGAAGGCGGGGATGAGGACGGCGACGCGGGGATTGAATCCGGGCGAGGCGGCGGGATGTGGGGGGCGCATGCGCTCGATGACGGCGAAGATGCCGACCAGCAGGAGGCGCGCGCTCATGAGAATGTTGCCGACGAAGAAGAACAGCATGATGAACTCGCCGACAACGGCCATGCTGGAGAAGGCGATGGAGTCAGGCAGGGCGCGCAGGTATTGGCGGAAGGTGATTTTGGGCATCACCTCGTCAGTGGTTTTTCCCATCAGCGAGGAGACGGGGACGATGGCGTAGCCGTGAGCGCGGAGAGCGTCAATGAGGACGGGCAGGGCGGCGACGGTGGCGGAGCGGTTGCCGCCGCCGTCGTGCAGCAGGATGATGGAGCCGCGGAACTGCGGCTTGGTCTTCATGAGCTGCAACTGGTCGAGGACGACCTGGGTGATCTCGGCGGGCGTCTTGCGGGGATTCACGTTCCAGTCGTTGGTGTCGATTTTGCTGCCGACGATGGTGTATCCGGCCTGCTGAATGCGCTCGATGGGAGCGGCCTGGTCATCGGTGCCCGGCTCCTCGTCAATGTCGTAGGGGGGACGGAAGTAGAGCGGCTGGATGCCGAGCTTGCTGGCGAAGAGGCGCTCGGTGAACTTGAGTTCGAGTTCGAGCTGGCGGGTGGAAATTTCGCTGATGTCGGGATGGGTCCAGGTGTGGTTGCCGATCTCATGGCCCTCGCGCACCACGCGCTTCATGAGGCCGACGTTTGCCTGCCCCTCGGCGCCGATCAGCATGAAGGTTGCCTTGGCGCCCTTGTCGCGGAGGACATCGAGAATTTTGGGCGTCCACTTGGGATCGGGGCCGTCGTCGAAGGAGAGAGCGACTTCATTGGGGTGGTATCCGTATTGCTCGATGACGTAGGTGCGCGGATAGACATCCATGTGCTCATCGAGGATGAGCTTGCGGCGGGGGTCGGGCTCATCGGTGTCCACCTGGACAGTGCGCTTGCCGGGCTTGGGCGTATCGGTGATGCGGATGATGTCGCCGTCGCCCTCGGCGTCTACATCATGGCTGGGCTGGACCACGCCTAGGTCTTGCAGGGAGTCGGAGTTGCTGGGCTTGTCCCACACGCTCCACAGGGAGCTGTCCTCCGCTCCCAGGCGCCAGAGCGCGAAGGTTTGCAGGCCCAGGGCGCGGGCGGCGCGCATCTGGTTGAGCAACGTGACGCCATCGAGGAACCAGATGACGTGGCGCTGGTTCAAGTCCTCGTCGATGTACTCGAAGTGAGGATTGAGAGTGTCGGGATCGAGGCTGAGTTCGGCCTCGGCATCGGAGGCGTGCTGCCATGCGTCAGAGACCGAGAGCACATCGGTGTTGAGTACCTCTGGCGGCTTGGAATGCCCGCCGAATCTCCCTTTTTTGGGGATGGAGAGCGTCCAGTCGTAGCCGTAGTTGCCTAAGGCGCAGATGATCTTTTCTTTGGGAACAATTTTGACTACGCGTTGCAGGTTGGCCACGAACCAATCCTGGCTGGCGATGGGTCCGGGATCGCTCGCGATCTCGTGCTGGTCGTAGTTCATGAGCACAATGCCGTCGGAGTTGGCGGCAATGCGCTTCAAGGCGTCGTCATTGGTGGAGACCAAAGTGCTGACGTAAAGCCGCAGATTGCGGGAATGCAGGTCGGCATAGAGTTCCTGGATGAAGTTCAGATAAACCGGAGTGGAGCCTTCAGGCAGGTTTTCCAGGTCCAGCGATAGTCCGCGATAGACGGGAAAGGCGGCAAAAAAGCGAATGATTTGCTGGCGCAGCGCAGCGCGCTTTGAAGCGTCGGCCAGGACGCCGGCGATGGCCGGATCCCAGCTCTGGAAGATGGAGTTGTAGTTGTTGACGTGCGGAAAGACCTCGATGTCAGCCTTGGTTGCCTCGATGACCCGCTTGATCCTGTTGGAGTCGTCGGGGTCGTGCACCGTGGCGCCGTCCACGATTGCGTACTCATGGCGGTGGTCCGAGCTAGTGGCCATCAACGTTCCCTGGGGAGAGTTGATGTGCAGCCACTGCGGGAAGAGCAAGTCGATCTGTTGGATGTGCTCCTTGAAGGAGGAGTAGCTGGCGGGGTCGTCTTGCACGTAGTAGGCGGCGCGCAAACCTTCGCCGGAGTTGAGGGGGATATCGGAGGGCTTGCGGGTGGTCTTGCGGCGCGCGGGGCGCTGTTCTTTCAGGCCGTGCAACAGAATGGCACGGTCGGGCAGCGCCTTGTAGTTGTGCCTGGAGGCGGGCAGCAGAAGCTCTGGCATCTGCTGATAACGCAGCACATTGTAGATAAAAATCGCCACCACCAGCGTGGAAATCACGGCTGCGGCATCAAGAATGCGGCGCAGGCGTTTCCAGCGCTTCCGTTGCGGGTCGAAGAATATCTGCTTATCCGGCATGAGGTGCTTTTCTAATCCTAACCGTGAAAAATGGCCTGCGAAAAAACGGGAGCGCGAAAACCGGAAAAACAGTCTACGCTATACAGTACGAATCGTATGGAAGCCGCCCCTAAGAGTCAATCGACAGCCTGTTGCCGGATACGTTTCCCTCTGGCCGGCTCCCTGTCTGTCCTGCTGGCCCTGGCCTCCGGGCTGGCGTTGCGGCTGTGGATGCTGAAGCAGTTTTTCAATCTCGACGGCGACCCGCTGATCTACGGCGACCTGGCCAAAAATCTATTGTTGCATGGCAGTTATGCCCTGACGGGGAGCGGCGGCGCGCTGGATCCCTCGCTGATCAGGCTGCCGGGCTACCCGCTGTTTCTGGCGCTTTGCTTCCGCCTCTTCGGGATGGAAAACTACGTTTCGGCGGCCTGGATGCAGATTGGGCTGGAGCTGGCCGGCTGCCTGCTGCTGGCCGATTTTGCTCGCCGGATAGCCCCCGTACGGCTCAAGTCCGGGGTCCCCGGCGACGGGTCTTTGTCGCTGGGGTGGAGCACCGGGGCCGCGCACTGCACACTGTGGCTGGCCGCGCTTTGTCCCTTTACCGCGGTTTATGCCGCCGAGCCGCTGACCGAGGGACTCACATTGTTTGCCATCGCGCTGGCGCTGTGGTCGGCGGCCCGCTTCAGAGTGCGGCCGGGATGGGCGGCGGCGCTCGCGTTTACCTTTGCGGTGACCTTTGCGGCCCTGCTCAGGCCGGACGGGGCGCTGGTGGCGGTGGCCCTGGCGCCGGCGTTGCTGATTGGGCTGGGGCGCAAAGAGGGCGAGCTTCCTTCCGGGGCTAAAGCCCACGGTGGTTTTATCGGCTTTATGCGGGGGTTAAAACCCCCGCCTCCCTCCGTAACGACGCTTGCCGCAGGGGCTAAAGCCCACGTTATTGTTGCAGGCTCTACGGCACGACTAAAGTCGTGCCCTGACACTTCTTGCAGCCAGGATGAAGTTTTTCCTCAGCCGGGAAAGTCGTGCCCTGACACCTGCCAGAGTAAATTCACGGCCTGCAAAGCCCCTCATCTGACCCGGATGGCCGTGGTCTGCGTGCTGCTGGCGCTGATGCCGTTTGCCGCCTGGAGCTGGCGCAATTGGCGGGTCTTCCACGTTTTTCAGCCGCTGGCGCCGCGACAGGCCATCAATCCAGGAGAAATCTCCTATCCCGGATGGGAGCGTTGGGGCAAGACCTGGTGCCTGGACTTTGTCTCCACCTCGGAGATCTTCTGGAACATTCCCGGCAACACTCTGGAGATGGACAAGCTGCCGAGCCGTGCCTTCGATTCCCCGGCCCAGCAAGCCGAAACTGCCAGGCTGGCGGCGGATTACAACCTGAATAAAGAACTGACGCCGGAGATCGATGCCCGCTTTGGCCGGCTGGCCGATGAACGGATTGCCGCCCACCCGCTGCGATCAACCCTGTGGCTGCCGCTGGGGCGGATGGCGGATATGTGGCTCAGGCCGCGGGTGGAAAACCTGCCCATCGAGCTGGACTGGTGGAACTACGGCGAGCACAAGGACGAGACCTGCCTGAGTTGGGCCTACGCGGGGTTAAATGCTTTGTACCTGCTGCTGGGAGTTGCGGGATTGTGTCTCAGGCCGCGATTCTCCACCCCAAGGTCGACGACCTGTCCTTGGGGGCCCCGGTTCTGGCGCGCGATGCTGGCTTACATGCTGCTGCGCAGCGCCCTGCTGACGACCATCGCGGCGCCCGAGGCGCGCTACACGCTGGAGTGCTTTCCGATGCTTTTTGCGCTGGGCGGAGTTGCGCTCTACCGGTTCACGCGCGTGGTTTTGCTGGTGGTTTTCAGGGTGAAGACGCCGGCCGGCAAAGGCTGATTGACGCTGATGTTGAAGTAGACGCAGACCTTGTATTCGGTGGGGCCAAAGTTGAGAACCTGTTTGAGGCTCACGGCCCGTTCGGGGTCAACCCACATGGTGACTTTGGAGAGATTCTTGCGGATGGCGGGATCTTTGGGGACCAGCTCCAGCATTTCTGTCTTCACGCTGGTTTTGCCGTCCAGCAGAGTCTCCGCGCCCACATAGGTGATCTCCCATTTCTGCTCGAGGTCTTTTCCGCTGGCGCCGAAGCCGAGCATGAACCAGCTTTCGTACTGGCCGGCCTTGGTGAGGGTGGTGAGCTGATCGACCATCGGTTCATAGAGACGGACGGCTCCGCCGGAGTAAGCGTAGACCTTGGGGGCAGGCTTGCCGTTGAACTCGCGGATGTGGGCGGCCATCTGGAAGGCTCCCGCCTTGCGCTCGTAGTAGACGGTTCCCTTCTGCACATCATCTTCATGGATGGGGTCGGTTTCAACGGAATCGAACTGGAAGTCGGCCTGGGTGGAGCGGAAATCTTTTGCCGCTTCGTCGAGACGGCGCAGAACCTTGTCCTTCTCCTTTTCGCTGGCGGCGGGAGCGGCAACGGCGGCGCGGACGGTGAGCAGAAGCATCGCAATCAATGCGAGAAAAACAAATTTACTAGCCTTATGCATGGATTTCCTTATCCTGTTGTAAGCTGCTAGCTGGTTCTTGCCTGGTTAAATGTCTGCCTATTCAGACGGCGATTTTCCCTTTGCAGCATACAAAAGCTAGAAGCTATTGACCCCTGCAAAAGAAATGTCTTTGCGCCGTCCCTACGGGACTCCGGAGTGAATCTGTGGAATCCGCTTTCCCCGCGCTAAAGCACGGGGCTAACAAACACTGCGCCTCCGGCGCGCCCATCAGGACATTACTTATGCAGCCATCAATAAAAGCTAAAAGCTAGAAGCTAATAGCTAGAAGCTAGAAGTAAAAGCTAGCAGCTAAAAGCTAGCAGCTGTTCTTACCGTCTCGCCCAAACCTTCCAGGTCCAATTGCCTTGAGCATCCTGCTTGGTTTCCCAATACTCCACGGCAACGGCGTCGCCAGTGACCGGCTCGATGGCCTTGCGCAGAGCCTTTTTTATGGCCATGTTGGAGGCGGTGGTCTTAAGGTCGAGGTCCACATCCGCAGCCTGCACCGTGACGATAAAACCACGCCCGCCGGTGCCGATGACCTGAATGGGATGAAGCGGTCCGCCGGAGGGAGATGGCCTGTCGCCGAAGTTCCAAAATTGCGGGGTGACGAAGATGAACAACAGAATCAGCGTCACCATGATGTCGTAGTGAAAACAGCCGCGCGGATAGGTCCAATAGAAATAGCTCTTCAGTAGCTTCTTCATGTTGTCCTTAAAGCCTCTCCAGGAAACAAAAAGCGTTTCCGCTAACTTGCTAACCCCGCGCAGCGGGGGCTGACTCGCTGCCTTTGACGCCAAACAAATCAGGCCGAATCAAAGCCGCGTGATCCGCTCCAAGCCGCCCATGTAGGGCCGTAGTATTTCAGGAACCAGGACCGAGCCATCGGCCTGCTGATAGTTTTCGACGATGGCCAGCCAGGTGCGTCCCACGGCCAGCCCGCTGCCATTCAATGTGTGGACAAACTCGGGCTTGCCCTTGGGGCCGCCCGGCCGATAGCGAATGTTGGCCCGCCGCGCCTGGAAGGCCTCGAAGTTGGAGCAGGAGGAGATTTCGCGGTAGAGCTGCTGACCGGGAAGCCAGACTTCCAGGTCATAGGTCTTGGCCGATGAGAAGCCGGTGTCGCCGGTCGAGAGCAGGACGCGGCGATAGGGGAGCTTGAGCGTCTCCAGAATCTCCTCTGCGTCGTGGGTTAATTTTTCGTGCTCGGCGTCCGAATCTTCGGGGCGGGTGAACTTGACCATCTCGACTTTTTGAAATTGATGCTGGCGGATGATGCCGC
>PMGP01000071.1 GCA_003156235.1 Acidobacteriaceae bacterium
GCCAGCGCGATTGCCCCATTGAGCGTGTTGTCGGGATTGAAATCGTTTCCGAAAGCGACTCGCCCCTCTTCGGCGGTTGGCATAGGCAAACACATATCGGTCATTGCTCTCCCTGTATAACTAGGACATTTGTAGCATAAAAGGTAGGATATGAGACGCCTGCCCAGGTCTCAAAACCGGTTTGCACAAATCAAAACCACCGTTTGGATTCCCTGCCCTGTCTTTTGGTTCACAGAGGAAGGAAGAAGGACTGGCCGACGAGGGCGCGGCCCGCCTTGCCACGGCTTCGCCTCGTGCCGCTTCGCATCACATTTTCATCCGGGCGAAGAGTTGAACCAGTCGAACCGCCAGCCCTGTAAAGGGCAAAAGACGGGAAGCACCGCGACCGCAGCATGAATCGCCGCGCATTCTCCACCGGGTCAGCGGTCTTCTCCTTTGCCGACATGAACTCCGCCCTCGAACAGGGCGTCAGATTCAGAGCCTGATGCAGCTTCCTAAACAAACGAGGGTCTCGCATCACGCGGAAAAAGTCTGTAACCTCTTCGTTGATGTCATTGTAGACTTCCAACGCCGATGAGGACTTCGCAAGCAACACAGCGGCTGAGCCGCCGAATGGTTCGCAGTAGCAGCGGTGAGGCGGGAAATGCTCCACAATCTGCGAAGCAAGTCGAGACTTGGCTCCAAACCAATGAAGCGGCGACGGAATGCGCTTGAGGGATTCCATTCCAACTTCCAAGAATAGCTCCATCAGTCGGCGAAGTTGTCGTCAGATGCCAAAATATCGGAATAATTCTCCAAAATGAGCCCCTCCCCGCATCAACTGGAAGCTGTTCCGGGCGGTTCCAGCCTACTGCTTCCGGCCCCGGAACGAAGTCACCCAGAGCCCCTCAGACCGGTTCCAGGGTCGCGGGATGAAACTGGCATTGGCCGCACCGGAGAAACTAGTGTTGCGGGGCATATAAACCACCTGCAGGGCGTCTCCTGCTTCTGAACGCACATCGGGTTACCATCAGTCCGAGGAGAGCCTTCAAGCCGATCTTCCGGCTTTGCCGCACTGTGTGCCACAATCACCTTGTGAAGACTCGCACGCCAACACACAAGTGGACATTCAGAGCGCGGTTTCGTTACCAAGCCTTCGGATGGAAGGGTTCTCGGCTGGCCTGTCAGCGCTTGAAGGAAGCGGTGGCGGAGATCAAGAAATTTGCCAAAGCTGACCCTGTCACGGCAGCCAACGGGGCGGTCATCTTGATGGAGAAGATTTGGCCTGCACTGGAACAGGTAGATTCTTCCTCTGGGGCTCTTGGCGGGTCGGTCGGCTGGACTCTGGCTGAGTTGCTGCCCATCGTAGTCGAAGCCCCCGCAGACCGCAAGACGCGGGACGAGTGGCTTGATCGGCTATATCAAGCCATTCTGGAGGATGGCGTCGATTACCTGTGGTTGGTGCAGGAGCGTTGGGGCGAGTTGTGTGGCTCAGTCGAGGTGGCCTCGCATTGGGCGGATGAATTCCTTCCCCAACTGAAGGCCGACTTGACCGACCCACGGCCAGGAAACTCTGTGCGAGAGACCGGCATGTGCTTGTCGAGTCTGCTGGCGGCGGGACGTCACGAGGAACTCCTCGATGTGCTGGCCTTGCAGCGCTATCCATTCTGGTTTGACCGTAAGTTTGGAGTACAGGCATTGCTTGCGCAAGGCCGGGTCGAAGAAGCTCTGGCATATGCCGAAGCATCGCGAGGGCTGAATCAACCGGACGGCGCTATCGACGCCGCCTGTGAGAGGATTCTGCTCGATGCCGGTCGAGAAACCGAGGCGTACGAGAAGTATGCCTTGACAGCCAACGTGTCCTCGACGGGCTTGGCGACCTTCCGCATGATTGCCCGGAAATATCCCACCCGCGACCCGAAGCGGATTCTGTTGGATTTGGCCGAATCAAGCGGCGATCCAGGCCGCTGGTTTGCCGCCGCCAAGGATGCGGATTTCCTCGATCTGGCGCTGCAATTCGCGCAGACGGGATCGACCGACCCACGTACTCTCAGCCGCGCATCCCGTGACTTGCTCGAAAAAGATGCCAGATTCTGCCTGCAGGTCGGACGCAGGGCGCTCCAACGAATGCTCGACGGCTACGGTTACGACCTGATTGGAAATGATGTCCTTGATGCGTATGACCATTTTATGAAGGCAGCAGAGAAACTGGGGGTCGCCGAGGATGCCCGCAATGACGTACTCTCGATGGCCACGAATGCTGAGCGGAAAGGTTCCCCTTTCGCCAGCATCCTAATTCGCCGATGCTTGCCTGATTCCAGGCTTTGAACTTCGCTTTACATCGCCCGTGAGGCTTGTGAAACGCTCACCGTTTTCGCAGGAAGGGTTTGAATCTCCAACTCGACGCTGGCGATCTCCGTGTCGCAATCCTGTCGATTGTCGCGAGTGCACTGGCAAAGTTCGGTAAACCAGATGTGGTCGCCCCGGCTCAGTTCCACCCCGGCGGCGGCCAGCAGGGCTGTAAATCTCCACGCAGGCTTGCCGCTCAAATTCAAACAAGCATGGTCACCTTGCCGATGTCGTTGCAACTGCGACTCAGCACCCAACCACCACAACCAAGAATTGCGCCAGTGAGTGTCGGCACCAGCCGCGCTGGCTCTCCGATGGAGGTGGTCTTCATCTCTGTTGCCCAAGTGGTGCTCATAATTTGTCCCTCGTCGAGGATACCCGCCATCTTATGGTCCGGTCTACACGCAGAAAGCGAGGCTTTTAAGCTCAAGCTTTCCTGCCGAAGGTCTCCCTGACCAAGATTCGACTGCATGATTAACAAATGTGTTCCTTTTATTGACCGGAAGTTGGTCAACCTAGACCACTTTACAGATAAATATGTCGACGCCGGTAGAGATTTCCGCATTCCGCCGGTCGAAAAATCCCCCATCTCATTGGGGATGAAGGTTTATAGTTCCAGCCGGTTGGTGTGAAGATGTAACCGGCCAGTGAAGCGGAGGCGGTCAATGGCAATATCAAAGCATTACTGCGCCGTGGGCGCGACTACCACAACCTCAACTACCTGCTGCTGAAAGCCCAACGGCTGGCCGCCACGAGAACCGAATTCGTCGCTTTTCAGGAAGCCGCGCAAAACGCGCACTTTCCCAGATTCTCGCGCAGAGCCAATAATGTTTGGAAATCGAACAAAGCTGACAGCATCGCGGAATTTTACCTCCCAGAAGACCAAGCGAATGCGTCATGGTAATCAGCCATGGTAGACAGCCAAGAGGAGATCACGCTGGCGGAGGAGCAATCCGGCGAAGAGCTTCAGAAATAGCAGCCACATGTTTGTAAAATAACCATCAATCGGGTATTGTCTGTGAAGGCAGGTAGCTGACACTGTGCTGCGTTGTGAGTTATCCTCGCAGAGGTTCAACAAGTTGCTTGGATCAATCAGGGAGAATAGTACATGGCAATTTCAGACATCCTGGCAAGTATCGATCACGATATTGCCCAGTTGCAGCAGGCACGTGCCCTGCTGAGTGGCGGCGCGGCACCGGCGGCGAAGAAGACGGCAGGCAGGCTCAAGAAGATAGTGGCGGCGGCACCCGTCGCCCCGAAGCCCGCCAAGAAGAAGAGGAACCTCTCGCCTGAAGGGCGGAAGCGGATCGTCGAGGCTGTCAAGAAGCGCTGGGCGGCAAAGAAGGCTGCTGCAGCGAAGTAACCATCGGCTTCGCCATACGAAAAAGCTGGCGTTGGCACTCTGCTCACGTCAGCTTTTTGGTGCTTTGCTATCCTCTTCCGGCCAAAGCGGCG
>PMGP01000186.1 GCA_003156235.1 Acidobacteriaceae bacterium
GCGCCCGCACCGTGCTGCCGCGCCTGGTGGAGATGGAAGAAGAATACGGCTCGCTCACCCGCGGCATGTTGGCCGCGCACCGCAAGATGCGCGCCAGGATGAAGGACGCTGCAAAGAGGATCGAAGCGGTCAACGGCAACGCGCAAGGCAACTCCCGGCCTGCACAGCGTTCGATTTTCACAGCACTGCGCGGCGGCATGAACCAGTTGGTCGACGCCCTGGCCGCGCGGCTTGATCCGGCCTCGGTGCGCCTCTCCACGCCGGTCACCGGCCTGGAAAAAACGGCGGACGGCTGGAAGGTTGTTGCCGGCGTCACGAGCGAGGTCTACGACGCGGTCATCCTGGCTTCGCCCGCGTGGGCAGCCGGCGAGCTGCTGGGCCGGATTGATCCGCAGTTGGCCGAAGAGTTGCGAGGCATTCCTTACTCCTCGTCGATCACCATCAATCTGATCTACAACGAATCTCAACTGGGCCGCTTGCCGGACGGCTTCGGCTTCCTGGTTCCGGTGGTGGAAGGCCGCTCCATGCTGGCCTGCACCTTTGTCCACCGCAAGTTCCTGGGGCGTACGCCGCCGGGCAAGGTGGTGCTGCGCGCATTTATGGGCGGGATGAAAAACGAGGCTCTGATGGCCGCGCCAGACGCCGATCTGCTGGCCACTGTGCGCCGCGAACTGAGCGAGATTCTCGGCGAACAGATTTTGCCGCAATCTGCCCAGCCGGAGTACGCCCAGGTCTCGCGCTGGCCACGGGCAATGGCTCAGTACGCCGTCGGCCATCAGGAGCGCATGAAGCGCATCAACACCAACGTCGCCGCACTACCTGGATTGAAGTTAGCCGGCAACGCCTACGACGGCATCGGCATCCCCGACTGCATCCGCCTGGGACGAAAAGCGGCAAAAGAGCTGTTAGCTGTTAGCTGTTAGCTTTACCTCGGCACCACAGGCAAAATCAGCGCACTGGGATGCGCGGCGTCGTGCAGGATGGTGTTAGTCGCCTTCACAAAAACAGCGCTTGTGCTCGCCGGTTTGCCGGTATTCAGATTGCGGTCGAAGCGCGGAAAGTTGCTGCTGCTTATCTCCAAACGAATTAGGTGGCCCTTCAAAAAGACATTGCTCGTGGACCATAGGTCAATCTTGTACTCGTAGACTTTGCCGGGAACGATGGGCTTGGCCTCTGAAGTTGATTCGCTATAACTTGCGCGGAGAATTCCTTCAGTAAGATTCTGCGCAAATCCGTTGGGCGAGACATCGACTAACTTGGCGGTAAAGTCTGTATCAACGGCCGAAGAGATTGCGTATAAGTCAAGAGTTACAAGGCCAGTAACTTCCGTGTCGATCTCCAAAGGCGGCGTTGAGTAAACTAGCACATCGGAACGGCTTTCCACATCTTTCTGGTCGCGGGGGCCGGGAGCAAGATGAACGGCGTCGCAGCATAGCGGGCCGCCGACGGTGGGAACGGGATTGGCGGGGTCGTAGACGAAGCTGTCGGATGCAGGGAGTCTGCTGGGAGGGGCGACGGAACCGAAATGTCCGTCGCCAGCGGCCGAGTTGGCATGACCATCAGACGCGAGGTAGTACTTTAGCGATATTGCCCGCGCCGGCGGCCACGCATCTTCGTCGCGCCACTTGTTCTCGCCCATCACGAAAATCTTGACTGGCTTGCCGTTGGCGAATTGATTCTGCTTTCCGAGGAAGAGATAGTCGTACCAATCGAGAGTAATTTCGTTCTCGTCAAAGGGAGCGTCTGGGCCGAAGTCGACCGCGCCGATGGTGCGGCCCCAGCCGGAGTGGCCGCCGATAGCAACCACAAGTTGCTGGCCGTTGCGAGCTGCCTCTGTTCCGGCGTGGGCCTTCAACCCCATGTAATTGCGCAGCGAGCCTCCCTGAAAAATGTCGTACCAGGCCGTAATGGTCAGCGCGGGAACTTGAATCTTGTCGTAGTTCTCCTCAATCGACCATTGCTTCCAGTAACTGTCGTAAGTGGGATGATCGAGCCAATCCTGAAAGTAAGGAGCCAGAGTGTGAGTTAGTCCCGCGCCATCAGGAGCAAGCTTGACGTTGAAGATTGGAAATTGGCTCAGCGGCAGAACCGTGCTGCCAACCAGCGCATTCTTTGCTTCCTCTATCTGCCGATAGAAGGTGTCCTGCGCCAGCGACGCAGTCCATGACTCATTGAACCACTGCTCGAACGCGCCGCCCTGATAAGTCCAGTTTTCGTGGTAGTTACTGGCAGTTACAACCGGGCAGATTCCCGCCAGATGAGGCGGATGGCTGATGGCGGCCAGCATCTGCGTCGCGCCCACATAGGAGCCGCTGAACATTCCCACCTTGCCGTTGGAGCGGGGCAGAGCGGCCGCCCACTCGACGGCATCGTAGCCGTCTTCTATCTCATGCTTGAAGGGGTACCACTCGCCCTCGGAGGCAAACCGTCCGCGAACATCCTGCGCCACCACCATGTAGCCGCGCGCAACTGCCTTGCGTGCAAAGACGGCGGTATTGTCCTTGTTGTAAGGTGTGCGCGTGAGCAAGACCGGATAGTTGCCTTCCGCAGCGGGACGGTAAATGTCCGCGCGGAGCGTCACGCCGTCGCGCGTCTGCATCGCAACATTGCGCTCAACGACGATGTCGGCAGCGGTTTGTCCTTTGACAGCAACGCACGGCAGCAGGGTAATAGCAAGAGCAAGCAGGCAAAGATTCTTTTTCAGCACGAAGTTCTCCCGGAAGCGAAAGTCAAATCCATTTTATCGGTTCGGCCTCTTGGTGATTGGGGCGCATTGTTTTGATAAAGGCAGCAGGTTAGCCACCGCTTCGCGGTGACGAGCAAGTTAGCGAGTTAGCGGACATGAGTGACTATGGAAAAAGTTGCCTACAATCCGCCCACGCTGCCCAGCAAAACGCCGATGCCGTAGGTGACCGCGCCTTCCAGAGCGCCGACGGCGGTCATCTCGAAGCCGGAGGACCACCAACTGCGGACGGTGATGAGCGACTTGGCCGCGCCGACAGCAAAATGCGCAGCCAGCGAGACCACGGCGGCGGCAATCACCGCGGTCATTCCGTTCAGGAAGAAGAAGGGAATGACGGGGATGAATGCGCCGACGGCGGTCGAGAGCGCGCCCGAGCCGGCTGAGACCCAGGGATTGGCCAGCGCCTCTTCGCTGGTGCCCAGCCGCTCCGAGGCCAGAGCGCGGAGCAGTTGCTCCGGATCGTTGGCGATATGTTCCACCATGTGCTGGGAATCCTCTTCGGGCAGGCCCTTCACCTGGTAGTAGAGCGAGAGCAGCTCTCGGGCCTCGGGGCCGTTCATTTGGATGGCCTCGCGCTCGCGGGCGATCTCGGCCATATAGATTTCGCGCTCGCTCTTGGCGGCGAGATACGCGCCCGAGCCCATGGAAAGAGCAGAGGCGATCATGCCGGAGAGGCCAGCCAGCAATACATACGTATGCTGGTTAGCGGGATTGCCAGCCGTGGCTCCGGCCACGCCGCTGACGATGCCGAAGATGGCTCCCAGGCCGTCGTTCACACCGTAAATGGCGTCGCCAATCCNNCGCCGAGGCCGTCGTTGACGCCATAGATGGCGTCGCCGATCCAACTGCCGGGCTGCTTGCGGCCCTGGGCGCGCTTGGCCAGCATCTCATCGAGAATCTTCTGCGCGTCAATTGTGTGCGCGCCGGCGGGTTGCGGGTAGTGGCCGCGCAAGAGCGACCCCAGTTCCTTGTAGTGGTCCCTCTCGTCCTCGATGACGTGTTCGAGAATGGCGATGGACTCCGGGTCCCCCAGGCCTTTGAGCTGCTCGCCGTAGCTGGCAATTGCGCGGCTCTCCTCAATCTCCAGCCGCCTGAGGGCCATGCGGATTCCGCCGGCGCGGCTGGCCAGCGAATCGGCCTCGCCGCCGGGCTTGCCGTGGTAAACCGGCTCAGCTCCGCCCAGCTCCACGATGCGCCCGTGCCACAGCGCGGCGTGCTCCCACTCGGCGCCGGCCAGGTGGCGCAGCACCTGGGAACGCACCGGGTCCGTGTCCCGGTCGGCCATCGCCTGATAGGTGTGGTAGCCCTCCATCTCGGCCTTCCAGTTGCCCTCCAGTGCCGTCAGAACCTTCTTCAACTTGGCGGGGCTCATCGTTCCATTAGCCATCGCTAATCTCCTTGCTTTGCATTGAGAATAAGGCATTTCAGCCGCATCGGGCAGCGATTTTCACCGCTGTTTTCCAGATTTCCGCAAGCAGTCAGCCTTCTTCACAGGCAGCTCTCGGCCTAGACTCAACTGGTATGGCCACGCTGCCCAATCTCGCTTTCGACTCCGGGCTGCCCGCCAATGTGGACGCCGAGAAGACCATCCTCGGCGCCATCCTGCTGGACAACGCCGCGCACGCCGAGGCCGCCGAAAAGATCGAGGCCGAAGACTTCTCCCTCGACTCCCACCAGCGCATCTTCCGGCGCATGACGGAGTTGATCAATTCCCAGAAGGCCGTGGACATCATCACCCTGGCCAACGAGCTGTCCCGCCTCAAGGAGATTGAATCCATCGGCGGCGTGGCCTACCTGGCCTCACTCACCGAGGGTTTGCCGCGCCGCCCGGTCATCGAAGAGTACATCCGCATCGTCAAGGACAAGAGCATGTTGCGCAAGCTCATGCTCATCTGCTCGAACGCCATCGCGCAGGCCGCCAACCAGGGCGAGGCGGCTCTGGATGTTCTGGGCGCCGCCGAATCGCGACTGATGGAAGTCAGCGAAAAGGGCCTCAGCAGCGGCTTTCAGTCCTTGGATGAGATCGTTCAGCACTCCTTCGGGACAATCGACAATTTATATAAGAACAGCCGCGAGGTCACCGGCCTGGCAACGGAGTTTGGTGATTTTGATAGCATGACCAGCGGCCTGCAAAAAGGCGAGCTGATCATCATCGCTGCTCGTCCTTCCATGGGAAAAACTGCTCTGGCCATCAACATCGCCGAGAATGTGGCCGTCAAAGGCAAGGCCATTGTGGCCGTTTTTAGCTTGGAAATGAGCAAGGAGTCGCTGTTGCGCCGTATGTTAGCCAGTCAGGCGGGAGTGGACCAGCGCAGGCTGCAAACCGGCTTCCTGCCAGACGAAGATAAAACCAAATTGCGTGACGCATTGAACCAACTGGTCGAGACGCGCCTGTTCATCGACGATACGGCCGCTTTGTCACTGGCCGAAATGCGCGCCAAGGCCCGGCGGCTCAAACACATCCGCGGTGGCCTCGACCTGATTGTGGTGGACTATCTGCAACTGATGACCGCCACCGTGCCCTCGTCTGGCAAGCGTAATTACGAGAATCGTACCCAGGAAGTCTCGGCCATCTCCCGCGGCCTCAAAGCCCTGGCCAAGGAACTGAATGTTCCGGTCGTGGCTCTTTCCCAGCTCTCTCGCGCCGGAGTTCAGCGCAAGGACGACCACCGTCCCATGCTCAGCGACCTGCGCGAGTCCGGCTCCATTGAGCAGGACGCCGACGTGGTCGCCTTCATCCATCGCGAGGCCTACTACAGCAAAGATAAAGAGTCTTTGACCGAGGCCGAAAAAGCCAAATCAGAGATCATCATCGAAAAACAGCGCAACGGGCCCACTGGCACGGTTCATATGTTTTTCAACTCGCGCTATACGCGCTTTGAGAGTCTGGATTCGAGGCACGAGGCCTGAGTTGCTCACGGCTCGTTCAGAATCAATGCAATGCGTCCCGCAATCAACTCGCTGGGCGTTTCGCCGGAATCCACCTCCAGCAGATCCACCGGAAACGCAATGTTGTGCGGCCTGAGCACCAGCCGGTTTGCCACAAAGTCCACATAGCGCAGTGTCAGATGGGAGCCGTAGCGCACGGCGTACAGATTGGGCCGGTTGGGCCGGTAGGGCATCAGCGAGGTGTAGTGCCGGTCGATCAGCGTGAGGGCCTCGGGCAGCACCAGCGGCTCCATCGGCAGCGCATCGGCGGCCGGAATCCGCACTGCCACAAATCGTTGCCAGGCGCGGCGCGGGTTTGAAGCACGCGTCCGGATCGACTGCAAGAGACCGGCGGGCAGGTGCAGCATGGCCTGCGTCGCCGAGGGCCGGATGTACGGCTCAAACAGGGCCACCGCATGGCTGACAACCGGGACCGAGCTGCTCTCCCCGTCCGCCGGCAAGGCATCCTGCTGGTAGGTCGCCGGCAGCAAATCTCCAGCCGTCATGTGCTGCGCCGCCAGAATCCTGTCCATCGCCTCCAGCGAGAGCTGCCGCCTATTATGCAGAAAATTCGACAGATGCGACTGCCCAAACCCGGTCTGGCGCGCCAGCAGCGAGACACTCACCGTCCCCCGCTGTATCCGGCGCAGCAGTTCCAGGCGGAGCCGCTCGTGCATCTGAGTAAAATTCATCTGTGGATAATCCGCCACCAGCAATATGGGGGGGCATCCTTCATTTTCTGCTGGAAAATCTGAAGGACTGATTGGCCTTCATTTTCGGCGCTTTATGCGGGATTGAAAAGCGCGAAAGCGGAAACCTGCTGGAGTCGATTGACGCAAAAGAACTATTTCTCTAGATTTGTTTTACTTAATCCGGTATTGGCTGTGGGAATCTAGTGAGAAACGTTTCATTACCGTAAGGCTGAGACGGGCGATATGTAGCCCCTTCAGCGGTTAATGAACAATTGCCGGGCAATGATTTTCGATTGCGGCTTTCACTTCCACACCCTGAAGCGCGCTGCAGAGGCGTCAAGGGACGGCCAACCACCGAAATTCCAGAATCTGCGCGCCATGAGCATGACAAAAAACGAGAGAATTCCGGAGGCTATCCCCCATCAGGGCACAAGAACCCTGAACAGCTTTACCCGGTTCTTTCTGACCCGCGGAAACAAGACTTTAAAGCAAGTCCGTCGGGAGAAAACGAGAACATGGAGAATTGGTCATGGATTTGCGCGTGCATTTGAAAATTTGCGAAGGGTGCGGTTGTCTTTGGTACCGCGCCCAGACCCAAGGGAGTGTTTATTGCAAGGAATGTGAAGTCAAACTGAAAGACTTTCCAACGCCGGAAAGCCGTAAACGCCGCGGACGTCCCGGGCGTAAAACGCTGGTCAGCGTCTGGGCCGTGGCGGAAGCAAACGGAGGTGCGCAATGAGCGCCGCCCTTCAGTTGCCGACGATTTGGGAAGGCTGTAGTCCACAGAGGGCAGGGTACGAAGAGCGGAGGAAGTGGGGACAAAGACCGGCCGCGGCGCCATCCGCCAAGCCGGCCGTAAAGGCGCCAGACGCCGGGCCGCTGGTCAGCCTGGGCTTCTATCGCAAGCATACCGAGAGCATGTTGCGCCGTTACCTCTACGCATCCATGCAAGTCGGCAGGGCGCCGAACATCCTGGGCGATCCGATAGCCCGGGGCTGGTGTTCCAGCCGTCCCGTCCGCACCTTCGAGGACGCGGTAATCTTCGTCCTCGACGTGGAAAAATGCCTCGACCAGCTTGGGTCTCTCGACCGCATGATGCTCAGCCGCATCGTGCTCCAGGAATATACCCAGGCGGAAGCAGCCTCGCTGATCGGGATGGGCATTCGCACCATCTCCTACAAGTTTCCCCAGGCCCTGGACCGGCTGACGGAAAAACTGCTGGAATCCGGGCTGCTGGTGCTGCCAATCTGAGGCGCGGAAAAATCAATCAGTGAAGGGGAGGTGCGTTTGAATACTCCCCTTTGCTGATTGCAACGATTCAGACGTCTGAATATAGAGTTTTCTGGAAAATTGTGCGGCAAAATATACGATTGAATCGCATATATTCCACGACGCAATCGTATATTTTGCACGAATGCAATACTACTTGCTGTCAACGATCTCCCGCTTCGCTCCAATCCCGAATCCGAACCCGCCGAATAATGGGAAATTTCACAGATCAAACCGCGCATTCAGTGCGCTTTCTCGTTCAGCGCTGCCGAAACTAGCCTAGCGTCCAGATGAGGGCAATTTCCAATCCCCCATGACCATGCAGGCAAACGAGGCACATCTTCCCAAACAACTGACCGGCCATCTGGCTGAGGTTGCGCTCGGCTGCCAGCGCATGTTGGTGGAGAACCCCTGTCACCCGCAGGCGCTGATAGGCATCACCCTGGTGGCGCTGGCCAGCGGCCAATCCGAGGCCGCGGTCAAGATGGCCCGGGCCGCCGTGGCCGCCGCGCCGCGCATGATCGCCTCCTGGGTTGCCCTTGGACAGGCGCTCAAAGCCGCCGGTCGCAACGATGAGGCCGAACGCGCCTACATCCACGCCACTAGCATGGACGGAATGAACGCGCTGGCTCGCATGGGCCTGGGCGAACTGATGCTGGCTATAGGACGCTCACTGGACGCAATCCGTGAGTTTGATCTCGCCCTCCGGCACCAGCCCGTTCTGGCCGCGGCACACATGGGCCTGGGCAATGCCATGGCCAGCCTGAGCCGCAACGATGAAGCACTGAAACACTACCAGCTGGCGATGGCGATTTGCCCGCGGATGCCCGAGGCCGAGTTTGCCGTCGGCTTTGTCCTGGCGCGCATGGGAAGGCCTGGGGAGGCCGAAGCTCGCTACCGCCGCGCTCTCACCCTGCGCCCGGACTTTGCCGCCGCCTGGGTCAACCTGGGCTGCCTGCTGCGCGAACAAGGGCGCGAGGTCTACGCCGAGGCCGCCCTGCTGCGGGCCGTCGAACTGCGCCCCGGCCTGATCTCCGGCTGGGTCAACCTGGCAATTCTGGAGCGGGAGCGCCGCCGGCCTGCCGAGGCCGAAGCCTATCTGCGCAAGGCCTTTGCCCTCAATCCGGAACAGATAGAAACCCTGGTGGCCTGGTGCCAGTTTCGCTCCGCGGAGCGCGACCTGGCAGGCGCATGGCAATGGTTGCGCTGGGCTCTGGCCCGCGAGCCGGACAACTCCGAGGCTGTCAACATGCACGGCATCCTGCTCCACCAGGAAGGCCGCTTCGAGGAGGCGATAGGCGTTTTCGAGCAGGCTGAGATTCTCGGTAGCCACGCCGCCGCCTCCAATCGCGGAAACTCCCTGCTGGACTTGGGGCGAATGTACGAGGCCTTGAGGGCGCAGGAGCTGGCCGTCGAGCGCGATCCCGCCAGCCATGGCGCGCACTACAATCTGGCGCTGACTCGACTGCGGCTGGGCGACTGGCGGCAGGGCTGGCCGGGCTACGAGTCCCGCTGGCGCTTCCGCGAAGTTCATCGCAGACCCAGGGTCTTTTCCCAACCCCGCTGGCAGGGCGAGGCCCTCGACGGACGCCGCATTCTTCTCCATGCCGAGCAGGGGCTGGGCGATACCATCCAGTTCTCCCGCTACGTCTCGATGGTCGCGGCCCGCGGCGGGCAGGTCATCCTGCAGGTGCAGCCGCCGGTCGAGCGGCTCATGTCCTCGCTGGCCGCTGTACGCGATGGCCATGCGCAGACGGCTCTACTGGGCGCCAAACCGCCCCAATCCGATCTTGAGTTCGATCTGGAGTGTCCGCTCATGAGCCTTCCGGGCGTCTTCGGAACCACGGTCGAAACGGTTCCCTGGCCGGGCGCTTACCTTTTTGCCGACCCAGAGTTGGCCACCGAAAAGCGGCTTCAGTTTCCGCACTTGCGACTGCAGGATTCGCCGTGTGCGCAGTACCGCGTCGGCCTTTGCTGGGCGGGAAATCCCCGCTACAAGGCCGACCGCCTGCGCTCCGTCAAGCTGACCACTCTGCTGCCCCTGTTGCGCGTTCCCGGCATCACCTGGATTTCGTTGCAGAAAGGGCCGGCCGCCGAGCAGATGGCCGCACTGCCCGGAGACGTCGTTCTCCTGGACGGCTCCAGCCGCGACCGCGACCTGGCCGAGACGGCGGCGCTCATCGACACGCTCGACCTGATCATCACCACCGACACCGCCATCGCCCATCTCGCCGGCGCCATGGCCAAGCCGGTCTGGGTTCTGCTGCCCCATCTGAGCGATTGGCGCTGGATGCAGGAGACGGAGACCACCCCGTGGTACCCCACCGCAAGGCTCCTCCGGCAGAGCGTATCCGGCGACTGGGACGGTCTCATCGACCGCGTAATCAATCAGTTAAGCGAATTTTGCGCAGCCAGGCAAAAACTGTCAACCATGCCCATCCAGCAGGATTTCCAGCCCTCCCGGCTTATCCCCGCTTAACCCCAAATCCCACCCTTTAAAAAATATTTGAAAATAGTTCTTGACATTCCATACTCTGCATTATAGAGTACTCTTCATCGAGGAACACTCTGGGGTTAATCAGGGCATTCCAGGAGAATCACTATGACAGTAAGCAATGAAGAGTTGGAACTGAAAGACAGGCTGAGCCTGATCGAAACCATGATCGCCGAAGGCCGGCGCAGCACCGAGACCTACGGCTGGACCTTCGTCCTTTGGGGCGTGGCCTACTACGTCGCCATCGCCTGGACCGCCTGGGGACTCTATCGTTCGCTGGCCTGGCCGGTGACGATGGTAGCTGCCAGCGCGCTGACAGGTGTATTTGCATCCCGCCAAAAGCACAGCCGCCCGGAAACCACGCTGGGCCGCGCCATGAGCTCGATCTGGACCGCTATGGGCATCTCCATGTTTATTGTCCTGATGTGTCTCGCCATCAGCGGCAGGTATGACCTGCACATCTTTGTCGCGATCATCGGGGCGATGCTGGGCATGGTCAATGCCACCTCCAGCCTGATTCTTAAATGGAAGATGCAGTTTGCCTGCGCGGTGGTCTGGTGGGCAGCGGCCGTGGTTGCATGCTTTGCTTCCGAAGCCAAGACAGGGATTGCATTCCTGGCAGCGATCTTCTTCTGCCAGATCGTCTTCGGCATCTACGCAATGATGTGTGAATCCCGTAGACGCAATCTGGGGGCGACCCATGCCTGAGCTGCCGGAGCTGAATCCTGTGATCCACGGGAAGCTGCGCCTGGCCCTGCTCTCGCTGCTGGTTGGCGTGGAAGAGGCGGAGTTTACCTGGCTGCGCGCGAAGACCGGCTCGACCGACGGCAACCTGGGCGCGCAACTGCTGAAACTCGAAGAAGCCGGCTACGTCTCGGTCGAAAAGAAATTTGTCCAGCGCAAGCCGCAGACCCTCTACCGCATGACCGAAGCCGGACGCCAGGCATTCGTCGAATACGTTCAGGCGCTGAAGCAAATGCTTGGCGGCGCCATCGGCTAGGCAAAAGCCTTCATCCTCCGGGATGAAGGCTTTTCCGCACACGCTCCATGATCCCCAGGTAGTAAGCCAGATTGTGGATGGTGTTCAGCGTGCCGGAGAGCGCTTCGCCAGCCTGCATCAGGTGGCGCAGATAGGCCCGCGAGTAGCGCCGGCAGACCATGCAATCACAAGCCGGGTCCGGCGGGCCTTGATCCTCGGCGTAGCGTTTGCCTTTGATGTTCAGCCGCCCCTCGCTGGTGAAGAGCAGCCCGTGGCGCGCGGCGCGGGTAGGCAGCACGCAGTCCATCATGTCCACCCCCATGCGCGCATACTGCTCAATCTCGTCCGGGTAGCCCACGCCCATCACGTAGCGCGGCTTATCGGCGGGCAGCAGCGGCAGCACCTCTGCAATCATCTCCATGGTCAGCTCGCGCGGCTCGCCCACGCTCAAGCCCCCGATGGCGTAGCCGTCAAAGTCCATCTCCACCAGGCGCTCCACGCTCTCGCGGCGCAGGTCGCGGAACATTCCGCCCTGGACAATGCCGAAGAGGCTTTGCGTGCGACCACCAAATTCGTCGCGCCACACCACCTCGTCGCGGTGCGCTTTAAAGTGCTCCAGAGACCGCCCGGCCCAGGCCATCGTCAGCCGCAGGCTTTCCATCGCACGGGAGCGGTCAGCAGGGTATTCCGTGCACTCGTCGAAGGCCATGCAGATGTCCGCGCCCAGCGCGATTTGCACGTCCATCGAGTGTTCTGGAGTAAAAAAATGGCTGCTGCCGTCCAGGTGCGACCGGAAACTGACGCCATCGTCCGTGACCTTGCGCAACTGGCTCAGGCTGAAAACCTGAAAGCCGCCCGAGTCCGTCAGTAGCGCGCGCGGCCAACTGATGAAGCGGTGCAGCCCGCCCATGCGCTGGATGGCCTCGTGGCCGGGCCGCAAATAAAGATGATATGTGTTGCCCAGAATGATCTCCGCGCCCAACGATTCCAGCACGTCCTGCGAGACAGCCTTCACCGTCCCTTGCGTGCCCACCGGCATGAAGACCGGCGTCTCCACGGTGCGATGAGGCAGACAGATCCGCCCCCGCCGCCCGCCAGCTTCGGTTGTCGCCAGTACGTTGAATGCAAGGCCCACCAGACGATTCTACCGGGCGTCCCAGGCATCGCTTTCAATTCGCGCCACTGCATCAGTCGAACTGCCAAAAACACTGTCATCCTGAGCGGAGAGTAGCGAAGTCGAAGGACCTGCTTTTGCATTTTTTAGGGAATCAATCAATTCTTCCACGGTCTTCCCGCAACCAGGCACAATAATCTCCGCTGCAATCTCGCAGAGAGGCACGAGCACAAACGCGCGCTCCGCCAGCCGAGGATGCGGAATCTCCAGCCCCGGCTCGTTGATTTCCAGCTCTCCTAACAGCAGAATGTCCAGGTCCAGTGTGCGCGGCCCGTTCACGACGCCTGCCGCCCGGTCACGGCCAAACTCCTGCTCGATGGCCAGCAACCCATCGAGGAGTTCGCGCGGAGCCAGATCAGTTTCCAGAGCGACCACCGCGTTCACGAACCGCGGCTGCGCGGCAAACCCCACCGGCGCAGTTGAGTAAAGCGAAGACCGGCGCGCTACCCGTCCCAGCGATTCCAGCCGTAGCGCAGCCGCCGCCAGAGTCTCCTCCGGCGCGCCCGCCCAACTGGCCAGGTTCCCGCCCATCCCGATGTACGCCGTCCGCATACTCTTCAGGGTATCGCGAAAACCAATCCCGATTATGTTGATTCTTGAGCCAGATGAGATGCACACCCTTCATCTGCTAGCATCCTCTATGGAGAATATTCACCATGGATGTTCAACCCAACATGAGTTTCGGCGCTCGGTGCAATGAAGACATCGCCCTCGATCTGCTCAAGTTCATCTCCGTTACGGCCGGTGTAGGCCGTCCTGCCGCGCCTTCAACCGGCTTCAGCGGAGCCGCCGGGCCCAAGCCCGAGGAGCACGTGAATCAACTGCTGGAACTCTACAGCCGCTGCCTGAAGGCAGTCGAAGACCATGGGACGGAGCCGAATCAGGCAGGCAACAAGCAGCAGAATCAGGCAGTCCGCGGTCCAGAGCCGGAAATTCGCGCACCGCAAGGCTGGATGCCGCAACAATGAGCCAGGCCCCCTTGCGAGTTGCCGTTGCCGGGGCCGGAGCCTTTGGCAGAAACCACCTGCGCGTCTACCGCGAGCTCGAAACTGCGGGCTTGGGTGTCGCCCTGGTCGCCGCCGTCGAGCCGGACTCGGCCCGCGCCGACGAAACTGCGGCAAAATACGCAATTCCCGTTTTTGACACCGTGGACAAGCTGCTGGCCGCTGATCTGAAGCTCGACGCAGCCACCGTCGCCGTCCCCACCGTGCATCATCATGCGGTAGCCTCACAGTTGCTCGATGCCGGCCTTGACCTGCTCGTAGAAAAACCCTTGGCCGCGTCGCTGGCCGAGGCCGACGATCTGATTGCGAGAGCCGCCAAGGGCCAGCGCATCCTGCAGCCCGGCCACCTGGAGCGCTTCAACCCCGCGGTNNTGATGATTCACGATCTGGACATCGTGCTCACCTTTGCTGCCTCACCGGTGCGCGAGGTGCGGGCTGTTGGATTACCGATTCTCTCGCCCAAAGTGGACATCGCCAACGTCCGCGTCGAGTTCGAGAGTGGCTGCGTGGCCAACTTCACCG
>PMGP01000210.1:0-135 GCA_003156235.1 Acidobacteriaceae bacterium
GGGTGCGCAACCTGACCGACTTCGGCGCCTTCATCGAGATCGAGGACGGCATCGACGGCCTGGTGCATGTGAGCAACCTGAGCTGGACCAAGCGCGTCAAGCACCCCTCTGAAATCGTGAAGAAGGGCGAAAAGG
>PMGP01000210.1:214-8930 GCA_003156235.1 Acidobacteriaceae bacterium
GCCACATCTCCGAGGCCGGCGAAGACGCAGCTTCCAAGCTGGAAACCGGTCTGGAGCACGAGTTCCGGATCATCAAGATCAACGTGGAAGAGAAGAAGGTGGGCCTGAGCCTGCGCGCAGCGGGCCACGAAGCCAGCCGCTCCCAGGTGGAGAGCTACAAGAAGGAGAGCCACAAGGCTCCCGTCTCCAGCTCCACCACCACCCTGGGAGACCTCATCAACCTGCGCAAGAGCGAGAAGAGCGAAAAGAGCGAACAGTAAGGCGCTTTTCCCAAGCAAAACGCACAACGGCCACCCTAAAAGGTGGCCGTTGTGCGTTTGCGGATGGACCGCAATAGCCTAGCGGTAAACTCCCCGCCGGTTGCCCATGCGCACCACCAGAATGCGAACCAGCTTGTCTTCGATGCTGGCAATGATCCGGTAGTCGCCGACACGATATTTCCACAGGTCGCCGAATTCCGTACCCTTGAGCGCATCGCCGATGCTGCGCGGATTGTCGAGCAGGGCAACGCGCTCGTGTAGAAAACGGAGGATTCTGCGCGCAATTTGCGGATCGAGCCGTTCCAATTGACGCTCGGCATTGGGGCGAAACTTAATCGACCATTCCATAGCGCTTCATCAAATCCTCAAGGGAAACCATCTTGTCTCGGCCTGCGTGAATGTCGGCCAACTCCTTCTCGGCGATATAAATGTCTTCCAAGTCATCCAGGTGTTCGAGAATGGCCTCGCGGGCATAGAAGGACTTGGTGCGGCCAGTCAGCTTGGCTAGAGCGTCCAGGCGCTTTTCAATCTCTGCGGGCAACCGAATTGCGAGCATTGTGAACCTCCAACAACCTGCTATACAAGTATAGCGCAATCTCTCCTTTGCCTATGAAAATGTGCAATTGCAACAGGGAAAACGCATCGCAACATTATTCCCTGTTCTATTCACCCTGTACTTGCCGCAGGACGATGGCGATACCCAGTGCAATGAGCAGGCACACCAGCCCGAAGAAGAAGACGCTGGAGTAGCCGTAAAGGCCGATGACCGCGCCGGCCACCGGGCCGGTCAGGAAGAAGGAAACGTCGGAGAAGGCGGTGTAGACGCCCAGCGCGGAGCCGCGATTGTTGATCGAGACGCGCTTGACGGCTTCAACCCCCAGCGCGGGAAAGACCAGCGAAAAGCCAAAACCGGTCAGCGCCGCGGCGCAGAAAGCCATGAACGGCGAGGTGGAGCGCCACAGCAGAAGCATCCCCAGGGATTCGACCGCGAGGCAGGTGATGGCCACCGGGTAACCGCCAAAGCGATTGATGGTCTGGATAAAGAGGAGTCGCGCCAAAATAAACGCCAATCCAAAAGACGTGAGGCAGAGGGCGGCTCCCGTCCAATTCCGGCTGGCGTAGAAGAGGGTAACGAAGGTGGCCAGCACGCTGTAGCCCACGCCGCCCAGCGCCAAGCCAAAGCCATGCGGGGCCACGCGGAACATCACGTCGCGGAAGGGAAGACGCTCGCCGTGCGTAACGGGAACCGGGCTCTTGCGGGTGGCCAGGGCGAAGCTGAAGGCGCCAATAAGCAGGGTCAGCAATCCGATAGAAGCCAGGCCCAATTGCGGATTTCCCCAGAGCGACTCAAGAACTACGCCCAGCGGAGCTCCCAGCGCCATGGCGCCATAGGTGCTGATGCCGTTGAAGGAGATGACTTTGGCGGTGCTGGCGGAGCCGGCGCTGGTGATGCCCCACAAGGTCGAGCCGGTCGAGCCGAGGCTCTCGCCAACGCCCAGCACCAGGCGGCTGAGCAGCAGAATGGAGAGGCTGAGCCAAGGGATGGAGTGCAGGGCGGCGGCGGCTATCAGCACGGCTCCGC
This sequence comes from Acidobacteriaceae bacterium, assembly GCA_003156235.1. Taxonomy (GTDB): domain Bacteria; phylum Acidobacteriota; class Terriglobia; order Terriglobales; family Acidobacteriaceae; genus Telmatobacter. The sequence continues at coordinate 2,057 of PMGP01000210.1, forward strand.
TCAACGAGCAGGCGCCCATGCCCCAGATTACGGAGACCTTGGCGCCGGCGCGGTCACTGATGCGTCCTGCCCAGGGGCGGCTGGCCAGCGTGGCGATGTACTGGATGCTGATGACCAGGCCTGCCAGAGCCGCGCTATAACCCATGCGGTAGTGGACATAAGGCGGCAAAACGGCGAGTGGCAGCCCTATGGAAAGATAGACCACAAAGGTGAAGTAGACAAAGCTGATGATATGGCGGGTCGAGCCAATGGCGGCAACCGATGGTGAATTTGAATCGATGGCAGTTGTAGATATTTCCATGGTTTAAGTTGCAGTCCTGGGATGGAAGGGTCTTTACCTAGTATATCGAATCACTTTGTCGCACCCATGGCCCATAGGATGCCGTTCTCGATGATTCCGTAGAGGATTGGATTCGCATAATCCTCCTTGTTGTGCCCCAGCGCCAGGTAAAACTCCCGCCCGCCATCGAATTGGTGATACCACGCCAGCGGCAGAGGATTGGGGAAGGCCGCAACGTCGATCTTGATTGCGTCAAGCCCGGTCAGCTTGGTGCGATCGGTTACCAGAACCGGATGAATATCGGGGTTCAGATGGTCGATGAAATAGCATTCATCCGTCCAGGTAAACTGCGCCGGAAGACCTTTGACCGCGGGAAAGGCCGGGTCGGCCACCTGCACGGTAAACTGCTGCATCCTGGGGTGAACCACAAACTTGCCGCCCAGCACCGACTGGAAGTAGGGCCAATCGCGCTCTGAACCAGAGGCGGAATGGATTCCGACAAAGCCTCCGCCGGCCTGGATGTAGTGCTTGAAGGCGCTGCGCTGCGCATCGCTTGAAAACGCCTCATTGTTGCTGTTTGAAAAGATCAGGGCGGCGTACTGCTTCAGGTTGGCCTCAGTGAACGTTGTCGGGTTGTCCGAGACATCTACCGCAAACCCTTTTTCCGCGCCCATTTTCTTGATGGCTGCCACGCTGTCCGCAATGTTGTCGTGCACGTACCCCTTGCCGTCGCTGGTGTAGTTGCGGGTGTAGACAAGTACCCGCGGCTGAGCCTGTGCGGCGGCCGGCATCCCTGCAACCACTCCCAGCAGTAAAAGTAGCGCAATTGCCGCAGTCAGGTTGGGGTGCGCCAGAGTGCAAATCCATTTCGCAAGTCGAGGCATAACTCTCCATTCATCTTTTCCTGTCATCATAAACCCGCGACTGGGCTCCGCGCCCTGAAACAACTAAACTGGGGAGATGCTGAGTTATTCCGTCGAGAATTTCGGTTGCCGGGCCGCCCGCGCGGACGGCGAGGCGGTCAGCGATCGGTTGCGCGCCGCGGGGCTGTACGAGGGCGAGCCCTCCGCGGCTGAAGTGGTGGTGGTGAACACATGCAGCGTGACAGCAGAGGCCGACCGGGCGGCGCGGGCCTTCATCCGCCGCACGCACCGGCTGAACCCTGCTGCGCGGATCGTGGTGACCGGCTGCTATGCGCAGCGCGCGCCGGAAGAATTGGCGGCCCTTGATGGCGTGGCCGCCGTGGTGGGCAACAGCCACAAGGCGCTCGCCCCGGAGATTATTTTGGGGCTGGTCCAGGGGCGGACGGATGAGACTTTGAAAGGGCACGGCTTTAGCCGTGCCGCAGGAGCGCCCGAAACAGACGCGGCTTTAGCCGCCGAGGGAAAGCTGGTCAACCTGGAGTCTCTGCTTTCAAGTCCTGCTCAGGCTCCCATTTGGGCGGACGACCGGTTTGCCCACTCGTTTCTTGAAGAGGCGCAAGTTGTGCCCGGAGTGCAGACCCGGCCCAACCTCAAAATTCAGGAGGGTTGCGGAAATCGCTGCACCTTTTGCGTCATTCCTCAAACCAGGGGCCCATCCAAAAGTCTGCCCGCTGCAAGCGTTCTCCGCCAGGTGGAGGGATTTGTGGCCGCTGGCGGGAATGAACTGGTGTTATCGGGAATCAATTTAGGGCGATGGGGCAGAGACCTCGAATGCACAGGCAGACAGACGCTGGCCGTGTTGGTGCGGGAGATTTTTACGAGGACGTCGCTCAACCGGCTGCGGCTTAGCTCGATTGAGCCGATGGATTGGGACGCTGAGCTGATCGGGTTGATGGCGGAGTTCGGCGGGACACGGCTGGCGCGTCATGCGCACCTGCCCTTGCAGTCGGGCTCGGACGCGGTGCTGCGGCGGATGCACCGGCGGTATCGGCCGTGGCACTACATAGAGAAGGTGAAGGCTTTAGTCCAGGCTGGAGGAGCGGAGCTCACCCTGGGCGCGGACGTGATGGTGGGCTTTCCCGGCGAGAGTGAAGCTGAGTTCGAGGAGACCATGGCGTTGGTGCGGGCGCTGCCCTTCGGCTACTTGCACCTGTTTCCGTTTTCGCCGCGGCCAGCCACGCCGGGGTGGGAACTGCACGTCGCGAGACCGGTTCCGGCTGAGGCGGTCGCTAAGCGGATGGCTGCCCTGCGCGCCCTGGCAGTCGAAAAAAGTAATACTCACCGCGGGTGCTTTGTGGGGCGGGAGCTGGAGGCTATCACGCTGCACACGACGGGCGAGTTGGAAGCGCGTGGCCGGAGCGCGGCGCTGACGGAGAACTTTTTGCCGGTGGAGCTGGAGGGCCGGCTGGAGGCCAACCGGCTGGTGCGTGTGCGGGTGACCGGGCTGAACGCCGAAGGGACGCTGGAGGCGGCGATGACTGACGCCGTGCAGGCTCAGTACGCCGCGACCGCAATATCCGTCTGAGCAAAATCGGTTCCCTTGAAGAGCAATTCTTCGCCTGTGTCTTTGGCCAGAGCGTAGGCCATGCAGTCTCCGAAGTTGAGCTTTGCGGGATGACGGCCCTTGCCGTAGCGCTTGAAGGCCTCGCGGGCCAGACGTGCCTGGGTTTCGGTAAAAGAGGCAATCTCCATCCGGCTCTGACCCATAAACAGGTCGAGATCGCGCAATCCTTCCTCGCCATGGCGGCCTAACAGAGTTATCGTCGCTTCAAGATAGCAGCTTGCCGGGAATCGACAGACCGGGCAGTCTTCGATTGCGTCGGCAATCCGCTGGGCTTCCGGTTCAGTAAACAGAATTGCGAGAACGGCGGACGTATCGACAATCATGATGGAAGCCCATTTTCGTCATAACCGAGAATCTCATCGCTCGTTCTGGGATCAAGCACGGGAAGAGAAGAGCAATGCCGTCCAATTTCCATTAATTCCGCAGCCATAGATTTGTTATTGTGACGCTTTCGTTCTTCACGAACCAGTCGCTCGCGCAATGCAATCGTGATCGCTACGGTAAGAGATTCGCCCGTAGTTGCGGCGAGTCTCCGAGCCAGGTCATCGGGCTCGCGGGCTTTGATGCTAATAGCCATGGTACCTATCCTCCTGTTTTTCTACCTATCAATGCAATAACGCCAAGCCAGTGGACGAATCAATAATCATGAGGGAAGCCCGTTCTCGTCCCAACCCATGATTTCATCTTCAGTGCGCGTGTCAAGGACCGGCAAGGAAGCGCAGTGGTGACTGATGGCCCGAATTTCGTCCAATAGCGCGGACTTGTTCAGCCGCTTCCGCTCCACGCGCTCCAAACGTTCGCGCATGGCGACGATCACGGCAACAGTAATGGTCTCCCCTGTGGTGGCGGCAAGCTGGCGTGCCAGCCTGTCGGCTTCCGGGGCTTTGATGCTGAGCGGCATGGTACCTATCCTCCTATTTGTCTACCTATATAGACAATAGCACAAAGTCGAAGTTATTTTCTAGTGGGTAATTTTCTCTTCGGGGCTGGAGGATCTCCAAACCGAATTCCCGGAATGGACCACCCCGGTCTCAAGCAGGCTCAATTTTGGTGCAGATTCTGAGAGAAACTGTTGTAAACCCTTTGTTCAGATGAGCCGAGCCAATGCTATACTCAGGTTGCGTTCCTATGCCCGCTGCGATTCCGGCAACAGCCGGAGGCGGGCCTGAACGACTTTTGGAGGAGCACCATCGCACTCGACAAACGTTCTGCAAAGTCTTTTATTCGCATCAACGAGAAGATACGCGCGCGCGAAATCCGCGTAATCGACGAAAACGGCGAGCAACTGGGGATTCTGGCGCCCTTTGAGGCGCTGAAGCTTGCCCGTGAACGGGGTCTCGACCTGGTGGAGGTTTCGGCCAACGCGGTTCCGCCGGTCTGCCGCATCCAGGACTACGGCCGCTTCCTCTACGAGAAGGAAAAAAGCGAGCGGGCCGCCAAGAAGAAGCAGAAGGTGATTACGGTCAAGGAGGTCAAGTTCTCCGTGACCGTGGACGAGCACGACTACCAGACCAAGAAGAACAAGGTGCTGCATTTTCTTGCCGACGGCGACAAGGTCAAGGCCAGCCTGCGCTTCCGTGGCCGGCAGATGGCTCACCGCGATCTGGGCTACAACATCGTCAACCGGCTGATTCAGGACGTGGGCGACGCGGCGATTGTGGAGTTCATGCCGCGCATGGAAGGCACCATTCTGCACGCCATTCTGGCGGCAGCCAAGAAGCAGGAAGCACCCAAGCCCAAGCCGCCCGAGCCTCCAGCCCCAGTCGCATCCAAGCCGAAGGCGAAGTAAGCTGTTGGCGTTGATTCCCTCAGGGGCTATTGATCCGGCCCATCAATAAAAGCACCGTGCCCCATCCATTTCGCAGGCTTTATCGCGAAATGGGTGGGAGGGCAATAACACTATTCGTGGGCCGGATCAACAAAGCCCTGTTGATCTTGCCCTTTGATTGTCGAGGTTAAAACCTGCCAGCTCGTACCTTCGGCGCCGGATTGCGTTATACTGGTTGAAGTCGCAAGAGTGCAGGGGAATCCCTGCTTTGTGATTGTTTATGGGTGAACCCACCCTTCCGAAACGAGAAAACGAATGCCCAAGTTGAAGACCCATACGGGCGCGAAAAAGCGCTTCAGCAAGACTGGCACCGGCAAAATCAAGCGGGGCCAGACGAAGACGCGGCACATCCTTACTTCGAAATCGCCGAAGGTGAAACGCAAGCTGGGACGGACCCTGCTGGTTTCCGATGGCGACTACAAGAAGGTAGCGCGCATGATTCCTTACGCCTGATTGCTGCGCCCTTCTCCTGACGGAGAGGCGCTTCAGGGCCCAGTGAACGCGTTGCAAGGGCCCCCGATTGGTGGAAAGCGTTTAAGTCCAAATCAATCGAGAAATCAGGCTTGATTAAAGCGAGTGAAGAGGTTTACAGCCTGCCCGCAAAGGGCGAAGGCCTCCTGCCTCCAGCCGCACAACCGAACGCAAAATGGAGAAACCGATATGCCCCGCGTAAAACGCAGTACCAAGCGGACAGACCGCCGCAAAAAGATTCTGAAAAGGGCGAGTGGATACTTCCTTACGAAGTCCAAGCTCTATCAGGCAGCCCAGGAGGCCGTAGAGCGCGGCCTGAAGTTTGCCTACACCGGACGCAAGCAGAAGAAGCGCCAATTCCGCTCGCTGTGGATTGTGCGCATCGCGGCGGCGGCCAAGCTGAACCACTTCAGCTATTCGCAGCTCATCAACGGCCTGAAGAAGGCCGGCGTGGAGCTGGACCGCAAGATTCTGGCCGATATCGCCGTAAAGGACCCCAAAGGCTTCACCGAGCTGGTGGAACAGGCCAAGTTGGCCCTGGCGGCGGAGAAGGCTGGAGCGTAAGAGCAAGACAGCAAAACAGCGACTCAGCAATCAGGCCCGGAGTCCCGAGGATTCCGGGCCGTTCTACGTCGGGAAAGACCTCCAGAATTTCAAAGACTATTGGCGCTATAATCACAGCTTAGGATTGAGCTGTTTGCATGAAAGTACGCGACGTGCTGAAGCTGATCGAGGAAGATGGCTGGTTTCAGGTTGCACAGAAGGGCAGCCATCGCCAGTTCAAGCACCCTGTCAAGCTGGGGCGAGTCACGGTGGCTGGTCACTCATCACAGGATATGGACAAGGGAACTTACAATAACATTCTCAAACAGGCGGGACTGAAATGAAAGAATACGCGGCAGTCTTCGAGCAAACATCGAACGGATGGAGCGCCTATGCTCCAGACCTGCCCGGACTGGGCGTGGCGGGTGCGACCTTCGCAGAGACGGAGCAACTGCTCCGCGAAGGCATCGAATTTCACATCGAAGGGTTGCGCGAGGATGGACTGCCGATTCCAGAACCGCATACGCAGGTGAGGCAGCTGGCGATTCCGGCGTGATTTCGATTATTCATAACTTACATTGATCACCGAGCTGCAAGGGCAGGTGGTTTATCCTGCTGAATAAGCCTATGAATGAAGAGATTCCGAATTTGGATACATTTGATGAGCCTGCGCTCGACCGGGCCTTTGCCCAACTAGAGCGGCAGGCGCGCGCCGGCGCCGCGGCGCTGGACGGTGAGGCGGCTGTGGAGGCCTTTCGTCTGGAGTGGCTGGGGCGCAAGCAGGGGCGGCTCAATGAAGTTTCTGGCCGGTGGCTGAAGGCTGCGCCGGTGGAGGCCAAGAAGCTGCTAGGCGTGCGCTTCAACGCGCTGAAGGCGGTGGTGGAGGGGTTGCTGGATGCGGCTCTGGGAGCGGGTCCGACGGATGCGGCGCTGAAGGCTGAGGCCATCGACATCACTCTGCCAGGAACGCGGCGGCTCTCTGGCGCCGAGCATCCGATCACGCGCACGCTGAACGAGATTGTCGGAGTGTTTGCGGCGCTGGGCTACTCGGTGGGCGTGGGGCCGGAGGTGGAAACCGATTACTACAACTTCGAGTGCATGAACTTTCCGCCGGACCATCCGGCGCGGGACACTCAAGATACTTTAGTCGTGGCGGGGCAGGAGCGCCGTCAGCAGCGCGACCGGCTGCTGATGCGTACACATACATCTCCAGTCCAGATGCGGACCATGGAATCGCAGCCCCCTCCGGTGCGGATTGTGATTCC
>PMGP01000210.1:9032-9237 GCA_003156235.1 Acidobacteriaceae bacterium
GACGTGCAGATCAGCTGCATCTTCTGCGGCGGCAAGGGGTGCAGGAAGTGCAAGCAGTCGGGATGGATTGAGCTGCTGGGCTGCGGGATGGTGGACCCGGCGGTGTTTGCGTTTGCGGCGGAGAAGCAGCCGGGATACGACCCGAAGAAAATTTCCGGGTTCGCGTTCGGGATGGGCGTGGAACGGATTGCGATGATGAAGTATG
>PMGP01000077.1 GCA_003156235.1 Acidobacteriaceae bacterium
TCGTCTATCTTTCCTGATTTCAGATAAGCTTCTGCCAGCATGTATAAATCTTCCGGTTGATCGGGATGCTTATTGACCTGATCGGAAAGTTTCTTCAAGTCAAGTTGTTCACGGGCTTCTGGAGCGAGTTTGGAACGATTGTCGAGATAGTCAAATAGATGCTCGAAGGGATAGGGGCCGGCTGAAGCGTTATTGGATAGAGTCTGAAATACGCTCAAATCCCGTTCGGATGCAGCTGTCTCATGCAGACTTCTCTCGACCTTCGCGAGTTTGTAGTATCCAGTAGCCGGGTTGTGGCTAACTCGAACGTATTTACGCAGCAGTACCTCCGCCTCGGAAAACTTTCCGGCGGCGATGCGGAGGTTGGCCAGTTCCAATAGCGCGTCCGGATAGTCTGGATTGGTGCGCAGCGTGTCTTTGAACTTGGCTTCGGCTTCGGTAGAATCTCCCTGGCGCTCCGCTATAAAACCCAGGCTAAACAAACACAGAGTGCTATCTGGATCCAGTTTGATCCCTTGCTGAAAATACTGTTTCGCCTCATCAAATCGCCCTAGATAGCGGTAAGATAGACCCAGATATGCGTAAGAGCTTGCCGAGTTATCAATCTCGAGCAATTTCTTGAACTCCTCAATCGCCTGATCGAATTTGCCGGCCATTAAATAACTCTTGCCCAGGGCGGCACGGAGATCAGACCGCAGCGGCGCGATCTGAAGCCCCGATTCCAGCAGCGGTATTGCATCCTCGAAATAGTTTTGTGACATACTGATCTGGGCCATGAGGAGGATAATGTCCGTATTCTCCGGAGCTATCTTATGAGCGCGAAGCAGCAAATCAAGGGCATCAAGAGGACGCGACTCGTTTTTGTAGGTCTCTGCAAGCAAGTAAAGAGTATCGGGCGATTCAGGCTTCAGCGTTAGCGCCCTGGTCAATGCGAGTTCCGCTTTGGAGTTATTGGCGTTGAGTAAATACGTCAAGCCTAAGTTATATAGAATCTCAAAGGTTCCAGGCTGCAGGGCATCAGCCTTTTCCAGTTCGAGTTGCGCGACTTTATACTGCTTTTCCGATGCTAGCAGAGCGCTGAGCGTGAAATGCGCCTGGACGTCGTTCTTGTATTGCGCGGAAATGAGTGTAGCCAACTGCAACGCTTGAGCTGTGCGTTTAGACTGGAAGTAAGCGTTAATTAGATGGAGGCTAGTGGCAAGATTGGCTGGATGCACACGTTGAAAGAGCGCAATGGCCTGGGCAGGAGAGCCATTGGCCATCAGAAGCACACCCAGGTTGTAATTGGCGTCACGATTCGCCGGCTCAAGACGCAAAACAGTCCGGAATTCCTTTTCCGCGAGGTCGAGTTTCTTCTCTTCCGCAAAAAGGTTTCCCAAATTGTTGTGTGTCTTGGTAGAGTTAGGAGCAAGATGCAGGGCTTTCTGGAATGCATCGATGGCATTCGTGTAATCCTGCTGGTCGCTTTCGATAATTCCCAGCAAGTTGTAACCGTCAACGCTGGAAGGGTTCTGCTGTAGTTCCTTGAGCATTGCGGCCTTGGCCTCATCAAGATGGCCTTGCTGCATCATTACTTCCACTTGCGGGAATTTGGCGGGAGTCTTTGAGGATTGCTGCTGGACCGCGCGTGCCTGAAAAACCAATAGCATAGCTAACAAGGAGAGAATGCTTCCTGCCCTCGACCATGCATATACGATTCCGATCATAGGATTTGGCACAGCACGGCCGCGTATTCTTTCGGCGTCGATTGAAGCGCGCATTGATGCAGTCATTGCAGAGTATCCAATACCTTTCTCGCGCCCTCATCCTGTGGACGGATGCGCAGCAGTTCCAGTAACACAGCCTTTGCTTTATCCTTGTTGTCTTGCATCGCATACAGGCGGGCAAGATTAAAATAGGACTGATCGTAGTCCGGCGCGACGCGTATGCCGGTCTTGAATGTTTGCTCCGCCTTGGAGTAATCCTGACCGCGGACGAATAGAACGCCGAGGTTATTCAATGCCTCGGGATAGTCCGGACGCAGTTCAATGGCTTTTTGCAAATACTCCGACGCGCGTTGCATCCGGTCTTGCTGGGCGTAGAGCATACCGAGGCTGTAGTAGATTTCAGGGTCGTCGGGTTGAATATCGAGCGCATGGTTCAGAGATTCCTCAGCTTTATCAAAATCCCGCTGCCGCCTATAGACATTGCCCAGGTTCAGCAGTGCGATGGCGTATCCTGGCCGCAGCCGCAGCGATTGCTGAAAGTTCTGAATCGCTTCATCCGGATGACCCTCTTGTGCGGCCATCATGCCCAGATTGTTCCACGCCTCGGGATAATTCGGGCGCAGCTTCAAAGCCTGCTCCAGATAGTTGTGCGCCTCAACGAACTTGTTTCTACGCAGGCTGAGCGTACCCAGGTTGTAATATGCATCTGGATCGTCCGGCTTGGAGGTAACGGCTTCCAGAAAGGACTCGGAAGCCTGCTCCAGATAACCGTGCTGGAAGAAAGCTACGCCGTAAGTAAAGTCATTGCGCGAAAACGCGTTCAGATAGAGTTTTCCGTTGAAGGGAAGCGCCTTCTTCATGCGATCAGCAGCCGTGTTCGGGATCGACTTCACGTCTTCCAGCAGATGCTCAGGATCGATTGTTCCCTGATAGACCTTGACGATCCTGCCCTCCCTGTCCAGCAGGAATGAGGTTGGGATTCCCAGATTTCTGCGACGGTCGAAGAGATGGTGATAGATGATGTTATAAATTCCGGCTACATCTTCGGTGGCAAATAGAACCGGAAAGGAAAGCTCTTCCTTGGTCGCGAATAACCGCGCGGCTTGAACGTCGCTGGGCTGGTTAACGTTTACAGCCAGGACTTCAATCTGTCCCGTGGCAAGCGCCTGACGGCGGCGATTGAGTAGCCGCAACTGATCAAGGGAGAATGGCGCCGCTGTTTCCCAAAAGTTGAGCAGCACGAAACCGCCTTGAAAGGAGCGAAGTTCCCGTAGGTTGCCGGCAAGATCGGGCAGGGAAAACGCGGGCGCTTTCAAGGGTTCGATAAGCCAAGTGCCAACCTGTGAAGGCAGCGGTTCCACCATCGGCGAAGAACCTGCCTGCGTATAGGCAGCGACTGTTGCAGCGAAGGGTGTGGCCGCAAATTCAGTAGAGCCCTCCTCGATTTCGATGCGGTGATTTGCTGGCAAATTGCTGAATTCCTGAGTTATCCCGCTAGGCCAGCGAATAACTGCCCGGATAGCGTCTTGCGGATTTCCGAGGCCAAAGAACAGCTCTTTGGAGTGCTGGGCCAGAAAACCGGAACCTGCCTGCAGATACTTTGTCTGACGGAGAGTGCCAGCTTCCACGGTGATAGCGGTTCCGATCGCATCACGATTGCTTGTATGCCCGCGCAAGCGGAATGCGATCGAACTGCCAATATCCTTCATTGAGTTATGCAATATCCGCAACTGCGGAGCATTGCGATTCTTGAGGATAACTTCCAGCCGTCCATCGTGGTCGAGATCAGCGAGAACAAAGGTGCGGCTGTCCTCGATGAAATCGAGTCCAACCGGACCGGAAACCTCGGAGAAGGTTCCGTCGCGGTTATTGGAGAACATCACGTTTCTCGCATAGCCGTGCCAGGTCGAGTCCGAGCGGACCAATTCGTTGATGGCATTCCATCCCCGCTCGTAAGCCAGCGCGCCGGTAGCGTCCTCTGAGGATTTGGCTACCACCTGCCGCCAGAAAAAGCTGGCCAGATCGTTGCGATCCAATCCGGAAAGATACCCATTGGAGACATATAAGTCAGAGTGACCGTCGTGATCAAAGTCCCAGAAATCCGACGACCAGGACCAGCGGCCCATTTCCACGCCAGCATGCCGCCCAACGTTTTGAAACGTTCCGTCTCCCAGATTGCGATAAAGCGCATTACCGCGCGCGTGCCGCTGATAGAGTTCGCGGATATTCTGCGGAGCCTTCTCGTGAAACTGCTTTTGTTCGGAAACTCTTTGGCCGGCCGCCTCCCACATACTGGGCACATAGACATCCTGGTGTCCGTCGTTATCGAAATCACACCAGGCGCAGCTCATTCCGGCGCCCACGCCCTCCACCTGAGCTTCATGCGAGACAACGGTGAAGGTTCCGTTACCGTTGTTGCGATATAACTGCGAACTGCCAAAATCGTTAACCACAAAAAGATCGGGCAGGCCGTTGGAGTTAGCGTCACCCCACGCGCAAGAGAAACTATAGCGGTCGTTATCGACATTCAAGCCCGCTGCTTCAGTCGTCTCGACAAAGATTCCATCTCCCTGGTTATGAAACAGACAGTTAGGCGGACCGTTGCGAGCATCGTAATAGGGAATTGGATAATGGTATTGGTCTAGGCCCAGATAGTACATATACATGCAGAAGTAAATATCGAGGCGACCATCACGATCATAATCGGCTATTGCCGCATGGGTGAATGTTCCCTGAGGAGAACGCGCAAACTTGAAGGCGTCGCGTTTGAGCGAGAAGGTTCCGTTGCCTTGATTCAGAAAGAGCAGAGGACCAGTGCCGCAAACCACGAGCAGGTCCTGGAGTCCCTTGTTTTGAAAGTCGGCGAAGAGAGCGCACGCGGTATTGTCCAGCACACCGACGCCGGCTTTCTCCGTTACGTCTTCAAAAGTTCCATCGCCGCGATTGCGATAGAGCCGGTTGGGAAGGCCGGCCGGCTGGCATACATAGAAATCGTCGAAGCCGTCATTGTCGAAGTCGCCTACGGCCACGCCGTTGTTGGAGTAAACGTCCGTGCCGATTGCGCCGTCCAGGACCGTGCGCCAATGATCGACGCCGCGCAGCAGTTGCTTGTTATAGGATGCCGTTCCGCCAAGAGCCCGAGAAGTTACATCAATGAACGCCGGCCCGTGCATGACGCTGAGAGTTTCTTCGCCAGCTTCCCACTTGCGCGCTTTCCATTCTTGCGCTTCATCGCGGGACCACTCGGTGCGCCAGCTTCCGACCCGCTCCTCATGCAGCTCATCATTCCCGCTGGCCACCAGGTCATAGCGGATTTCCAGTCGAACCGTCAACGGAGCGGAAGCGATCACTTCGATGCTATAGATTTCAAATTCGGCGGTCTCGACTCGCGTGATTTGCCCCAGCCAACCCTGGATTTCCTGAAGAAATCGCTCGCGGCCTGAAACCACAACACTGGGAAATTGCCTTCGCACGGCATCGATTCCGAATCCAGAGCGCAGCGGGGTTTCCTTAACGGGAGCAAGCGGAGAGGCTTCGATTGCAGGATCCAGGAACTTCGACAAGATTGAAACATCGTGAGCCGGCGACTTGAGAGCCTGGCTCCATTCCTTGAGGAGGGACTCGATTTCAGCGGCATACTTTTCGGTAATGTA
>PMGP01000435.1:0-987 GCA_003156235.1 Acidobacteriaceae bacterium
GGCCGCCTCATCTTCGACGGCTCCCTCCGCGACCTCCTCCACACCCCCAACAAATTCGTCCGCGAATTCCTGGAGTAAGGCAGGGAATGGGGAACAGAGAGCAGGACCGCACTTGCTGGATGCGGATTCCCGCCTTGATTGGGAAAGTCCGAAGACTAGAGAGAATCACTGATCTCTGAAACTGCGTGTGGTGAACTGTTCCCTGTTCCCTCGTTCCGCCCCCATCTGCTACCCTTGCCTGTTTTGGTTTATCGCAAAGAACGGCAGGTGCAATCATGGGTTTCAAATTCCAGGCCTTCGACTTTCTCCATCTCGACTCCAGCTTTACTGAAGACGAACTCCTCGTCCGCCGCACGGCCCGCGACTTCGTCGAAGACAACCTCGTCCCCATCATCGAAGAGTGCTTCCGCACCGAGCGATTTCCGCGCGAACTCGTCCCGGTGATGGGCGAGCTCGGCTTCTTCGGCGCCAATCTCGAGGGCTACGGCTGCGCCGGCATGTCCAACGTCGAGTACGGCCTGGTGATGCAGGAGCTGGAACGCGGCGACTCCGGATTCCGCAGCTTTGTCAGCGTGCAATCCGGCCTGGTTATGTACCCCATCTACACCTTCGGTTCCGAGGAGCAAAAAAATACTTGGCTCCCGCAGCTTGCCACCGGCGAAAAGCTCGGCTGCTTCGGCCTTACGGAGCCTGGCGCAGGCTCCAATCCCGGAGCCATGACCACCACCGCCCGCAAGGTCGGCGACGAGTACATCCTCAACGGCGAAAAGCTCTGGATCACCTCCGGAACCATCTCCGACGTGGCCGTTGTCTTCGCTAAAAATGAGGACGAAGGCGGCAAGGTCCGTGGCTTCCTGGTCGAGACCAACCGCCCCGGCTTCACCTCCTACGATGTTCACGGCAAGTGGAGCCTGCGCGCCTCCCACACCAGCGGCCTCTCGCTGCAAGACGTGCATGTGCCCCTCACGGCCATCATGCCCGGCGCGG
>PMGP01000435.1:1012-8182 GCA_003156235.1 Acidobacteriaceae bacterium
GTCTGGATGGCCAACGAAATCTGCAAGGCGCAGATGCTTTCCCTTCAGGTCGGCCGCCTCAAAGACGCCGGCAACGCGGAGCATTACCACATCTCGATGGCCAAGCGAAACAACGTCTGGATGGCTCTCGAGTGCGCCCGCATCAGTCGCGACATCCTCGGCGCAAATGGAATTTGCGANNCCCATCATGCGCCACATGATGAACCTGGAGTCGGTCATCACCTACGAAGGCACCCACGACATTCACACCCTCATCATCGGCCAGCACCTCACCGGCATTCCCGCCTACTGAGAATCTCGCCGCATTCATTGAGGACTACGTAAGTAATGCCTGAACAAACGCGCCGTAGGCGCAGAGTTGATTAGCCCCGCGCTTCAGCGTGGGGAAAGCGGATTCCACAGATTCATTCCGGAGTCCTGTAGGGACGGCGCATTCTGATCCAATTCGTTGTCCCGCAAATCTCCTAATGGACAACCCCATTCGGATGCGGCATAGTCGTATCCATGCTATATTTTCGATTGCGTAACTTCGCTTTGCCCGCCTGCGCCGTGGCCCTGTCTCTTGCCGCCCACGCCCAGCAGCCACCCGCCGCGCCCATCGTGCTCCACGCCGCCCGCCTTCTGCAAATCGACACCGGAACCCTGCTCCAGCCCGGCGAGATCCTCGTCGAGGGCGAGCGCATCCGTGCTGTCGGCTCTTCGGTCGAGCATCCGCAGGGAGTCCGCCTCATCGACCTCGGCGACGCCACGCTGCTCCCCGGCCTCATCGACTCTCATGTCCATCTCTTTCTGCATCCCGGCGCTGAAGACCTGCAAACCGTCGAGGAGTCGGTCCCCTCGCGCACCCTACTCGCCGCCCAGGCCGCCAAGGCCGACCTCATGGCCGGTTTCACCGCCGAGCGCGACATGGGCACCGAAGGCGCCGGCTCGGCCGACACCGCCATCCGCGACGCCATCAACGCGGGCATCATTCCCGGTCCCCGCCTGCGCATCAGCGGCAACGCCATCAGCATCCTCGGCGGCCACGAGGATGCCATCCACTACAACCCCGCCCTGCACGTGCTCTCCAACGCCGACTACGCCAACTCCAGCGACCAGTTAATCGAGGTCATCCGCCGGCAGCACAAAGAAGGCTCGGACTTTGTAAAAATTTATGAGACGGGGCACGACACGGTTGTGGACGGCAATCTGCGCTCGCCCTATCAGTACACCGAGGCGCAACTGGCTGCCGCTGTTGAAGAGGCGCGCCGTCTAGGCACGACGGTCGGCGTCCACGCACAAGGCGAGCCGGGAACGCTCTACGCAGCCCAGGCCGGCGTCGCCTCCATCGACCACGCCACACAGCTCAGCGAAGAAACCATGCGCCTCATGCGCGAAAAACACATCCCCGCCGTCCCCACCTTCGCCATCTTCGACTACTTCGCGCAGCACGCTGAATCGCCCGCCCAAGCCGCACGCGAAAAGGCCTTGCTCGATTACAAGATCAGGGAATTCAAGAAGCAAATCGCCGCCGGAATCCCCTTCGCCGTCGGCTCCGACGTGGGTCCCTTCCCCCACGGCACACAAGCGCGCGAACTGGAGTTGATGGTCCAATTCGGCATGAAGCCTTTGGCCGTTCTGCAAGCCGACATGATCAACGGCGCGAAGCTCCTCGGCTGGGAGCGCCAGATCGGCCAGCTCAAGCCTGGCTACTTCGCCGACATCGTCGCCGTCCCCGGCAATCCGCTCGAGGACATCACCGCTGTCGAGCGCGTTAGTTTTGTAATGAAAAACGGCGTGGTGGTGCGGCCGTAAGGCGGCATCACGCTTCAAGGCGTTTTGTATCAGTCGTCCACCGGCTCTGCTGATCCGCGGGAGGATGAAACTAGTAGCTGCAATCTGCTAACTTGCCAACTCGCTAACTCCGCGTAGCGGAGGCTAACTTGCTGCACTTTTAAAAAAACGCTTCATTGACTTGTGGCTTAAATCGTTATTCTTGCGAAGCAGCCAATCTCCTGTTTCTTTTTTAAGGCACGACTTTACAGATTGCGGAAAAACTCATTCGTCGTCGCAAAAAGCGTCAGGGCACGACTTCAGTCGTGCCGTAAACGCAATCAAATCAATGCGGGCTTTAGCCCCTGAGGGAATGTTGAAAGGCAACAAGGTCCCTTAAATGGGGGGGCTATTTGTCCGCTGCGGCGAAGCCGGCTCCACGCGCAGCAGGTACTTGTCCAGGCCAATCACGCGCAACGACGCGCCAGCCGGAACGGGTTCGCTGGAAACAGCGCGCCAGATTTCACCCTCCACCAGCACGTGTCCCTCTGGATTCAGCGCCTCCATGGCTCGCGCATGTCTGCCCACCAAAGCCGATGGCCCAAGCTTGGATTTCAGTCGTCGCGCGCGCACCGCCAGGCGAACCAGAAAAACGGTGATGCTCCCAAAGGCGGCGCTGACCGCCAGGGCAACCCAGGGGCTGATGGCCATCTCCTGCACCGGCGCGGCAATCAGCGTCAGCGTTCCGAAGGTCAGGCAGATAATCCCCGCGATAGCCAGTACTCCATGGCCGCCAAACTTGGCCTCCAATAGCAGCAAGACCAGCGCCGCCACCAGCAACAGAACCGAAGTAAATCGAATCGGCAGCAAGCCCAGCGCAAAAATAGCCAGCAGCACCATCAGCGTGCCCAGCGCGCCGGGAACAATGGTGCCGGGGACGTTGAACTCGAGATAAATCAGCAGCGCCCCGCCCACCAGAAACAGCAGAGCGATGTTGGGGTTAACCAGCCAGCCAAGCAGGTCCTCGCGCAGCGTGGACCGCAGGGGTTCGATCCGCGCTCCGGCCAGATGTAGCGTGAGCTTGGTCCCGTCCATGCGGGTAATCTCGCGCCCATCAAGAGCCCGGAGCAACTCCCAGTCGTTCGATGCAATCAAGTCAATCAGGTGCTGGTCCAGCGCCTCTTGGGCAGTGTAAGAGTGCGAAGATGCTGCGGCAGCTTCCGCAGCATCTGCGTTGCGATTGCGTTTGGATACATACGAACGCAGAAGAGCCTCTGCGTCATTCTCAACCTTCTGCATCATGGTGTCGTCAGGCTTGCCGAAGAGTGCGAGTTCGGAGACCACGTGGGCCGCTCCGGCGTTGGTGCCGGGCGCCATGGCGGCCACGTCCGCCGACTCCAGCAGATAGAAACCGGCCGATCCCGCCCGCGCGCCCGCCGGAGCCACATACACGATCACCGGAACCTTTGATGCGAGGATCGCGCCAATCATGCTTCGCATCGAATCGAGCAGACCGCCGGGCGTGTCCAGCTCGATTATCAAAGCACTGGCGCCGTCCGAGTTGGCGCGCGCAATGGCCCGCTCCAGCTCACCCTGCGTTACCGGCTGGATGGTGTCAGCCAGAACAAATTTGTCGACAAACGGTTGCTGGCCAATGGCTGGCGCACTCAGCCCTATGGCCGCTATCAAACCAATCATTGCCGCAAATCCGCGCACGCGCTGCATCATGGCTTGCTCCTCTACCGGCCTGCCTGAAAAAACTACTTCCAAACTGATTCAAAAATCGGAAGTAATCTTCTTATTGCTTCACTTCCATGGCGGCTTTCAGTTGCTCTGCAAACGCCCCAGCCGTAGCCGCGTCTTTGCCCTTGCCTGCCGTGTATGCAAAAACGATCTCGGAAGATTTCGTATCTATCACGGCAAGATTGGTGGTGGTGTGGGAGATATGAATAAGGTTATGGGTCGTTCTTGGAGTGTCCTTGATAACATATTTTGCTTTGTTCCTGTCGGTCACCACGATCAGGGGCACTTGCTTTTCCGTCATGGCGGTGGTCAAAGCCGTCTCATACCCATCCATCGGCTCAATGAACACAGTGGCCTCGCGGATGATTTGTTGAGCATGGGCGAAAACAACGGCGGAAAACATCAGTACTGCCAAGGCAAAGATGCGTTTCATGTGAATTTCCTCTCCTTTTTCAAGATGGTGATTCTGACCTACTTCTTCAATCCCCCCTTGACCCCAATCTGCCGCTGAAGTTCCAGCGCCGGCTTGCTGTTGGGATCAATCTGGAGGGCCGCGGCTACATTCTGTTTCGCCTCGTCCAAATGGTTGGCTGCCAGGTCCAGCCGGACCAGCACCAGGTACGCATCCACCGAGGGCAGCAGTTCCAATGATTTTACTGCTTCTTTGCGGGCGGCTTGCGCGTCTCCGGAGCGCTCGCGAACCTCGGCGAGTCCAGCGTATGCCGCGGCGAGATTGGGATTGGCAGCCACGGCGGCCTGGTAAAGCCGTTCCGCCTCCAGCAGCAAGCCGTGGTCCAGGTACTCTTTTGCCTGGCTGGAGAGCTCTTGCGCGCGCTCCAGTGGCGGCAGCTCGTTCCGCCGCGCGCTGTGAATCTGATCCAGCATGAGTGCGGCCTGGCGGAAGGCAACCTCGTCGAAGGTGCGCTGGATGCGCTCCAGCGGATCGGCCTTGGCCTCGGCTTCCTCCTCCGCCTCGCCTGAGCCGGCAACCGGCTTTGCTACGGGCGTCTTCGCCGGGACGGTCGCGGCAGGCCGAGGACTTGTCCAGGCATTCTCGACCGCCTGCGCCTCGACGTCGTTGGGATGCAACCGCAGACACTGGGCCAGCTCGGTCAAGGCTTCGGCGTTGTCGCCGTGGCGCTTCAGGCTGACGGCCAGGTTGAAGTGGTAGTCGGCCGCGTTGGGGTCGGCGGCCACAGCCTGGCGAAAAAGCGGGATGCCGTCCTTACCGCCGCGGGCCAGCGCAACTCCCTGGTTGTTCAGAACCTCGGCCAGCGGCAGAATGCGTGCCACGCCGGCAAAAGCCTCCTCGGCACGGGCGTAGTTGCCGGAGAACAGCA
Organism: Acidobacteriaceae bacterium; assembly: GCA_003156235.1. Lineage (GTDB taxonomy): Bacteria > Acidobacteriota > Terriglobia > Terriglobales > Acidobacteriaceae > Telmatobacter. The sequence continues at coordinate 5,848 of PMGP01000435.1, forward strand.
GCGAGAGGCCGCGATAGAAACCGGCCTTGAGGGCTTCGTCCGTGCCGGCGTCGTTGGCCCCCGCCTTGGCAAATGCCTCCGCCGCCTGCTCGTATTGCTGGCCTGCGTAATCCTCGCGCCCCAGCGCCATCCAGGCAGGCGAGAACTTCGGGCTAAGCAGAACAGATTGATTCAAATGGCGCAGTCGCTCTTGCTGATCGGGCTCGGTGATGCCGCGGATGTACTGCTCAAACGCGTCCAGGCGCACGCCCGCGCCGGCCGCCACGAACGTATCTTGGGTAACTTTGAAGCCGGGATCGATTTGCCGTGCCAGCTTCCAGGCCAGCGAGTCGAAGACCGCGTTCATCTCCCGCATCTCTCCGCGAGCGGTGACCGCCTGGCTCATGCTCAGGTGAGGCACGTCCACCAGTTGCGCCTCCGCCACAATTCCGCTGCCATCGGTCAGGTAGCTGCCCACAATGATCGAATCGGCGTCCAGCGTCTCGGCCAGCTTGATCGAACTGGCCCGCGACGGGTGAAAGCCCTGTGGCAACCCCAGGTGATCGAACGCGTAGATGCGGTCCGCGCGGCTCATGGGGGCGAATCCTGCTGACGCCAGACGGCTGCTCAGTATCTCCGCCGAAGCCTCGCGGATCCAATCCAGGCTGGGTTGCCCGGTGCGGTTATCAAAGGGCAGCACCAGCAGGATGCGCCCGCCTGAGGCCGGGCCGGCCTGAACATCTGTCTGCCCACCAGCGAAAACCGTCAAGGAGAGAGCCAGCACAAGGCCCAGCCCCGCTAGCCGCCCAACCCTGCCGGAACGTGATGAAGAAAATGTATGCAACACACGCTGATTATAGCGTTGCGGACCGCCAACGGCAGGGGATAGGCAGCAGCGGCCCTGGTAATGCATAAAATTTTAGGAAGCTCTGATTATTGATCTGGCCCAGAAGTTTTGAAACGCTGTGCCCCATCCATTCCGCGCTTTTTGCGGAATGGGTGGGAGGCAGTGTTGCATTTCTTTGAGACCGGATCAGTATGTCGACGTTTTAAAGGGCACGGGCTTTATTGCTTGCAGAAATACTCATTCGGAGTCGCAAGAAGTGTCAGGGCACGACTGGTAGGTCAGGGTTTTAACCCTGACTGCCGTAAGCGCAATAAAACAAATGTCGGGCTTTAGCCCCTGCGTTCTGCTTTTCATGTGATTAGCATGGTAGCAGGCCTTTTTCCGCAGCCTGTTTAACCCCTGAGGAAATGTTTGATCGCATCAATGACTTAATCAGATGTTCCCTAAGGAAAAAATTCCAAGGTCTCACCGGCTTGCTCACGCCGCATACAACAGTACTATAGCCATCGGTTGAGCGTGCAAGAACATTAGCAAAATCATTAAAAATTAAAACACTCCCTTCCAATCTGAATTACTCCGCTCCAGCATTTCGCATATGGAACCGCATATCTGGAACCACGAAGAGATCAGACCAAAGTAACCTTTTGAACCCCGTCAATATTGACGATTTCCTAATCAAGGCAGTTTAGTGCACTGCTGCCCTTTAGGGAGTTTCAATTGTCTAGCGCGCGTTCATTCCTGCGGTGGTTGACCGTTATCATACCTATAATCATGGCTTTAGTTTGGGCGCAAGCTGCGTTGGCAGCGGCCCCAACGCTCTTCAGCCTGAGTCCGAGTTCAGTCGCTTCCGGCAACCCCGCCTTTACGCTGACCATCTATGGAATAGACTTCACGCCCGGCTCGACCGTGAAGTGGGGCGCAACCACGCTGTCAACGGCCTATACAAGCGACACGGGACTCACCGCGGTTGTCCCCGCCAACTTGATCACCAGAAAAGGCTTGGTCAGCATCACGGTAACCGCAGCCGGCGGAGTCTCATCCAGCGCAGCGTTTACCATCATTTCGCCGCCGCGCACCGTCTCCGGCCTGGGTCCGGCTGTGAACGAGGCCTCGGTTCCCGCCGGCCACGCCGCCGCCGCTCCCGCAACCAGCGTTACAGCGTCCAACGGCGTCTCGTCCCAGGCCGCGCTCGAAGTCAATCCGCGCTCGCCCGCCATCCCCGCGCCGGAGACGACCGATCAGAGTGCCGAGCAAAAGGCGCCCGCGGTTTCCCCCACCCCGGCAGACGCTGCCGCCGTCGCCTCGCCCCAGGACCCGCCCCCCATCAATCCGCCCTCATCCGCGACCAGCAGCGATAGTCCCGCTCCGTCGATGGCCGGCGGCATGGCCGCCTCGGCGTTCCCCAGCGCCGCCAACTTCAGGGTCAATGCGGTCAGCGGAGGCTCATACGGTGTTACATCATTAGGTGTCATTGCTCCCCCGCCTGACATCACCAGCCTGAGTCCCGCA
>PMGP01000059.1 GCA_003156235.1 Acidobacteriaceae bacterium
ATTCTTGCCAGCGCTCCTGAGATCGAGGCGTTCATCCGGGAAAACGACAGTAAACTCAAGACCAAGGTGTAGCGAAGTCCACAACATCCTTCTGAGAAGCACCCCGAGTGGTAAGACGGAGATAACCGGCCAATAATTTGATTCCTGCCCTACGGCCTGTAGGTAAGAAGGTATATTTTCTTTCAGTTGAGTTTTCTTCAGGAGGCGGGGCTCCGCTTCCGGCGATGATCTTGGCGGGTCTTTGGCGAAGGCGGAACCCCTGTGAAGTACGATCCTCTTTATCCCAGTCTCCGTCCCGCTGTGCAAGCTTGCCACCGACTGGGCAGAAGACTGCGACAAGATTATTTTACGCCGATGCCCGGTTTGTGAACGGAATTCGATCGTCGGTCACGGTCGTCGCCGCAAGCAGGCTCACGACGAGCATCACGACTGGATCTGGATTCATCGCGGCCGGTGTATTGATTGCGGGACAACCTTCACCTTTCTTCCGATGTTCTCTCTTCCGTACACGCATTACAGTTTGTTTGCGCGTTTCCAGGCGTTGCTGATGCGTTTCGTGGAGCACTGCTCGTGGGAAATGGCATTGCCCAAGCTCCAAGATCCTGATCGGTTGCCTGATCCGTCCACCGTCCGTCGCTGGTCGAGTGGCTTGGACTGTTCTCAACTGGGTTCTTCCTTTCTCAGCCAGACCCTCACTCGCGTGGTTCACTGGCTGGCGCGCAGTCATCAGGCTGCTGATGAAACAGGGCCGTTATCCTGGATAACTCCGTCTCTTGAAGTGCTCAGTACCCTGCGTCTGTGAGAAAAACTCTTTCACCCACCATCCTTGCCTGGGATTGTAGGCGTCCTGCTCCTACGCTGGGCTCCGGAGGCGAAAAAACGCTGTGGGCGAAGACGTCGAAGCACTCAAGCGGCGGTTGCCGCTTCTGGAGTATCTGCGGCAGTATAACTGGGTTGGTCAGCCTGTGGGTCGATCCGAGTTTGTCGGACTCTGTCCGTTGCACGAGGAGACCCGACCCTCGTTCTATGTCAACACGCGCAAAGATGTTTTCTACTGCCACGGCTGCGGACAGGGCGGCGATCTGATTCGCTTTATCCAGTTGTCCCGCCATCTTTCCTTCCGCCAGAGTCTCGCCTGCCTGGATACGCAGGCCACTCTTGTAGACGACTCCTCTGCGGTGCTTGAGAAGGCTGCAGATTTCTATCAGCAGCAACTCGATCATTACCCGGAAGCGATGCGCTATCTCAACCAGCGCGGACTGTATGACCCCGCACTGATTGGCGAGTTCGAGATCGGTTACGCGCCCGGCGGAAGTCTGCGCCGTCATCTTACGGCACAGGGTTATTCCTTCGATTTGCTGCGGCAAGTCGGCCTGATCAATGTGAACGGATCCGACGCTTTCTATCAGCGCATCGTCTTCCCGCTGCGCCAAGGCGAACACATCGTCAACCTCTACGGCCGCAGCATCGGCACTGCCTTTGCGCATCGCTTTCTACCCGGCACCAAGGGCGGCTTGTATGCGTGGGAAAAAGTCAGGCACTGCCCCGAGGTGATTCTCGTCGAGGGCCTGTTCGACTATGCCGTATTGCGGCAGGCGGGCTTTTACAACGTCACCTGTTCGCTGGGAACCCATCTCAACGCGGACCAGTTTCTGGAACTGTGCGACGGTCCGCGCACCGTCTATCTCACCTTCGACGTCGACGCCAACCAGAGCGGCCAGCAAGCCGCCGTGCAACTGGCTCTGCGTCTCAGCGCACGTGGCATTACTGCCCGGCGCGTTCTTCTGCCACAGGGTCACGATCCTAACTCTTTCTTCGTTGAAGGTGGCAACACGCAACAGTTCCAGTCTCTCGTGGAGGCCGCGCAGCCATGAAGTTCCGCGTCCTACGTCAGAAGACACCATCGGGCGCACACAGCCCGATTCACGTGGTCGAGCAAGACACCGGTCAGGGCGTCGCTTGGATTAACCGCTTCCTGGACCGCGAGTATGTTCGCCGTCTTTCAGATAAGACCCTGTATAGCTACGCACACAGCCTGCTATACTTCGTGCGCTGGTGGGAGAGCGTTCACCACACCGGCGATATCTCCTTGGAAGACCTCACCGAATCGACCCTGCTCGATTACGTGCGCTATCAGTCTGGCCGACAACCTCAGCCTTCTGCCTCCACCATCAACGACCGCGTCGCTACCGCCGATCGCGCCATCCGCAACGAGTTCCCAGACGCTCCCTGTCAGGTGGCGCACGGCTTTCATCAGTCCTTCCTGCACCGCAGGCCAATGGGCCTGGGCCGGCCAAGGTTCGAGTTAAGCAGACTGCGCATAAAGGAACCCAGGCTCAACATCGTCCCGCTCTCGGTCGATGAAGTAGCGCGCTTCTGGTCCAGTTTCCGTAGCGCGCGCGACCTGGCCATCGTGGGCCTGATGCTCATGCAAGGACTTCGCTCCGCCGAAGTGCTGGCTATGAACCCGGAAGACGTGTTGCTCTCCGAAGGCCAGCTCCGTGTGCGTGGCAAGGGCAGCAAGCTGCGCTACCTCCCTCTGGCGCCGGAAACCACGCAACTGATTGATCACTATCTGCGCCTGGAACGGCCCAATCCCTGCTCTGCCGCGCTGTTCGTCGTGCTCAAGGGGCCAGCACGCGGAACTCGCATGACTCCTGCAGGACTGCGCTCCCTGTTCCGCTACCATCGCCGCACCACCGGCATCCAGCTTGCCAACCCGCACCGCTTCAGACACACCTTCGCCTCGGATATGGTGCGTGCCGGTATTAGCTTGCCCGCGCTCATGCAACTGATGGGACACTCCGACATCGAAACCACACTGCACTATGTGCAGGTCTCTCCGCAGGACGTTTACCTTCAGTATGCCCGCGCCGCGGCTCAGTGCATCCGCCCTCTGACTAGGAGCGCCTCATGAAGCGCTGGCGCCGTCCTCCACTCCAGCATCCTCTGGTGCCGGCCTTCGAGCGCGCTGTTGAGTCCATCTGCACCGCACTCACACCGGGAAGCAAACGTCACTACAACATGACGGTGCGTAATTTCCTCGTCTATCTGGCCGCCGATCACCCCGAGGTCACCCGTCTAGAGCAACTGTGCCGCGATCCTCACATCCTCGGATGGATGTCCCGCATGCGTTCGCAAACGCCATCCTTGGCGACCGTGACCTGCATCGGCCGACTCATCGCTCTGCGCTCGATCTTCAGCGAACTGGCCTGGACAAGCCAATATGTTGAACTCGCTCGTCTGGTCCGCGACGAGGATATTCCGCGCACACCGCAGAGTTTGCCACGACCGCTCACCGCAGAGCAGGACCAGCTCTTGCAGCAGGAGTTCCTCCGCCGCAACGATCTGGGCGGAAATGTCTTCTTGTTGCTCCGCCACACCGGCATGCGCATCGGAGAGTGTGCGGACTTGTCCTTCGATTGTCTTCGCTCCATCGGTCCGGATCAATGGACCATACATGTACCGCTCGGCAAACTCAAAACCGAACGCATGGTCCCCATCGATGCTGCAGCGTCTATCCTCGTCCAACGGCTTCGATTCTTCCGTTTCCTCGATCCGCTGCCTCCCGACGGTCGGCTGCTGGCCCGTCCAGGAAGCAAAGTAGCTCTCGTCGTGCAACTCCGCGATTACCTGCATCTGGTCTGTCACGCTCTCGGCCTCTCCACAAGCATCGTCCCGCACCAATTCAGACATACCTACGCCACGGAAATGCTGCGCTCCGGTGTAAGCTTCCCCGTCCTGATGAAGTTACTCGGCCACAAAAATCCCGACATGACCATGCGCTATGTCGATGTGGCCTTGACCGATCTCCAGCGTGAGTTTCAACTGGCTCGCTCCAAACCAAAACATCTGGCTCCGCAACCCAAAGCATCATCCGTGATTCAACGAACTGGTTTTGACGGCCTCATCGACTCCTTGCTCGCCACCCAACATGCACTGGTGATGTTCCGCCGCTCACTACCAAGCGGTGACTCTCGCTCTCGCCTCGACCGGCTCTCAAACCGCCTCACCAAGATCCTCGCCGAAATACGCAAACTTCGCACCACCTGAATGAAAATGGGCAGAGATTGGCCGGTTATGACGATTTTTCGTAAATCCAAAATTCATTCTGGCGGCATGGGCGTTTGCCGGGACCTATTTTCCATTAATGCGCTAAAGCCAGTTCGATGAGTGACTTGTCCTAAATGCGGCGTTTAAGAACGATGCGCTTCATGCCCGCACCCTCCAGACTTTGAATCGGAATATTTTGCACCGCCTTCGTAGGGGTATCCAGGAGTAAATTGAGCAAGGAAGCGAAGCCGTACACACCACCGGCTCAGCCCAGGCCGGGAATGACACCTTCAAGGCTCCGCCTCCAACCGCTGAGGAAGAGAAAGGTGTGTACAAGGACATCACTGACGCCAACTGGCGTGGTCTTGCTCATCCCCTTGGCGCAGAGAACCTGAGGTCGATCCTCAGAAGACTATGAAGAATTTGAAAATTAAAGATTGTGAAAGGGGCTCTTTTCAGAGCCCCTTGGACTTCAGGTACATATGGATGAGATGGAGTGAGTCTGCGTAGGCTTCCCACAGCGGGAAAGCGTGATTTAGAAACTTCCCGGTCTTCGCCGCTTCCTTCATGTCTTGAAGCTTCTCGGTCTTCAAAGCTTCTGCTCTGGCCTTCGCCGTCTCTATCGCGTCTTCAATCCACAGATGCAGTGGGTCATCACTCGGCAATCCTTCAATGCGCTTCGTCAGCACCTTGCAAGCCTTCTCCAATGCCTTTGCGAGATACTTTGGCTCACCGTTCCTGACTGTATCTGCATCTGCTTCATGACCGCGTCCTTTGGCTCCCCAAATATCACCGAATTTGTACTCGATTTGTACAGCGTCCATGTTTTTTCTCCTTCTGTATCAGTGTAAACCATCTACGTTTGGCTGATTACTTCTTCGGTAGTGTCTATTCGTGGCACGTCCAGTCCGTGGTGTAGCGATGCAACTCATGGTTGTACGGATCGACCGTGAAGCACATCCGCGTGACGTGTGGTGTTGCGCCTCTTTGTTTTTTGTCGGTGAACATATCCCAATACTTGACCTCAATGAAGACCAACAGAACTCCATTCTTCATGGCTGCTTTCTCTAACCTTTCCTTGCACAACTCAAAGCTAATCTCACAAACCAGAAAGTAATGCCCGCTCGTCGTCAATGCACTTCTTGGCAGTGATAAGGGCTCCAACGGCCTACCCGGGACTTGCGAGTCAGCATCCTGAACATCAATCAAATTGGATATTGAACATACTTGGGCAGAAGTCCTGCCTCTGTTTATGCCAGTGATTTTGCATTTATCAGCATCAGTGCTTCGTTTTCTTGATCTTCTTCTAATCACAATCACTGCCCGTTCTGAGTTCACGAAGCCATGTGCAGAGAGGGCTCCAAACTTTGCTGCCTGAGCCGTTTCGTAAGACTGCCAACCAATGACAATCAGCGTAAAGATTACCGCCCAAGCAGCGATGCCTTCGGGAAAAGCAATGAGTGGATGCCACCATTCAACACAATTCAAAACCCGCTCTGGATCAGGAAACAGATAGGTCCCCACTGAGACCAAAACAACAATGCCAGCGAACAGACCAAGGACAGTCAATATCTTTTTCATGATACCCGAACTGTACCAAAAAAGAATCCCTGCACGCAATGCACCGGGATTCATAAATTGAAGAGACGGCTACCGACGAAATTGATCCCCTGAAGTCGCCAAGGCTCCGCTGATCAGCTTCTGCGGCGTTCAGAGTTAACGGAAGCTCATTGCGCTCATGAAAAGCGCATCGGCATTTCCCCACAGGTTCCCGAGTCATTGCCGGGGTTTGCGTAAGACTTCCCAGCAGCGAGGGACATGTCGTTCGGCAGGCGTCCCCAGAATCAGGATTTCCGTGTTCTCGTCAGCGACCGGAGGAACCCCGATTTTCGCGCTTGAAGGCTCTTCTCGGACTGATGGTAACCCGAT
>PMGP01000331.1:0-1750 GCA_003156235.1 Acidobacteriaceae bacterium
AGGTTTGCCCGGTGGGCGCGACTGTGCATACACCCGAAGGCCTGAACGCGATGGTCTACAACCGCTGCGTAGGCACGCGCTACTGCTCGAATAACTGCCCGTACAAGGTACGCCGCTTCAACTTCTTGCTTTACTCCGACTTTGAGACGGAGAGCCTGAAGTTGATGCGCAACCCAGATGTGACGGTGCGCTCGCGCGGCGTGATGGAGAAGTGCAGTTACTGCTTGCAACGGATTTCGGCGGCCAAGATTGAGGCCGACAAGGAGAACCGCGCGATTCGCGATGGCGAGGTTGTAACTGCTTGCCAGCAGGCCTGCCCGGCACAGGCGATCAGTTTTGGCAACATCAACGACAAGCAGAGCAAAGTGGCGAAGTTGCAGGCAGATGAACGGAGTTATCAGGTGCTCGCCGATTTGAATACGCGCCCGCGGACGAAGTATGTGGCCGCGGTGACGAATCCGAATCCGGAACTGGAAGAGGGGCCAGTGGAGCACAAGCCGGCGAAGAGTTGAAACAAATGCAGCAAGTTAGCGCGCGCTGCGCACGCATTAGCAAGTTAGCGAGTGGGCGAGTTAGCAAGTAAGCAAGTCGGCGAGTTAATGAGTTAGTGAGTCAGTAAGTTAGCGGAGCACGATGGCAAGCAGTAAATTGAAGCACGACCCACAACACGAAAAGCGGATCGATCCGGCGACGGGCGAATACCGCGTGATTGCGCCGGGGCAGACGTTCTTGTCTGTCACCGAGAAGATCACGCGCATCGTGCTGACGCCGACGACTCCGCTGGGCTGGTTTGCGCTCTTCGGCGTGGGCGGCGCGGTAGCAACACTTCTTCTGGTGGCGGTGACCTGGCTATTTCTTGTTGGCGTGGGCATCTGGGGCATCACGCAGCCGGTAGCCTGGGGCTTTGCGATTATCAATTTTGTTTGGTGGATCGGCATCGGCCACGCGGGGACGCTGATCTCGGCGATTCTGCTGCTCTTCAAGCAAAGCTGGCGCAACTCGATCAACAGGTTCGCGGAAGCCATGACGATCTTTGCTGTGGTCTGCGCGGGAATGTTTCCGCTGATTCACGTGGGCCGCCCGTGGCTGGCTTACTGGATGCTGCCGGTTCCGCTGACGATGGGCGTGTGGCCGCAGTTCCGCTCGCCGCTGATGTGGGACGTTTTTGCGGTTTCGACTTATGCGACCATCTCGGTGGTCTTCTGGTACATCGGCATGGTTCCCGATTTTGGCACCATGCGCGACCGCGCCGAATCGAAGTTTGCGAAATACGCGTATGGCCTTTGCTCGCTGGGCTGGCGCGGCTCAGTGCGCCACTGGGCGCGCTACGAGACGGCCTCGCTGCTGCTGGCCGGACTGGCCACGCCGCTGGTGCTCTCGGTGCATACGGTGATCAGCTTTGATTTTGCGGTGGCCGTGCTGCCGGGCTGGCACACGACGATTTTTCCGCCGTACTTTGTGGCGGGCGCGATTTATTCCGGCTTTGCCATGGTGCTGACGCTGGCCATTCCGCTGCGCAAGTTCTATCACCTGGAAGGATTGGTCACTGAGCGGCACATCGATAACATGGGCAAGGTGATGCTGGCGACGGGCTTCATTGTGGCTTACGGCTACGCCATGGAAGTTTTCATGGCGTGGTACTCGGGCTCGCACTGGGAAGCCTTCATGATGTGGAATAGGATGTTCGGCCCGATGGGATGGGCGTACTGGGTGCTGGTGACGTGCAATCTGGCGATTCCGCTGACGACGC
>PMGP01000331.1:1800-6608 GCA_003156235.1 Acidobacteriaceae bacterium
TGTTCACGGCGCTGTTCCTGCTGTTTGTGCGCTTCCTGCCCATGATTCCCATGTCCGAAATTCGCATGATGCTGCCGGGGGCCAAGATAACTCCCAAGAAGGCGGCGGGGGCTGGTGACTGATGGCCGCACGCGAAGGAATCTACGGCCTGCTGGCCGAATTCGATACTCCAGGCGATCTGATCCGCGCGGCGCTTCAGGCGCGCAAGGACGGCTGGCGGCGCATGGATTGCTACACGCCTTACCCGGTGGAGGAGGCTGCGGAAGCTATAGGCTTTCATCGCAACAAGGTGCCGCTGATTACGCTGATTGGCGGAGTGATGGGACTGGCGGCCATGTTTTTATTTCAGGTGTGGGTTTCGGTGTGGGCGTATCCGTTGAATATTGGCGGGCGGCCATTGTATTCGTGGCCGGCGTTTATTGTACCCGCGTATGAGTGGACGATTCTGTTTGCGGGATTGTCGGCGGCCTTTGGAATGCTGGCACTGAATGGATTGCCGGCGCTGTATCATCCATTGTTCAACGCGCCTAACTTCCGCGATGGGGCTACCACGGACAAGTTCTTTCTGTGTCTGGAGGCGCTGGACCCTAAGTTCGACTTAGCGGAGGCGAAGAAATACCTGGTGAGCTTTGAGCCGGTTTCGGTGGTGGAGGTGGAGTACTGATGATCAGAGATCAGAGATTAGAGATCAGAGATCAGGAAGCCGCCTCATGGTATGGTGTGCGTCGCATTGCCGCGCTTGCTGGTCTGACAGCGGTGATATTTGTTGCCGGATGCCGGCAGGATATGCAGGACCAACCGAAGATTCGCTCGCAGCGCAGCTCGGAAATGTTTGCCGACCATCGCGGTGCGCGTCCGCAGGCGGTGAACACCGTGGCGCGGGGGCAGTTGCACGAGGACAGCTACTTCTATACCGGCGTGGTTCAGGGCGCGAACGGCTACCGCGAAGAGAAGGATGAGATGCCGTTTCCAGTGACGATGGACGTGCTCAAACGCGGGCAGGAGCGATTCAACATCTATTGCGCGCCGTGCCACTCACGGGTGGGCAACGGGTTGGGCGAGATTGTCGAGCGGGGCTACAAACCGGCGGCCAATTATCACGACCAGGTGCGGTTGTCGCAGCCCATCTCGCATTACTTTTACGTGATGACGAACGGATATGGCGCGATGCCGGACTACTCCGCGCAACTAACTCCAGAGGATCGCTGGGCGGTGGCGGCTTACATTCGCGCATTGCAATTGAGCCAGGCGGCGAAGGCGAGTGATGTGCCCGCGGGCGTCGAGGTGCGCAGCCTGAAAGAGATTGCACAGGAGAAGCATTTGCCGGAGGGCTTTGCCGAGCCGTGGACGCTGCCTGCTACGGCGGTGCAGGCGCTTCCGAATGATGTGAAGCAGGGCAACCCGGCGCTGGCTCCGACCGGCCCTGCCGACACGAAGATTACGATTCCTTTGAGCAAGCAGGTCGCGCACTAAGAACCGGGGACTAAGGACGAAGGACGCAGAGAATGGCACACGAGACGCACGACGCCAACACGCACACCAAGCAACTGCCCAGGGAACTGGGCGCGCCGGAGTTTGTCAACGGCTGGCAGAGGAGTGCGCTGGTAGTCGGGCTGGTTTGCATGGTGGTGGCCGCCGGGCTGGGCTTTGCGGATGGACGTGGCTTTGATGTGGACCATGTGCTGCGAGCCTGGCTGCTGGGGTTGATGTTGACCTTTGGATTTGCGGTGGGCGGATTGGCTCTGCTGATGGTGCAGTACGTGTCGGGCGGCAAGTGGGGATTGCTGCTACGGCGGCCACTGGAAGCGATGAGCCGCACGCTGCCTCTGGTCTTCATCTATTGGTTGGTGATTGCGCTCTCACTCAAAAAACTTTATCTATGGGCTGCGGTGACGGATGTGAGTGCGGCGCTGAAATCTGGATGGATCAACGAGGTTCAGGCGCACGCAATCGAATTCAAGCGGCCGATGCTGAACACAGGCGCCTTTGTGTGGGTCAGCCTGGCGTGCTTTGCGATCTGGGGTTTTTATACGTGGCGGCTGAATGCGCTGAGCTTGAAACGCGATGAGGAGACGCTGGCGACCACGCCGGAGTGGATCAAGCGAATGGAAAACATCAGCGGACCGGGGATTGTGATTTATGCGATTACCATGAGCGCCGCGGCCATTTATTGGGTCATGTCGCTTGATCCCACGTGGTACTCGTCGGTTTACGGGCTGCTGTTTCTAGTTGGGCAAGCGTACCAGGTTCTGGCGTTTTCTATTATCGTCGTAATTTCGCTGTCGAAGGGCGAGCCGTTCAAGACCATTCTGCGGCAGACGGAGCAGCACGATCTGGGAAGTTTCACCTTTGCCTTTGTGATGCTGAACATTTATCTGGCCTTCTCGCAGTTTCTGATTATCTGGTCGGGGAATCTGCCGGAAGAGATTCCCTGGTACCTGGACCGCGTCACGGGCGGCTGGGGCGTCATCATCACCCTGGATTTTATTTTTCACTGGCTGATTCCCTTCACGCTGCTGCTGTCGCGCGATTTGAAGCGCAATAAAAAACGATTAGTGCTGGTGTGCCAGTGGATGGTTTTCGCCAAGGCCTTCGACCTCTTCTGGCTGATTGAGCCGAACTTCAAAGATGCGGCGCGGAATCTGCATTTTAGCTGGGGAATTCTTGAATACGCTGCCGTGCCCGCAGCGATGACGGCCTTCTGGGTGGCGTACTTCTGCATGCAGTTGAAGGCGCGGCCGCTGGTGCAGACCAACGATCCGCACTTGGCGGAGATATTGGAGGCAGAGCATGCCCACGCATAAGAACGATGGCTCGGATCATGGTCTCTGGCAAGAGCCGGAAGATCACTCGCCCGAAGAGATTGACGCATCGAAGGGCTACGAGGCGAGCGATGTGCGCGTCTCCGGCGTGGTGGTCTTTCTAGTTGCGCTCATTATTTTTGCGGTGGTGACGGGTGTGCTGGCCTACGGGGTGGGCAAGGTGCTCAATGCGCGCATGAATAAGGAGGACGGGCCGCCGAGCAGATGGGTCAAGCAGGTGGATGTGCGTCCGCTGGGCAATATGCCCAGCAACCCTGAGATGAAGAACAAGTTGGATGAGATGACGCAGAATTTTCCTACGCCGCGGGTGCAGACCGACGATGGCAACCAGGATGTGGCCGACCTGCACGCACGCGAAGACCTGTTGTTGGACAACTACAGTTGGGCTGACGAGGCGCATAGCAAAGTGCGGATTCCGATTGAGCGAGCCATGGAACTGATTGCCCAGCGGGGATTGCCGGTGGCGAAGGTCGTGGAGCAGGCGCCGTTGATGACCGGGGATAAGAGGCCGGTGATCGCCGTGCCACTGACGAATGGATTTGCGCGGACTGCGTATGAGCTGGAGCAAACTGCGACTATGACTGGCGGACGCGCGGAGCCGCACAAGTAGAGAGTGCTGAACGTGCGCGGATTAGATTCTTGGTTTCCCACCCATTCCGCAAAGAGCGCGAAATGGATGGGGCACGGAGCATTTGTTGCCGGAGCGGTGAGGAAGAGGAAGTTATGCGGAGTGTACGAAAAATCCGGAGAGGCTGGCTAAGCACGTTGGCAGTGACGGCGCTGTGCTCTGCGATTATTGCGCCGTCGATGCTCACTCCTCCGGTATTGGCGCAGGTATCGCGCTACGACGAGAAGCAGATGGCGCCTGCCAGCGACAAGCCGCCGGATATTCTGAGCAAGGTGGGAATCGCGCAGCGGCTCAATGAGCAACTGCCGCTCTCGCTCACCTTCACCGACGACGCGGGCAAGCAGGTGCAACTGGCGAGCTACTTCGGCAAGAAGCCGGCGATTCTGGCGCTGGTCTATTACCAGTGCCCCATGCTTTGCTCGGAGGAGTTGAACGGGCTGACGAGCGCGCTGCAAATGGTGAGTTTTGTTCCCGGCAAGGACTTCAGCGTGATCGTGATCAGCATCGATCCCGCCGAGGGAACGGATCTGGCCGCGGCCAAGAAGCGCGTCTACCTGAAGCGCTACGGGCATCCTGAGACGGCCGCGGGCTGGCACTTTATGACTGGCACGCAGGAGAACATTGACGCGATTACCAAGGCGGTAGGTTTTGGCTACGTGAAGATACCGGGGCCGGACGGAAGGCTGACGCAGTTTGCGCACGCCAGTGCGATTCAGATCGTAACTCCCGAAGGCAAGCTGGCGCAGTATTACATGGGCGTGGAGTACTCGCCCAAGGACTTACGGCTGGGATTAGTGGAGGCTTCGGCCAATCGCATCGGTTCGCCGGTGGATAACATTCTGACTTACTGCTACCACTACGATCCGCAGACTAACAAGCATTCGCTGATTGTGGCCAGGGTTGTCCAGTTAGGCGGACTTATTACGGTGCTGCTGCTGGGTGGATTCATGCTGGTGATGTTTCGCAGGGATGTGCGGAAAGACGACAAACCGGGGACAAACAAAAAGGTGAACAAATAACGGAATGAGCCATATTAGCCCAGTAATCTGGCAGTTTCTCGTCAAGTGGTTGACGAACTTCGCGCTGCTTCCGCCGGAGGCCTCGAAGATTGCGCCNNGCGCTGCTTTTCTTCATGGTGCTGGTGAGTTTGATCGGGCTGACGATTGTGGTGCTGCTGATTACGAGCTTCTCCATCCTCTATAGCAAGAAGCGCCATCCGGTGGCGGTGCAGATAGAAGGATCAACGCTGCTGGAAGCAACCTGGACTATCATTCCGCTGGGTTTGTTTCTGGTGATGTTTGTGTGGGGCGCGCTGATTTATTTTCGCGTTTTTACACCGCCGGCCAACGCCATGAACA
>PMGP01000240.1:0-3995 GCA_003156235.1 Acidobacteriaceae bacterium
TTGTCGTACATCAGCACGCGCTGCTGCACCGCTTCGCCGGCCAGCTTTTTGTCGATATGCTTTTTGCCGCCTTGAGCAGGTTCCAACGCCAGTTGCGCGGCCACTTCCAGCGTGTTGTAGGCGTTGCGGCAGTCCCCGCTGGAGTAGCCGGCAATCATTTCCAGCGTATCGTCGTCGGCAGTTAGCTCCATCGCGCCCAAGCCGCGTTCTTTATCTGCCAAAGCTCTCCGCAGCAGCGCCGTGATCTGCTCCTCGCTGAGCGGCTCCAGCACGTAAACCCGGCAGCGCGAAAGCAACGCCGAAATAATTTCAAAGGAGGGATTCTCTGTCGTCGCGCCAATCAGCCGGATAGCGCCCCTCTCCACGTAGGGCAAAAAGGCGTCCTGCTGNNGGTGAATCTCATCGATGAAGAGAATCGTCCGCGAGTGCATCTGCGAGGCCTGCGCCGCCGCCACCATCACCTGCTTGATCTCCTTGATGCCGCTCATCACGGCGGAGAACTCGATAAAGGTGGCCTTGGTGGTCTCGGCTATGATCTTGGCCAGAGTAGTTTTACCCACCCCCGGCGGACCCCAGAAGATCATCGAACTGGGGTCGTCGTGCTCAATCTGTACGCGCAGAGGCTTGCCGGGGCCGACCAAATGTTCCTGTCCGCTCAATTCCTCCAGCGAGCGCGGCCTCATCCGCTCGGCCAGCGGAGCGGTGCGCAGCGGACCGCTGGGGCCCTCCTGCTCGCCGTCAAAGAGACTCATCGTGCACTCCTTCTCTGACGGGAAGCCTCGTAAAGCAGCACGCTCGCCGCGGCTGCCGCGTTCAGGCTCTCTACCGGGCCGGGGCAGGGAATCGTCACTGCTCCATCAGCCAGAGCCGCCATCTCCTGCGGTACGCCGTTGCCTTCATTGCCGATCATGAGCGCCACAGGCCCTGTCAGATCGACGCGGTCCGCCGCTTCGGCTCCATTAACTGCCGTCGTCCAAATCTTCACGCCAGTCTTCCGCAATCGCGCAAAACAATCTTCCGCGCCCACCGACAGCAGTGGCAGCCGGAAGACGCTACCCGCCGAGGCGCGCACCGCCTTGGGATTCCACTCGCTCACGGTTCCGGGCAGGCTGAGGACGCCCGAAGCGCCGAAGGCCTCCGCCGAGCGCAGAATCGTTCCCAGGTTGCCAGGGTCCTGCAATCCAGCCAGCACAACAATAAGAGGTTTGGCATTCGCCAGCATCGGTTTGGCTTTTTCCGCACCGCCCAGCACGTCGTCCCAACTCCAGGTAGGCGGCTCAACCAGCGCGGCCACCGGCTGTGGCGTCTCGGTAGCCAGCGCCGATTCGAGCAACTCCCTGGGCATCAGCAGCACCTCGGTTTCCGCCGCCAGCGCAAGCCCCTCCAGCA
This sequence comes from Acidobacteriaceae bacterium, assembly GCA_003156235.1. Lineage (GTDB taxonomy): Bacteria > Acidobacteriota > Terriglobia > Terriglobales > Acidobacteriaceae > Telmatobacter. The sequence goes on from PMGP01000240.1 coordinate 1,390, forward strand.
GATGCTCCTCGCCCTGCGCCACAAAGACACAGGGAATGTGCAGGCCGGCGCGCAGAGCCTCTTCGAGCAGATTCGGCCCTTCGATGCCAGCCAGACCGCTTGCATCGCGCCCCGGCTGGGCCAGCGCTCGGCGCAATTCCTTCAGGCGCGAATTCTGTTTACTCTCGACAATGCGAATACGCATAGTGGGCGAACCTAGGTCGATTCTATATCGGGTTCGCCTAGCTACCGCTGTCGTCTGTGGATTCGGCTGAGGTTTCGGTGGCTGGAACTTCCTCAGCTTCGGGATGATTGCGGGCACGCCAGAGAAGGAAGGCTGAAGTGATAGCGATTCCAAGGGGACTGGCATTGAGGGGTAAAAATCGCGGGAAAAATGCTGTAAGGACTCGCAGATCAAAATGGGCGATGGCGCAGAGGCGGAGGTCCAACACGGCAAACAGAATAGCGGCAAGAATCGGCAAATACTTCACGAACTTTGGCTGAATCATGTGAATCAGGAGCGCGATGATCACACCGCCAAGAAACATCGATGCGAATTTGTATGCGATTGCCGCTGCCGCAGAGGGGAATACCCCGAATTTGGAGCACTGAAACCAGTCCATCCCGGTAACAATCAAGACAAACGGGCCAATCAGATTCCATCCTGGTGATTTTTGATTCTCGGGGGTCTGGTCCTTTGATCGAATGTTGAAGGAAAGGAGTAATCCTCCTATCAAACCTATGAAAAGGCCATATTCGCGCCATGTTGTCAGGGAGCAGGTTCTCAGTCCCAGGGCGCGCTGTGCAGACTCATTTCCATGGTCGGCTGCCTTGCGGTACAAGCGCTGGGCCTCGGCGCGATCCTGCGCCACGCCCCGGCCATACTTATACATATAACCAAGGTCGTATTCGGCCCACGCATAGCCTTGATCAGCTGCCTTGCGGTACCAGAAGACAGCCTGAGAATCGTCTTTTGCCACCCCATGTCCATAGAAGTAGTAGCTGCCAATGCTAGATTGAGCCGGTGCATACCCTTGGTCGGCTGCCTTGCGGCACCAGCGGGCAGCTTCGGTGTAATCCTGCAATACACCCAAGCCGTAAAAATACATATTTGCGACGCCATACTCGGCGGCAGCATTGCCTTGGTCGGCGGCTTTGCGATACCAGCGAAGCGCCTCATCGTTATTCAGCGGCACTCCTTGACCATAGTGATAGCTATATCCGAGGCGATACTGAGCCTGTGCATCGCCCTGCTCCGCGAGAGTGCGAGTAGCTTTTACCCGCGTGGCGAGCTTTTGCTCTTCCGCTCTTTTGTGCGCCAGCCACCAAAATGCAGCGCCACAGATTGCGGACAGGCAGAGTATCGTGATCGCAATCTTCCATTGCGGTTTCATTTGATCTTGCTCCAGGCTTGAAATTCGATTACAGCGATTGTAGCGCCGGGAAATGGACCATGGCCAAAATTGAGTCTGCGAGATGAGGGGCATTCCTGTGCGGACAATCAGGATCGTTCAAATGGCAAACCGGGCAGAATGGAGAACAGAGCCGTATTTCGGGCAGTCAAAATGCGGCTTACACCAAGAGTGGTGCTATGATAACTCTCGTCACGGCCCCGTCCTCAATTCTGGAACAGAGGTAGAATTCATTGTCCGCGGAGATGTTGCAAGTACATCCCGATGAACCCCAGCCGGACCGGATCGACTATATCGTCTCCTGTCTGCGCAAGGGCGATGTAATTGCCCTGCCGACCGACACCTTCTACGGCTTGGCTGTCGATCCGGTGAATCTTCATGCGGTTGAGCAGATCTACCAGATCAAGTCCCGACCGAAGAACAAGCCATTGTCCCTGTTGATTGCCTCCCTGGCTCAGGCCTATGAGCTGGCCCGCGACACCGATCCCTTGCTGGACAAGCTGGCCGAGCGCTTCTGGCCCGGTCCGCTCACCATCATCGTGAGGGCCGGCGGCAAACTGCCTCTGCGCTCTACGGCGAATACCGGCAACATGGCCCTTCGTGTGCCCGCCGCCGCCATTCCCCGCGCCATCGTGGAGCGCTTCGGCCTGCCCATCGCCGCCACCTCGGCCAATCTGCGGGGAGCCTCCGAGTGCAACAATGCTGAATGTGTTCGCGACCAGCTCGGCGACCAAATTCCGCTCATCGTCGATGGCGGTTCCACCGGCCAGGCGCAGCCCACCACCATCGTCGATCTCACCCTGGGCGACGGCCGCTGGGAGATTCTCCGCGAGGGCGCCATTCCCACGAATGAGATTGTCACTGTGTTGCAGAGATGACAGAGATCAGGGGTCAGAGATCAGAGATCAGACGCGAATCCACGGTTCATTGGCACAAGGATTGTTCGCAGAGGATAAACTGATTTCTGATCGCGATGTGGGTCACACATCGCGGGTAAACTGATCCCTGGCCCCTGATCTCTGATCTCTGAACCGAAGGTTCCCCATGAAGCGCCAGACCAAGCGAACACGCCATAAATGGATGCTCCGCATCGCGCTGGTGCTGTTTCTTGCGCTGGCCGTGGCAGCTCTGGGATGGTGTCGCTGGGTCTATGTGCAGATTGAGCGCTATGCCGACCAGGATCAAGTTGCCCAGGTTGCTAAGGCGGAACAATCT
>PMGP01000240.1:4007-9740 GCA_003156235.1 Acidobacteriaceae bacterium
GGAAACGGCGGCGACCAGTACAACGAAGGCACGGTGGGCCGCGAGTACCTGATGGGCATGGGCGTTCCCGAGAGCGCCATCATCGCCGAAACCGAGAGCCGTAGCACCGAGGAGTCGGCCCTTCGCGTCAGCGTGATCGCCCGCGCCAACGGATTGCACAGGCTGGTCATCGTCAGCGACGGAACGCATATGTTCCGCATCCATGAAATTTGCGCCGCCGAGGGCCTCGACGTGCTCACCTCGCCAAGGCCTTACGTGGCTGTCGCGGGAGAAACAGGAATCACTTGGATGAAGTTCCAGCGCATTGCCCACGAGATTCTCAGCTACACCGCATGGCGGATGCATCTGCATTGATTTGTAGCCCAGATTGAGGCGATAGAATCGGATGTAATCTCTATCGAATGTGGGCAACTCCAGGGAGAGTCATGATCAAAACGCATCAAATCGCAACCAGTGTTGTTGCCCTGACCTTCCTGTTAGCGCCCTGCAAGGTATTGTCCGCGCAGAAGCCGAACTGCGGCGAGATCAATGCGATTGCCAAGATGGCGCGCGCCATCTCGACAGCGGAGTTGGCCGCCCACAAGTTAAACGCGGGAGAGAGCTACCGCGCGCAGCTTGTCTACGCCGCAAAGCTGTTAGAACTGGCTCCCCAGCGGCAGGATGCGGCCGTACTGCTGTTGAATCTCATCCCCATAGACGAGCAACAGCAACATGTATTGATGACCCTTGGCGAACATCATTGCGAGACGGAACCTTATCACGACATGAAATTGCTGGAGCAATTAGAAGAACGCCTGCCGCGTGATCTGACCAGGGCCGTGATGATGGTGCCCGCCAATATTCCGGAATACGTTTCCTATTCCGTCACGTCAGTTCAGGACCCGCACAGCGACTATGCGGTGCAGATGCAGAAAGTATGCAAGGCAAAACATGCCGAGTTCTTTGATGCGGTGACCAAGCTGCCCAGAGAAAAAAGAGACAAATTCCTGAAGTATGTCTTCGATCTTGATGGGTGCAACGCGCTCACACTTCCCGAAGCCGATAACCGGCTATTCTGATCCCATTCAGCGATGCGCCAATACCGCCAGCACTCCCAGTGCGAAGGCTGCCGCGCTGGCCGTCGACAGGAAGTTGACCGCGTCGTTGTTCAGCCATCCACGCCGTTCCAGCGTCGCCCCCAGCAGGCTGTCGAAGAACAGGCCGAAGACGGCGCCCGCGCAACAGATCCAGAACATCGCCGCACCGCCGCCCAGCGCCCACGTTCCAACTGCCGAGACAATCCCGGCAGAGGCCACTCCGGCCAGAGTGCCAATCAGGCTGAGGCCGCCATCCGTCCCCGCTTCTACTCTGCGCAGGGTGGTGATCAAGCGCGGCTGCCCGCCCAGCACCTGGCCAATCTCCGAAGAGACGGTATCTGCGGCGGCTTCAACCAGCGCGGCCAACCCGATGGCTAACAACAGCGCCGGCGCTATATGCGCAAACCATAGGCTGCCTGCCAGCCACGACTGCGTCACTCCTTCGCAGGCCAGCCCGGCTACGCCCAGGTTGGCCGCCACCTGCGCCGCGGTTCTTCCCTGCCGCCGCTCTGCCGTGCCCAGCCGCAGTTTTTGCTCCCTGCCCAGCCGCGTGGAGATGTCGGCGAGCACAAAGACCGCCAGCACCGGCATCAGGGCGCTGTGCCATGGGGCGTAAGCAAGCCGCTCGCCGGGGGTGAATGTGGCTGTGGAAAACATCAGGCTGGCGGTGATCGCCGCTCCGGCAAAGGCCCCTCCCGGCGTAGCCGCGCCGAGTTCCAGGACCACCAGCCCCAACAACAGACTCAAACCCAGCGACCAGAGAGCCACCGGCCAGGAGTTCACCGCCCACCAGTGGGCCTGCAACACCACTCCGGCGCCCGCAAAGGGCAGCACCAAGAGCAGCACCAGCTTCGATTGCCAGATCAGCTTGATTCGCGCCACGCATCTATCGTATCTTGCGGAGGGCATTGCGGTCCGGCGTCCATGAAATTGCAGCTCTGGCCAGTTTCGATACCCTTTCCGTTCCCTGTCGCGTCAAAACCCCAGTCCCCTGATTTACAATCGCAGGGTAAGCAGATAAGAACGGAATGAGGCTTTTTCGCATGAATTTTAGTCAGTCGCGTGTACGGTTGGTTCAGGCGGGCGTGGTCTTTGCGGCTGCTGCCCTGGTTGCCGGTTGCGGCAACAACTACCGGCCCGTGGTTACGCCCGTCAACCCCAGTGGCCCCCCCGCGCAGCCGCAATCGCTTGCGGTGGTGGTTACAGCCCCTTCGACCAGCAATTCGTCTTGTCCCAGCCCAAATGCCGGTATCGCCACGGTCATCGACTATGCCGGCGATTCGATTCTGGCCACGGCTTGCACCGGCCCCAGCCCCACGGCCTTTACCCTGGACGAAACTGGCTACAACGGCTACACCATCAACAGCGACGGCACTATTACTAACATCCCTGTTTCCACTACCATGCAGACCAAAAACGTGACAACCACCACGTTGCTCAGCAATGCGCTGCCGTTGAATCTCTTCGCGCCGTCCGCCGGGCTGTGGGCTGCGGACCTGTGCGCTACCTTTCCTGTAAATTCCAAGTGCATATCAGGCGGTCTGTTGACTCAGGTTCCCGGAGCCGATGTCTTCTTCGGCAACCCCGCATCGCAGTCGATTGCCATTCCCGTGGCGCCCGCGCCGGTGATGATAGTTGGTCCCGGCCTTAGCGGCAGGCGCTTTTTTGCCTTGAGCCAGAACATTGCCACTCCCACCGGCCTGGAGTGCAATAACTCGCCCACTACCCAACCCCTCGGCTCGGCAACCCCAATCGAGGTCTCCAACAATACAACCGATACGCCGATTCCGACGGGCAAATGCCCGGTTTATGCCGTGGAGAGCAGCGATGGCGCGCGGCTGTTCGTGTTGAACCGGGGCAGCGACACCATCACCGTCATTAACGCACAGTACGGCACGCTGGACTCCTGCACACCGTTTCTCAGCCAGACAGGTCAGACGGTGACCTGCCATCCCACCCTGCCGCTTTCTACCTCTGCGGGGCTTACCGGAACCAATGTTCCCGCAACCGCCGGCCCGGTCTATGCCGAATACAACGCCGCCAAGAACCTGCTGGTCATAGCCGATTATGTTGGCGGAACGATCACCGTGATCGACGTCACTCTGGATGAGTACGGCAACGACTACAACACCTACTCAAATCCATCCTGCACGGTAGGCGGTGTTTATTCATACGCCAACTGCGGTACGATCACCGGCGGTTTCGGCACCACCTACACCATTCCGGTGGGCACTAATCCCGCCAGCGTGACCGTTTTGAACGATGGCAGCCGCGCCTATACCGCCAACCAGGCCGACCAGACGGTGACCATCGCGGATCTGAGCAGCTACACGGTGGAAAAGACGCTGGCGGTCACTGGCTACCCGCGCACCGTCGTTTCCACCCAGAATTCAACCTACGGCAAGGTCTACGTGGCCTCGCCCAACTCCGACTTCCTGACCATCATCAGCACCAATCAGGACATTGTGGACACGACGATACTGTTGGAGGGCGACATCGTGGATGTGCGCGTGGGCACGCAGAACGGCAGCAGCGGAAACAGCAACAACTTGAGCCGGATTCCCGGTTACGGCCAGCCCTGCAACCTGCCGGGCACGGTGTCCCTGGCATCGCTTGCCGCCTGCCAGAAGCAGCCGTAGCGCGATTTGTTTGTACTGATTGGTATCAAACAGCCAAAGTGAGTTTTCCCGCACAGGGAAGCTACTTTGGCTGTTTTTGCATCTGAAGTGGAGTTTGTAGGCCGCATCGGTTGCCGTGTGAAACGATAAAGAAAATGTCTGGTACGGCAAAAATGCGCGTGGACCTGCTGCTGGTCGAGCGAGGACTGGTTCCCAGCCGCGAGCGGGCGCGCGCGCTCATTCTGGCCGGCCGCGTTCTGGTCGCCGAGCAGAAGGTGGAGAAAGCCGGTGCCGCTGTCCCCGCCGACGCTCCCATCCGGCTGCTTGGCGAGGAACAGCCTTACGTGAGCCGCGGAGGCTTCAAGCTGGCTGCTGCGCTCGCTCACTGGCAGATCAACGTCCAGGGCCGAGCCTGCCTCGACGTGGGCGCCTCCACAGGCGGATTTACCGATTGCCTCCTGCAAGCAGGCGCGGCGCACGTCACCGCCGTCGATACCGGCTTCGGCCAGATCGCCATGAAGCTGCGCAACGACCCGCGTGTCCGCCTACTGGAGCGTACCAATGCCCGTTTGCTCAAGCCGGGTTCACTGACCATCCCGGCTGCGGAAAGATACGGTTCAGGAAAAGTTTTGTATCAGGGCACGACTTCAGTCGTGCCGCAAATGCCGCAAAAGGAATGCGGGGCTTTAGCCCCTGAGGGAACTCCCGATCTCACCCTGCTGGTAATGGATGTATCGTTTATCTCCGCCACGCTGCTTTTGCAGCCGGTCTTCGCCGCCGCGTCGTCGCTCACCGAAGCCGTCATTCTGGTCAAGCCGCAATTTGAAGCAGGGCGCGGCCACGTCGGCAAGGGTGGCATCGTCCGCGACCCCAAGGCGCATCAATTGGCCATCAACAGGGTGGCCGATTGCGTCAGCTCGCTGGGCTGGCAGGTCGTCGAAACCATTCCCTCGCCCATCACCGGCGCCGAGGGCAACCACGAGTTTCTGCTGTATGCAAAGCGGGGTTAGAATCGTTCGCGTTGTTTGCGGAGCAAGTTTGGCCCCACCGCAAGTGGTTGGCCACACCGCATGGGTTCCGTTACACTAAAGCCGCATGGTTCGCGTCGCGATTGTCTGCAAACCCGAGAAAAAAGAGCTGGCCCGGCTTCTGCCGGAACTGATTGTATGGTTGCGCCAGCACGACTATGAGCCGCTGCTCGACCTGGAGGGCGGACAGTACACCACGGCTGCGCCTGCCATGGACCGCGCGCGGATGCCCGAGCAGGCGCCGGGGCTGGTAATCGTCCTGGGAGGCGATGGAACGCTCTTGTCCGTGGCGCGCATCTTTGCCTCCACCGGCACGCCCATCCTCGGCGTAAACCTCGGTTCTCTCGGTTTCCTGACCGAAGTTCGCCTGGCCGATCTTTATGCGGCGCTGGAGAGCTGGCACAGCGGATGCGATGACTGCCATGCTCTCGATTCGCGCGCCATGCTGCACGCCGAGTTGTGGCGCGGCGGCGCGCTGCTCTCTGACTACGAGGCCCTGAACGAGGTCGTCATCTCCAAGGGCGACATTGCCCGCATGGGAGACTTNNGCCGACGGCGTCATCGTCTCCACCCCCACCGGCTCCACAGCCTACACGCTGGCCGCCAACGGCCCCATCCTGACCCCCGATGTGGACGCCATGGTGGTCACCCCCATCTGCCCCCACCTGCTCACCCTCCGGCCCATCGTGGTGCGCGGCGACGCTTTGCTCAGCGTCCGCGTCGAGGGCGTCGTCAACCCCGCGCTGCTCACCGTCGACGGCCAAAAAAGCATCGAACTGCTCATCGGCGATGAGATTCGCTGCCGCAAGTCCACGCGCGCCGTCAACCTGGTCCGCATGAGCGGAGGCGGCTTCTTTGAGGCGCTGCGCAGCAAGCTCAGCTGGGGTGAGCGGTAAGCGAACCCTTGATTACTAAGCGAACCCTTGATTACGTAGATGTTTTGAAGGGGCACGGCTTTATTGATCCATGCATATGGAATGTCCTGGTATCCGCGCCGGAGGCGCAGTGTTT
>PMGP01000437.1 GCA_003156235.1 Acidobacteriaceae bacterium
TCTTCAGGTTGTGAGTCCGCGCACCGCGGATGATGATGGCGTCATTCAAAGGGAAGTCACCGGGCGAGAAGTGGGTCGATCACGTCCCCGTTGCCTCTGAGAGGCTTGGGAGAGAGGTGGCTATTCTCCATTATAGGACTCGGGGCGCCGAGGGGATCCTATGAGACATTTGAATTGGGGTGCTTGACGTTCAGTGGAACCCGATGCAAGGGCCTGCCTGCAAACGGAAGGGCTTTTACGACTGCGGAAAAAGGTAAATTTACAATCAAAAAGTCCGAAAAGCATACCTCAGTGGCTAAAGCACCGCTGATTCCATTGGCTTTATGCTGGGGATTAATCCCCGGCCTACTGCCCGAAGGGGTTTTTCCGCAAGCTGTTTAACCTCCAAGGGCGAGCCGTAGAATTCTATTGCGGAGGCCAGTCTAGACCACTGGCCTCGGCCCATGCAAAGTTCATATAGCAATATGGCTCTGTGGCCGCCAGACGGGAAGCTCGGAAAGGGTTCCATTCCTCGCATTATTCGCGTGTTGGGGGTTAAGCACACCTGCCAGCGACATGAGGACATCCGAGGCGCAGGCGTGACAATGCATTGGGTTATTGCCAATGGAGTTGCAGTCCTGGCACAGATAGGCATTACTCAGTGGAAAGTGTTGCCGGGCATCTAAGGTCATATTCATATCCATCACTCCTGGCACGTATCGGCTCCTTCTTTTCCCATCTAATAGGACCGAAGGCCCCGAGATACCAAATATTTTGAGAAGAGCTTGTTGAAGCCCATGTCGGAATGCTGTCCGGCTTCAGTGGATTTCTCCGCAGCCTTTTCGGCTACGCAGCTTATCCTCATCCGCGGTGATGCACTCAAGGCTGTCTGTTCATCCAACTTCGCTGCACCATGGTTTTCAAATTCCGCATACATTGGTTTCTCCTGATTACAAACACACTTGATACCACGAATGTACTAATTCGTCGCCTATTTTGCTGGTCTGTTCTGCTCTGCGCATGATCACGGTCTGTATTGCACTCTATCCGAGCACTGCTCGATTCCCTTCGCTGTATCCAGACGTCAAACTCTCAGCATTTCCAGCCAAGTCTGACCCGGTAAACTGTTGAGTGAGGTATTTCGTGCATCGTTTTGCTTTTTTCATGTTGTTGTTGGCATCGGTTGCTGCTGGCGGCCAGAGTACCGCGCAGACTCCAGAGAAGCCGTCGCCTGACGCGACCGCGGCCCAGCCCGTCTCTGAAGACGTGGCGCAGGCTGAAGCAGCAATCGTCAAAGCAGACTGGAAGGCGGCGGAGGCCCGGCTCGATCCGTGGCTTGCTGCCCACCCCGGCGATGCGCGGGCGCTGTTTGACGCAGGCTACGTGGCCGATGCGCAAAATCGGCTGGAGGCCGCTGCCGGATTCTACCGGCGAGCCGTGGAAGCGAACCCGCAATCGTTTGAGGCGCGCGCGGAGTTGGGAATGCTGCTGGCGCGGCAAAACAAATTCTCTGATGCGCGGACAGAGCTGACTGCGGCCACTGAGCTGGACCCCGGCGAGGCCGGCGCAGTCGCCAAGGCGCGCGCATGGCGGGCTCTGGCGGAGATTGACCGCACGGACGATCCGTCCAGGGCGTCAGAAGAATTGCTGGAGGCGCTGAAGCTCTCGCCGGAAACATCTAACGACACGCTATTGGCCGCGGAACTGGCCGCGCAGGCAGGTCAGTTGGACGCAGCGGAGCAAACCTATCGCCGCATGCTGGCCAAGGATCCGAAATCCGCGGCGGCCAACGCCGGACTGGCTCATCTGCTGATTACGCGCAAACAGTATCCCGAAGCGGAGACCCTGCTGCGATCGGCGCTAGAAAACGCGCCCGAAGATACAACGCTGATCGCGCAACTGGCTACCGTGCTGGCCGCTGAAGACAAGGCCGAGGCGCTGCCGCTGTTTCAAAAGCTGCACGAGACTCACCCCAAGGACGAGGCCATTACACGGATGCTGGCGGCGGTGCTGGACGACGCCGGAGACGCGGCGGGTTCGGACAAACTGTACGTCTCGCTGCTTGTGGCCAGTCCCGATGACCCGGCGCTGCTGGTGGCGCACGGGCAGAACCTGATTCGGCAGCTCAAGTACGCCGAGGCCTTCGCGGCCTTTGACAAGGCAACCCGGCTGGACGCGGCCAAAGCCGATGGGTGGAGCGGGCTGGCCTTTGCAGCATCGAAGACCAATCAGCCCGCTATCACGCTCCATGCCCTTACAATGCGGTCGAAGTATCTTCCCGATAATTCGTCCACCTACTTCCTTTGGGCGATCAGCTACGATGCGCTCCACGAAAAGTCGCAGGCGGCGGTTTACTACCATCACTTTCTGGACTCGTCGGCGGGAAAACTGCCGAATCAGGAGTGGCAGGCGCGGCAACGGCTGCTGGTGGTGGAGAAGAAGTAGGGGTTAGGGACTAGGGACTAGGGACTAGGGACTAGGGACTAGGGACTAGGGTGGTGAGTCAGAAGTTCATTGNNGACTCACCACCCCCAGGCTGAAGAGTACGCCTGGGGCCCCGTTCGCTCAGGATGACAGCAATTATCGTGCTGCGTACTTCAGGAGGACAGCAATTTTCGTGCTACGTACTTCTGACAGAACACTGGGACTAGCAAGTCAGCGAGTCAACAGTCTTCCGTGCAGTTGCTACAACCTTCAAACTGAGTGGTGCCCTATTAGTTCGTTGTTGGGATTTGCGGAGGATACTGGCCCTTTGGCAATTCTCCTAGTTGCCGACAGGGTCTCAGCCCTAGCAACTCCTCCACTACATACTCGCCCGTCGTCCCGTCTGAGAACGCCACGATCAGGCCGTCCTCGCCGTCTTTTTCAACACTTAAAATTTTAATTCCATCGCGGATGTCATTAAGCATGCAAATGAGTCTACCCCCCCCCCGGTTGTCAAGTGTCTCATTTTGCACACTTTAATCGAAAGGTTCAGCAACAAACTCTGAGGACAACATTTCAAACTGTGAGCTGAAGGCTGATCGCGGTAAGCTGTACAGAGTGGCTGCCGAACTTGTTTCAATCTTTCAAGAGGAGTACCGGGCGTTGCGCCCACGGGCGCCTATGCCGCCCATAGTGGTCCGTTTCCGGCGGTTTACCTCGCTGAATACGCGGATTCGGCTGCGCGAAGGGCAGATTACGGTCAGCCTTTCCGATCTGCTGGAGGGCGCGCCTGAGTCGGTGATCCGCGCTATCGCGCACATTCTGCTGGCCAAACTCTACAAAAAGCCTATCGACGCCGGACATAACCTGCGCTACAAGCGGTTTTCGTCGAGCGCCGCCGTCACACGGCAGACGGAGTTGATTCGCGGGGCGCGCGGCAGCAAGCGGTTCTTCGGGCCAGAGGGACGCTTCTACCACCTGGAAGAGGTTTTCGACACGCTGAACGCGAGGTTCTTCGGCGGGATGCTGGGGCGGCCCGAGTTGACCTGGAGCGAGGGGATGGCCAAGCGAGCGCTGGGCCACTACGACGCCGCGCACAACACTATCGTGGTGAGCCGCGTGTTCGACCGTCCGTCGAGCCCGCGCTATGCAATCGAATACCTTCTGTATCACGAGATGCTGCACCTGAAACATCCGGTGAAGATGCGGGGAGTGCGGCGGTGTGTTCATTCGCGTGAGTTCAAGGCGGAGGAGAGGTTGTTCCCGCAACTGAAAGAGGCGCAGGCGTTTATCAAGCGGCTGTAGGCGACTAGGGATTGGCGAGCGGGACCCGCACCAGGATGGCGTTGTCCACGCGCACAATCAGGCGGGAGAATTTTTCCTTGCCTGCGTTCTGCATGGTTTGGTAGCGCGGGTTAAGCGAGACCACATCGACGCGCAGCGGAGGCTTGGGGTCGCGAGGCACCTCGAAGCAGACGCGAATATCGGGCTGGCCGTCGCCGTCGATGTCCACTTCGTCGGAAACATGCTGCGGCAGGGCGCTTACGGGGTTCCAATCGAGCTGGACAAAGGGCTTTTCGCTTTGCAGGAAGTGCGGATAGACTGGGCGGTGAACGTCGATGGAGTATGCGCCCATGGAAATGGCGCGCACTGTTGGCCCGCCGGAGTAGACTTCGTCCACGTGGAGCGGGAGAGCGGCAACACCTTTGGAGAAGAGCGGGAAAAGCAGAAATGGAGTCAGCACCGCAACAAGAACCGTCGCGCCAGCCGCAGTGTATCCGAGAACAACTCGCAATTTCATCAGCGCCCTCCTAAACGATAAAGTGCAGTATGGTGGCAATGCCCTGAGCGATAATGCTGCCGCCGAACATGATGGCCATGGCCCAGGCTGCGTAGAGAAACATGAGCCGCGCGCGCTCCGGCTTCCATGCAATCTCGGTTCCCTTGATGTGCCAGACGATCGCCTGGCGCGGACAGACGTCCACGCATGCGCCGCATTTCATGCAGGAGAGCAACGTCTCGCCGCGGGCGACGGATTCCTTCGACAAGGATAGATTGGGGCAGGCGTTCAGGCAGACCAGGCAGGGCTTGCAGCGCTCCTTGTCGATTTTGACTTCAAAGATGCTGATCTTGTTGAAGATGGACTGGAATGCGCCGAAGGGACAGAACCAGGAACACTGGGTTCGCTTTTTTGTCAGGAACGGCAGCACGATCACCAGCCCTGCAAAGAGCAAGATGAAGATTACGTTTTGTACCAGCCCCAGCAGGTTGCGTGCGGCGACGTACTCCGAGACGGCCTTGAAAGGGCAGAGCCACATGCAGTAAGCCGGCTCGAAGAGGGCCAGCGAGAGCAGCACCATAGCCAGCAGCACGGCCCATGGAAGATAGCGCAAGCGCGGGTCAAGCTTGCGAATTTTGGCGCGCGCGGGAATGGCGGCCACGCCTTCTTCGATGCCACCAAAGAAGCAGGCATAGCTGCACCAGCCCTTTCCCATAACCAGAGTAAGGGCCAACCATACGCCCACCATGGCGGCGATGCCGTGACTGGCGCTGGCGATGGAGCCGGGGAAGACCAGCGTCCGCGTGAAGGCTGCAGGCAGGATGAGCATCGGGATGGGCATGAAACAGAATGGCGTGCGGCCGGCGATCATCTCTTCGACGGGAATGCCCATGGTGCCGCGCATGACGACGATGTTGTAGATAAAGCCAATGGGAAAGAGAACTCCGAGACTTACGAAGAAGATTCTGCGCCAGCGATAGGTGCTCCGCGACCTCATCATCATGAAAAACAATGTCGTCATGAAGAGCGCGGTGATTGCGCCGGAGATTATCCAAATAGGAGTCTTGCTCGATCCGGGGTTAAAGAACATGAGCAGCGACCAGACGAGGATGGGCAAGGTCAGCAGCAGAGACCAGCCGATACCGCGCGGCGCCGGGCGGGCAAGCGGCAGAGTGCGAGCGTCAGTAGCCATAGGCTTTTTTCCCCAACAACATGGCGATTCCCATAGAGAGGTAATAGAGGGCGATGAGCACCATCGCCATGCGGGCGACGGTAATGACGGCCTGGTTGCGGACGATGCAGCCCAGGCCCACGAAGGGTACAAACCAAATGGAGGTTCCTAGAAAGAATACCGCAAAGAACAGCAGGGCGGCGGCCATGCTGCCCATTTGGGCTGCCCTGATGCCGGCAACGACAAATGGGGGACAGAGATTCAAGCCGGTTAGAAGACCCAACGCCGCCGCGCCGGTGACGCCGTGATTTCTGTTTTCGGTGATTTGGACCAGCTTAGAATCCGCGCAGGGTTGAGCGCAACTGCGACGGGCGGAATATGCGTACCAAAGCAGCACGCCAGCGAGCAGCACATAGACCACGCCCATGAGAAGCAGACGCGGCGCAGGAAGCAAGGAGGCCAGCAGGCCGAGTTCCCAGGCCACCACGGCAAAAAGCATATAGCCGAGAAGACGCGCAGCCAAAAAGACGGAGAGATAACGAGCGTGAGGCCGGAAGCCCTTGTGCTCGGCAAGCAAGGAAGGGACAAGGATGGGTCCGCAAGCTGCTATGCAGGCAGGGCCCGACACCAGACCCAGGATTATGGCCTCGCCACATGAAGCAAATGCAGGCATGCTTGGATGCTCGCTGGCATGCCGAACTGGGGTCAGTGACGGATGGCACAGGGAAGTTTGTTTCCGCAACTGAAAGAGGCGCAAGCGTTTATCAGGCGGCTTTAGCGAAATGGGACAGTGCTGTCATTGCTAGCATTGCTAGCAGAATTATGTTAGTCTGAATCCATGGCAACTCTTACGATTCGCAATCTCGATGAGACGGTCAAGCGCAGACTGCAAGTGCGCGCGGCGCTGAACGGGCGCTCGATGGAGGCGGAGGCGCGGGCGATTCTAAGTGCATTAGTGGAAGACGCTCCGAAAACACCAGCGCCTGAAGAGGATCTTGGGGCGGCCATCCGCAAGCTATTTGCACCATTGGGTGGAGTGGAGTTGAAAATTCCGCCGCGCCGCAAATCGCATCGACCGATTCCCACGTTCGATTGATGATTCCCCCGGGCTGCGGAAAAAACCTGGGATTTACGTGTAATTGGCGGAAAACGTAACTCCGGGGCTAAAGCCCGCGGTATCTCTGTTGGCTTTATGCGGGGGTTAAACCCCCCGCCTCCCTCCGAATCGCATTTTTCCTCAGCCTGTTACGCGGCTTTTTCGTGCGCCTGGGCGGCTTTTTCCGGGCTGGCGGCGGAGCGGGTGGCGGCCCAGAAGATCAGGGCAATGCCAGCAACGACGCAGCCGGCGCTGGCCAGTTGGGCGTTGGATAAGCCCCATAGCACCTTGGGATTACGACGGATAAATTCAATCAGGAAGCGAGCTATTCCGCTGAGCAGCAGATACTGGCCTACGATGGCGCCGGAACTTTTGGAGTTGCCTAGCCAGCTCCCCACGGACGAAGACCTGGCTGCGGGAATCCCAAGCCTCCACCACAGCCAGCCACCGATGAGCAGGTAGGCGGCAAACTCATAGAGCGGGGTGGGATAGACGGGGATGAGGATGGGCTCAATGCCGTTGGGGAAGCTCATGCCCCAGGGACGAAATGTGAAGGAAAAAAGATGGACCGGCCGGATGGGGATGCCGTAGCAGCCGTCGCCGGAGAGAAAGCAGCCGATGCGGCCGATGCCCTGGCCAACGACGGCGGCGGGAGCGGCTAAATCCAGGGTGCGCAACATGCCGATTTTGGCCCACCAACCCTGAAAGAGCAGCGCGCCGATGCCGAAAAGGAGCCCTCCGAACCAGGCGTATCCGTCCCTGGACCACAAGACCTGCCAGCCTAGTTCGCGAAACTCGATGGGGGTGTCGATGACGTGCCATAGCTTGGCGCCAACAATACCGACTATCACGGTGACGGCAACCATGCTCAGGGCATCGGCGGTGACGCGCGCTCGGTGGAAGCTGCGGTCCATGATAAAAGCGCCGGCGACTGCGGCCAGCCAGAGCATCAGCCCAAAGGTGGGGAGATTGAAATTCCAAAGGTGCAAATAAGGAATCATGCTTCTCAAGTATAGACGGACGAGGTCGAAAGAAGTGCTGAGCATCCTGCACAGCAATGAAAATACATGGATTTACACAGGAGACTTGCCGCTCCGCAGGGTTCAGGCGATACTAGGTGCATGGCTACCAACCACCAGGGTCTTGAGGTTCTCTATTCCCGCCAACAGATTGCCGAGCGCGTCGNNAAGCTGGTGATGGTGGGCGTGCTGAAGGGCGCGGCGCCGTTTCTGGCCGATCTGGCGAGGGCTGTACAGGCCGACGCCACGTTTGACTTTGTGGCCACCTCGAGCTACGGCCAGGGGCAGCGGACCTCGGGCGCGGTGAGGCTGATCAAGGATCTGGATCACCCGATCGAGGGCAAGAATGTGCTGATGGTGGAGGACATCCTGGACACCGGGCTGACTCTCTCCTACCTGCGCAAACTGTTCATGCAGCAGAAGCCCAAATCGCTGCGCATCGCGGTGCTGCTGGACAAGCCCTCGCGCCGCATTGAAAAGATCGAGGCGGACTACATAGGCTTTTCCATTCCCAATTTGTTTGTGATCGGGTACGGAATGGATTATGCGGAGCGCTACCGGAACCTGCCCGACATTTGCATCATGTCGCCCGACCATCCGGAGTAGGGGGCGCGTTGAGCAGGAGCCCGCGTAACGCGGTTTAGGTCCGTCATTTGGTTGCTTGCCGCGACAGAAACTATACTTACCCCAATAGAGCGCGTTGAGCCGCCTGTGGAGAGCGGCATTGCGCGGCAAGGAGCAAGAACAAATGTCTGCAACCACCCCCCATCAGGACGCGGATACGGATTTTAACCACGGGAGTTTTGATTCCGCGGCATTTGCCGCNNCTGTGCGAGGAGGCAATTCGCTACCGTTTTGCCTGCGCCATGGTGAACCCGGTGTGGGCATCGACGGCGGTAGGCAAAATGAGCGGCAGCGGAGTTCCGGTGGGCGTGGTGATTGGCTTTCCTCTGGGCGCGTCGCTGGTGTCCACGCTGCGCCAGGAGGCGGCGGCGCTGTGCCGGCTGGGCGTGCGCGAACTGGACATGGTGATTTCCATCGGCCTGTTGAAGAGCGGCGACAACCGGGCTGTGCAGAACGCCATCCACACCACGGCCACCGTGGCCCACCATCACGGCGTGCTGCTCAAGGTGATTCTGGAGACCTGTCTGTTGAGCGTGGAAGAAAAGCTGCGCGGATCGGAGCTGGCCATCCAGGCGGGAGCGGATTTTATCAAGACGTCTACGGGATTTTCTACAGGCGGGGCGACCGCGGCCGACGTGGCGTTGATGCGCGGCGTGGCCGGCAACCGCTGCGGCGTGAAGGCCTCGGGCGGCATTCGCACCCTGGCCAACGTGAAAGAGCTGTTGGAAGCGGGCGCCACGCGCATCGGCGCTTCCGCCTCGGTGGCTATTGTGCGGGAGCTGGGAGCGGAGTAGGCGCCTGCCCTGATATATTTCCCTATATGAAGATTAGCGAATGGCGATTGTTGCGCGCCGTGCCTCTGCTCTTTGCCCGCATGGGCATGATGCTCTCGAAATACTGGGACTCGCCTCGGCGTCGCGAGCGTGTCAAGCTGCTGCTGAAAATACGCTCTCAGAGAGATATGCTTTTGCTCCCCTGCGAGGCTTGTCAGATCATGAGCCTGGTTGATGCCGTGAAAAACGTACCCGGAGACATGGCTGAGCTGGGAGTGGCGTCGGGAGCTTCGGCAAAAATGATCTCTGCCCGCGCTCCCGAAAGGACACTCCATCTCTTCGACACTTTCGAAGGGCTGCCGGATCCGTCGGAACAGGACAGCTCCCGATTCAATAACAAACAATACCGCTACACTCTCGACGAGGTTCAGGAGTATCTTAAGGGAGCCAATGTGATCTTTCACAAGGGTCTGTTTCCCAATTCTACAAAGGGTATCTCCGGAATACAGTTTGCCTTTGTGCATCTTGACGCCGACCTCTACGAATCGACAAAAGCCGGTTTGGAGTGGTTTTATCCTCGATTGAACAAGGGCGGGATTCTCATTAGCCACGATTACGATACATCCGCAGGGGTCAATCAGGCTTTTGAAGAGTTCTTCACCGGAAAACCAGAGCCGTATTTCGATCTCGTCGGCAGCCAGTGCATGTTCGTGAAAATGTAAGATTCTTCTCGAACTTATTCTGTGCATATTTGGAACACTTGCAGCATGGTAAATGTGCCGCATGCCGATTATGAACTAAGGAATGGCATATTATGAACGATACTATATCCGTAGACCGTTTCGAATCGGCGACAATCATTATCCCTGTTATGAATGAGACTGCCTCATTGGAAGAGACGATCAGGATCATACTGCGTGACGTCAAGGATCGCGTCGATGAAATTCTGATCGTGGTTTGCGATCGGACTACGCCGGAAGCAATGGCCACGGTAGAGCGATTGTGCGCGAGCCTGGGTAGCATGGTTCGGGTTCATACCCAAATATTGCCTTTTTTGGGCGGCGCTGTGCGAGAGGCCTTCGATATGGCACGCGGTAGCCACGTTGTCATGATGGCCAGCGACCTGGAGACGGATCCGAATACGCTCAAGACCTTGATTGACAACGCGAGAACCCATCCGTCTGCGATAGTGACAGCGAGTCGCTGGCGCGTGAACAAGGGATTTCAAGGCTATTCGAAGGTCAAGCTGCTCTGCAATTGGGCCTTTCAGCGATTCTTCGCGGTATTATATGGTGTGCGGCTTACCGATATGACTTTTGCCTATCGCATACTTCCAACCAAATTGGTGCAGAACATTCGCTGGGAAGAACTGCGGCACGCGTTTCTATTTGAGACGCTGGTCAAGCCGCTCAGGCTGGGAGTTGAGGTTATCGAGATTCCCTCAGTATGGAAAGCTCGTACGGAAGGAAAATCGCAGAATACGTTTCTTCTCAACTTCGTTTACTTTCGCACGGGCTTGCGAACGCGTTTTGCAAGCCGCAAGTCAATACTCAAGTTAGGCATACAAGCACAGGAAAGCAGAAGGTCGATTTGAAGACAGTCATTGTAACGACAACCATCAACCCTCCGACTGAGGCCATTCATAAGTTTCAGGCGATGAAGGATTGCGAGCTGGTAGTTATCGGCGATAAGAAGACGCCGCGCGACTATCATCTTGATCGGGGAATCTACGTGACGCCGGAGGAGCAGGAGAAGTACGATCCCGCACTCTCGGACGCCATCGGCTGGAATTGTATCCAGCGGCGGAGCATGGGGCTGCTGTGGGCCCACGACATGAAAGCCGACATCGTAGCGGTGGTGGACGACGATAACATCCCGCTGGAAGGATGGGGCGAGAACCTGCTGGTGGGCAAAGACGTGGAAATGGATTGTTACGAGACCGAGTTGCCCGCTTTCGATCCGGTTGGCGCGACCAATCATTCCCGCCTGTGGCATCGGGGCTACCCTCTTCAACTCCTGTCGAAGAGGGACTATATGAAGAAGTCGCGAAAGACCGTCCACGTGGATGTGCAAGCGGATTTCTGGAACGGCGATCCTGACATTGACGCGCTCTGCCGCATGGAACATGCTCCGGAATGCGAATTCAATCCCAAGGCTTTCCCGATGTGCGCGAACAAGATGGGCCCATTCAACTCGCAAAACACCTTCATTTCCGGCAAGTGCTTGAAGGACTACTTTCTTTTTCCGCATGTAGG
Source organism: Acidobacteriaceae bacterium (assembly GCA_003156235.1). GTDB lineage: Bacteria > Acidobacteriota > Terriglobia > Terriglobales > Acidobacteriaceae > Telmatobacter. The sequence goes on from PMGP01000437.1 coordinate 11,122, forward strand.
ACGGATGGACGATATCTGGGCGGCATACTACTTGCAGGCCAAGGGTTATCGAGCCGTGTGGGCCAAGGCATCCGTATATCAATTGCGCAACCCGCACGATCTTGTTCGCGATATGGTGCAAGAGTATTTGGGCTATGAGAACAACCTGAAACTGGTGCAGGATCTGGCGCGAGATCCGGAATCGATTGCCGCCTACCTGCCCGGCAGGTCTAACTGGGCATTCCAGCTCTACCGGAGGCATTTCGATCATGCGTAAAGTATTGGTTACCGGCGCGGCCGGATTTGTCGGGCGGCATATTGTGAAGCGGCTGTTGGATGCCGGAGATGAAGTTCATGCGGTGGACTGCGTGGCGGAGTTTACCGGAGGCATCGATCCTGCCTGCGGCTGGCCGCTGTTCGACCCTCGGGAATACCCTCGCTTTCATTTCTACAAAGAAGATTGCCGAAGCTGGTTCGCGCGGGTGAAGGATACGGATTTCGACTACACCTTCCACCTGGCAGCCATGGTTGGCGGGCGACTGATGATTGAGAACAACCCTCTGGCCGTGGCGGACGATCTGTCGATTGATGCAGCATATTGGGGATGGGCCAAGGAAGCCCGGCCGAAGAAGACCGCCTGTTTCAGCTCGAGTGCCGCGTACCCGATCAAGTTACAGCGGCCCGAAGGTTACCTGCTTCTGACAGAGGAGATGATCTCCTTCGACAGCGATATCGGCATGCCCGATATGAGCTACGGCTGGGCCAAGCTGACCTGCGAATACCTGGCGCAACTAGCTTACGAGAAGCATGGGCTGAAGTCGATCTGCTATCGTCCCTTCTCAGGCTATGGAGAGGACCAGGACGACGCTTACCCGTTCCCCAGCATCTGCAAGCGTGTGCTGGCGGAACGCGGCGCCAAGGTCCTGCATGTGTGGGGAACCGGGACACAGATGCGGGACTTCATTCACATCGAGGACTGCGTGGACGGCGTCATGACGACGATCGACAAGATTGACGATGGCGGCGCGGTGAACCTGTCGACCGGAATTTTTACCAGTTTCATTGATTTCGCGAAACAAGCTGCGGGGATCACCGGATACCACCCTGAAGTCATGGGCTTATCCGACAAGCCAGCCGGGGTGCATGCGCGGGGCGGCGACACGACGAAACAACGACAACTGGGATTCCAGTACAAGATTGCTTTTAAGACAGGCATTGAGCGGGCGCTCAAATACTATGCGGAAGGGAGATAGCAGCGATGGAGCGCTATCCGAATGAGTTGAACAGACGAATCTTCCTCTAAGGAACCTCTGAATAAGTCGATGTTTTGAAAGGGCACGACTTTAGTCGTGCCGCAAATGCAGCAAAATCAATGCGGTCTTTAGCCCCTGAGGGAATGTTGGACCGCAACAATGACTTGATCAGAGGTTCCCTAATGCGGCCAGGTGCAGGCGGGCTAATGCACCCTATCTGCGGCGGGGCTGTAAATGATCAACTTCACTCCCGGCGGCAAACCCCTGCTGAAAGACAGGAGCTCTGGGTGCAATTTGCCTGCGGTGTCGTCATCGGTCGCATAGAACTGAACTTCCGACTCGGCGGATGATACGCGCTTCCGAGAGAGGTCCATGCTGGCGACTTTCACCCAACTAGTGGGAATCTGGTGCGGAAACCACTCGTCATAGATGATGACCAGGTGGACGTTATTCGCACTAACTAACTCCCGATACGCTTCGGCGTCCGCGTGACGCAATATGAGGCTGCGGGCCTTTTCAGAAGCAAGTCCGCCCAGGTCGAGAACAAAGTTGGGATTATGATATGAAACCAGGCCAAGATCGTTGACCGCCACCGGTGCACGGTAAAAGTCGTTGACGAATCGATGCATTTGAAACTGTTGCTCATAGTTATTATTGGCTGCGAGAGGAACATGCCAAGTAGATATTATGTATTCCGCGCAAATCAGCAAGAGAGGCACGGCAGTCAGGCCGATATAAATGAGGCGCTGTTTCCTGTTCAACAGCACCTTGCGTATCGTATCTCGCATCAGGCAGATTCCGATCAATGCCGTGCCTGCCATGACGTAGTCCTCATATCGATCCAACCATCCGAAACGGCCGGCGACAGCGTGACTGCCTATCAGGCAGACCATGAGGAGCGCCATGAGTGCCTGTGATGACCAGCGCCATGGTTTGAGCGGAAGCTCCCGAAGGCATCGCACTGCAGCAGCCACGCCGATCACGAGCATCAGAGCTCCGGATGGGACGAGAGCCATGCGGATAACGTTGACGATGATCGAATTAAAAAAGCCTATACCCGTACCACTGATTCCATCAGCTACAACGGCAGACTTGGTAAGAATTGAACTGGGAATAGGCGGCAGCCCCAAACTAACAAGAAATACTGAAAAACCGCCTACCAAGAGGATAATCAGCGCGAAGGTTGCGGCCGCTGTACGCCAGCGTCCCCGCAGGGCAAGCACCAGGAGTGCAGCAAAGCTCAGGGCCAATCCCTCATAGCGCAATAGAGGAGCGAGAACGATGACCGCCGGAAGCCAAACAGGCATCTTGCCCTTGTCTAGAAATAATGTAATTCCGTAAACGGTGGCAGCGACCGCCGCAATGTGCAGGTTGTGTTCAAGTCCGGTGAAGACAACGCCAATCATATTCGTGCAGAGAGCCAACATCAACAGGGCAACCGCCTGCACAACGATCCCGAAAGTGTCTTCAACAAGGCGTAGATGTGTAAAGAGCCGCCAGATAATCACGAGGGTCGCATAGAGCGCCAGGACGTTGAGGATCAGAGGCAGGTAGGGATGAAGAGAAGTGCCGACGGCTGGCGTGAGTAAAAACGTAAANNGATCGAAGACGCGGGCGCCGCATGCAATCCATCATTCATGCCGTAATTGCCGTGGCGGATTTGGTCGCTAAACGCAAGACCAATATACGGATCGTCCAGCGTATAGGTGAAAGTATTATTGTTCAGCCTGAGAATCGAGAGGACCAGAGCGAGCAGGATGGCAGCAGTCACCATCAGGACAAGCAGAAAAGCAACCATGCTATTCCTGCTAAGACGTGGATTCACGGCTCTGGTCGAAAGTTCGCTTTGGGAAAGATTCATATGGAGTTCAGACATGATATCGAGTCAGCCTTTATTGTGCTGTCACAATCTTCTGATAGTAAAATCAGAATGGAAATGAGATTATCATTTGAATCCAAGATAGCATATAGTCGTCAATTCGCCAAGAACGAAGCCATCTCTCCCCTCCTGTTCCCTCCATGCGCTATGATTTCTATCTAGACGGATGTCACAGACTCCTCCATCGCCGCGCGCTGAACCAGAGTATGAGGGCGACTACCGCCCTGCCGACCTGGCAAACCCTGGAGCGTATTATGACCCAGGGGAAAATCGCGTGGAACAGGCGGATGTGGCTTACCTGATGCAACTGGCCGATGCTCTGAATACCACGCTGGACCTGGAGACGCTGCTGAAGCGCACGGCGGAGTTGGTGCAGGCTGTGATTCCCTACCGCATTTTTGCGATTTTGCTGGTGAACGACCGGACACGGGAGATGCGGGTGAGGTTCCAGATCG
>PMGP01000051.1 GCA_003156235.1 Acidobacteriaceae bacterium
TGTCGCCGATGGCAAAGACGCCCGGCTCGGCAGTCTCTTGGGCTTCGTTGACCTGGATCAGCCCGCGATCGAGCGCGATGCGCGTCTTTTCCACGCCAAGATCGCCGGTTCTCCCGGCCCGGCCCACGGCCACCAGGAGCTTCTCGCTCTCTTTCGTTTTTGGGTTTCCGTTCTGATCGATATAGGTGACCTTCACGCCGGTTTCGGTCCGCTCGACTTTCTCGACCTTTGCGCCGGTGTTCACGTCGATGCCTCGCTTTTTGAAGAGGCGCGTGATTTCCTTGGAAATCTCTTCGTCCTCCACCGGAACCACGCGCGGCAGAAACTCGACAATCGTGACCTCCGCGCCGAAGGTGCGGAAGAGCGAGGCGAACTCCATGCCCACCGCGCCCGCGCCGATGACGATCAGCGATTTGGGCACTTGCTCCATGGCCAGGATTTCGATGTTGGTGAGGATGCGGTCGTCGGGCGTGAGGCCGGGCAGCATCTTGGCCTCGGAGCCGGTGGCCAGGATGACGTTCATTGCCTTTACCGGACTCACTTCGCCGCCCGCCGCTGTGACGTCGACCGTGTGAACGCCGTCGCGCGCTGGGCCGGACAAACGTCCATAGCCCTCAATGCGTGCGATCTTGTGCTTCTTCATCAGGAAGTCCAGGCCCTTAACGTGCTTGGCGATGATGGAGTTCTTGCGCTGGAGCACAGCGGCCCAGTTAAGTGTGGGTGTACCGATGCCCTCTATGCCAAACTCGGCGGCGTGCTGCAAGTGGTCCCAGATCTCGGCGTTGAAGAGCAGAGCTTTGGTGGGAATGCAGCCCACATGCAGGCAGGTTCCGCCGAGCTTGGCAGACTGTTCGATTAACGCCACCTTCAGGCCGTACTCCGCCGCGCGAATAGCCGCCGAGTAGCCGGCCGGGCCGCCGCCAATAATCGCCACATCGTAGATTGTCTCTGTCTCAGCCAAGGTTTTTTCCTCGAAAAGCACCATTCCGGGGCGCTGCTCAAAAGCCGCGAACGCCGCATTCCACCGTCCAGTCTAATGGATGCGCCAAAGGCAGGATTTGCTTCCGCTCTACTGCGGGGCATAAGTACCAAACAAATTCTTACAGGTTTTTCTGCACCAGTTCCATCGCCGCGCGCAGCACCTCCGGCTCATCGCCGAAGCCCGCGATCCAATGCACCTCCGGCTCGCGGCGGAACCAAGTCATCTGCCGCTTGGCGTAGTTGCGATGGCCCTGCTGCGCGGCGGATACTGCTTCTTCGACAGGCCAGGACTCCCGCAGCACGCAGAGCGCTTGGCGATAGCCGAGGGAGTCCAGCGCCTTCACCGGGCCGTAGCGCGCGAGCAGGCCGCGAGTCTCTTCGACGAGTCCAGCCGCGAAGATAGCCGCCGCCCTCCGGTTGAGCCGGTCGTAAAGCTCCTGTCGCGGCGGATTGAGGCCGATGCGCAAGAGCCGGAAGCCGGTCAACGGGTCGCGAGCCATTACTTCGGAGAGCGGCTTACGCGTCGCCAGGCAAACCTCGATAGCCCTAATCAGTTTGGCTGTGTCGTTGGAGTGAATGCGCTCGGCCGAGGCTGGATCGAGCCGGCGAAGCAGCCGGTGCAACCAGGTTTCCCTTTGAACAAGAGGATTTCGCAGCGCCCCTCCGGGGCGCAATTCTTTGACGGGCTGGCATTCCCCGGGTTTCGCTGCGCTCCACCCGTGGCTATTCTCACGCCGCCCCTCCGGGGCGGAATTTGACGTGATTCGTTCATTTTCAGCCTCAACTCGATGCGACGAGTCAGGCTGCTTCTCATGCTTTGCCCGGCTGCGCTCTAGACGGGCCCGCAACTCCTCGTGGCGCGCGGGCCCGGCAAAGAGCCCTTCGGTGAGTGCGCGCAGGTAAAGGCCGGTTCCGCCGGTCACGATGGGCAGATGGCCCCGCGCCGCAATCTCCCGCAAAGCCGCACGCGCCTGCCTGCTGTACTCGCCTGCCGTAAACGGCTGGTCCGGATCGGTTACGTCGATCAGGTGATGTGGCAGCCGCGCCCGTTCTTCTGTTGTAGGTTTAGCCGTGCCCAGGTCCATGCCACGATAGACGGCCACCGAATCGCAACTGACTATCTCACCGTTGAAGCGCTCGCCAAGCTCGAGCGAAAGCGCCGTCTTGCCGCTGCCTGTAGGCCCGAGCAGCAGCACGGCCAGTGGGCTGGATTCTGCGCTCACGGCCGCCACCATCCCGGCGGAAAAATCCACCTTGGATTGGTGCGCAGGAGCCAGAAGAGCAGGATCGCCGCGGCCACCAGCACCAGCCCGAAGACCTGGTTGCGCCGGAAAACCCGCTGCTGCTCCCAGCGCCGCGCCTTCTCGGCAACTTCCTGAAAGTAAGGCTTGATTCGGGTCTGCACCATGACGCGGCCCTCCTGCCATCCGGCACAAAACAGCGCCGGATCACCTCGCATCAGTATAGGGGAGCGGTGTTCATGACAGGTAACAGAAGGCTCTTAATCCCCTTCCGGGCGTGACTGCTGCAAAGGCGACTCGGGGCGTGGCGGCGGGACGGGGATGGGCCCCTGTTGGGCCATCTGCTGCTTGAAGCAGGAGCGGCACAATACCGGCCTGCCCTGCGTGGGCTTGAAGGGAACCGTCGTTTCCGCGCCGCACTGCGAGCAGTTGGTCCGGGTTTCCGGGCGCACCCTGGAGCCTCCGCGGACGCGCTTCGCCTTGCACTGCTTGCAGTGCCTGGGTTCGTTCTTGAACTGCTTGTCGTGGAAAAAAAGCTGCTCGCCGGCGGTGAAGACAAACTCGGCGCCGCAGTCGCTGCACTTCAATACTCTGTCGGTAAATTCCATGGCCGGCTTCCCCGAAGAAGGGAAATTCATAGAAATCGGCCATGAACAGAATCAGCTTGCCGGTCCCGTTTTCCCTGCTTCGTGCTGTAGTAACAACCAGGGCCCGGGCCGCAACAAGTACAGCGGCAAATTGTTTGTCTAGCCGGCAGAGCCGGTAGACCTGGGTACAACCTCCAAGCAATCTGCATACAGAAAGTTGGAGTTCAATGTATGTAACGTGACAGACCGCCCCGGCCTGACCTGCGATCTCTGGTTTTGCTGCCCGCATCTTGATGCGGGAGTCGCCGGGGCGGCGCATGTCACGATGGTTATGAAGCTAGTCAGCCTCTTTACGAGCCTTCTTGCGANNCATTTTCGAGCGGTTCGCCTTCTTGAACACGAACCTCTGCCAAAAAATCCCACCTCCAAACCCGCCAACTGGCATCTACTATGATACTGGAAACATTGGACAGCGGGTCAAGCATAGAGGCCTATCCGGATAATTTCTTCTGGAATCGAGAGAAATTTAGCTAGAATCGCCCTTTACTCCCCCGCAGGCCCCAATTTGGAACGTCATTTTGGCCCAAGCAGGCTACTCCGGCATCCTGGAGCAGGCCGGCACTCGTCCGCCTGAAAACACCATGCCTTAAACTGACCGTGGAGGTCTTGAAACCATGATCCGTAGCTACCGGGGGCGTCTGCCCCTGATCCCCGCTAGTTGCTACATCGACCCTTCGGCGCAGATTATCGGCGACGTGACCCTCGGCGAGCGCTCCTCGGTGTGGATGAACGCCGTTCTGCGTGGCGATGTCCACTCCATCCGCGTCGGCGCGAACTCCAACGTCCAGGACTGCGCGGTGCTCCACGGCCAGCGCAACCTATATCCGGTCATCGTGGGCGACTGGGTCACTATCGCCCACAACGCCACGGTGCATGGATGCGTGATCGAGGACGCGGTTCTCATCGGCATCGGGGCCAGGGTTCTGAACAACTGCCGCATCGGCGAAGGCTCCCTGATTGCCGCCGGCGCCGTGGTTCCGGAAGGAACGCAAGTTCCTCCTCGCACGCTTTGGACCGGCGTCCCCGCCAGGCTCCGCCGCGAACTCAGCGACGCCGACCACGCCAAAATCATCGAGTACGCCCAGAACTACCTGGACTATGTGGAGATTTACCTCAAGGAGCCTGCCGGCTGAGCCGGTCCCCAACCAAAAGTTAGAGTTCCGTGGACTGGCTCTCCACCAGCGCCTTGCACTTGGCGATAAATTCGGCCAGCGGCATGGAGCCTTGGTCGCCTTTGCCGCGGGTGCGGACGCTGACCGCGTTGGCTTCCTGCTCCTTGTCGCCGAAGANNGCCGTTCATCTTCTCGTTGCGAATGTCGGTCTCGACGCGCAGGCCCGCGGCCTTCAACTCGGCCTCGACCTTCTGCGCGTATTCGTGGTGCCGCTCGCTGATGGGAACAAGGCCAATCTGCACCGGCGCGAGCCACAGCGGGAAGGCCCCGGCGTAGTGCTCGATGAGAACGCCGAAGAAGCGCTCGACGGAGCCGAAAAGGGCGCGATGAACCATGACCGGTTGATGGCGCTCGCCGTCCTCGCCCACGTACTCCAGCTCGAAGCGCGCGGGCAGGT
>PMGP01000229.1 GCA_003156235.1 Acidobacteriaceae bacterium
CGCGGCAAACCTTTCTTTCGATTTCAAAGACGGCAAATTCTTCCGGATAAAAGCTACGGAGAGGAGAATCCAGATGGAATCTTGAGAACGCGGATCATCTGGAATTGCGGATGGTCGGTTTGCGCCAGAGAGAGAGCCTCTTGAAACGGCCGTCGCGCCTCTTCAGTGCGGCCCATCGCAAGGAGAATATTGCCTAGGACGGCATGAGCTTCCGCGGATCGAGGCGCCAGGCCGATGGCAGTGTGCGCCTCTGCCAGCGCCTGATCCCACTCTTGCCGGCCCGCAAGCCGTTGCGCGTGGTTCATGACTGAGAGAGCGGCGAGGAGCGGAACGTCGAATTGGCCGTGGAAAACCAGGATGCTGTTGGCGATGAGGTCGTCTGGCCGGCGATGGAGAAACTGTTCGTAGGGGTTCAGGTCGCCGGGACCCCAATAATCCCCGTCGGCCTCGGAGCCGCTGACCAATATCGTGCCTTCAATGCGGGCGGGGACAGGCGGCAAAGTCCCGCCGAACATATGCGCAATGGCTTCGGGCAGCGGTTTGCACGGAATGTTGTAGTAAGCCGGGTTCACATTCCAGCCATAGTGCGCAAACCAGCAGTCCTTGATGCCATGCGCGTCAAGATAGCTCTTGGCGGCGCGCAGGCCTTGTCCCCAATCGGCATTGGAATCGGTGAGCAGCCGATAGGAATTGGTCGGTCCTCCCCATGCTTCATTCGCATAAGTCAGGTAGTTGGGAAAGACATGGGCCGATGATACCACGTGAATAAGCAGTAGCGCTGCCGCGGCATACAATCCCCAGCTCCGCCTTCGTGCCAGGGAAACCGCGGACGCCGCGGCAATCAAGACGAAGAATGGGTAGACCGGCAGAATATGGCGAATGCCAATGTTCATCGTCGAGGCCATGCTGACGCCAAAATACATCAGTGCGGGAAGCAGCAGATAGAAAGTCGTGCGCCACTTGCCGGCTTGCCACAATTCGTTAAGAAATGGCGCAGACAGGAGGAGCGCGAGAAATCCCAGCGTCGATTTAATTAAAAATGCGATGGGAAAGTAGAACCAGTGGCCTGTTGCATAATCCGTGCCGAGCAGAAACATAGGATCGCGCTTGGCCGCATCGGCAATATCCACCAGTCCGAAGAGATATGCCTCGGGAAACAGATGCCATGCGGCAAGCCGCGAAATCACTGCATCCACAAGGGCTGAATGTGTGGAAAGCGCATACTCTCCAAGAGTGGGAACCATGACCAATGCTCCTGGCCGCGCCTGGTAGCGAAAGCCATAGAACGCCCAAAGAAATGCGTAGGCAATCACGCCTGCAACAGCCAGTGAGATAGCAGTATGAAGCGCATCCTTGCGCCAGTCGTTGCGCCCCGACTTGTTCACTGAAGACGTTGCAAGAACGTCGATGAGCGCCAGTACAAGAAGCACCGGCAACAGGAACAATCCAGAGTGTTTCGCGGCCAGCGCCAGCCCGGCAGCGATTCCACACACAATGATCCGCCAAACGGTTGGATGTTTTCGCCATCGATAATATGCGAAGACGGCCGCGAAAAAACAGCACGCGACGGCCATATCAGTGGTGATCATGGCTCCATGCGCCAGAAGATTAGGCTCAAAAACAAAGATCAGCAGCGCAACCAGCCCGGTGCCCGGCCCAAAGATCTCAGAGCCTGCGGCAAGCACAAGCAGCGCCAGCGCAAAGGTGAAGACAGAGATGGCGGCGCGCGAACGCCACAAGATTCCGTCCGCATCGTGGGTGTAGAGAAACTCGGCTCCACTGCTGAAGTTCTCTGACTTGAAGTACTGTGTGTATCGGACCGCCGGGGGTGACGGAACGCGAAGAACCGGCAACGCCGCTACGAGCTTGGCAAACGGGGGATGTTCCGGGTTGGTCCCGAAATCACCGTACTTCCAGGAGCGGACGCCGCCCAGCAAGTGGTTCGCCTCGTCTGGAGTTTGGGACTGTTCCCGTGCCGGGACAAATAGCTCGACTGCGAGAATCATCAGCAGAGCAACTACTGCCACCCACCTAAGTCGTCGCGTGCGCGGGGTCATATTCGGTCCTCGCCGGCGCCCCATACACCGTCGATCAGAAGCGACTTATGCAACCGCCGGTCGATCAAGCCAGAACCAAGCATTGACAACGGCAGAATTTCAAGGCCACGCGGCGAAGCTTTCAACTTTCCTCCTCCAGATGACTAAAGGGGCTGCCCCAGACGATTTTCCAACTGCGCCCGGTAGCTCCGGCTTACGCGGGTTCGCGCGCCGTTCTTGAGTATAATGTCGAACTCGCCGTGCGAGACCGGCTCCAGTTGCAGAATGCTCTCGATATTCACGATGGCCGAGCGATGAACGCGCACGAAGCGCCGCGAATCGAGCCGCTCGTCAAGCTCATGCAACGAGGCGCGATAAAGCAACTGCTGGCCCGCCACGTGCAGGTTTACGTAGACGCCGGCAGCCTCAATCCAGTCGATCTCCGCCACGCGGATCAAGCGCGTGCTGCCGCCAGACTTGACGACGAGCCGGTCCCAAGGGCGCTGGGCTTGCGGCGCGGCGGAGAGCATGGTTATCATGCGCTGTCCAAACTCACTTGTGTTGCGCTCACGCAGCCGGAGCTTGGCGCGACTCAGCGCCGCCTCAAATCGCTCATCGCTGAAGGGCTTCAGCAGATAGTCCAGCGCATTGGCCTCAAAGGCGCGAATCGCGTGCTGGTCGTACGCAGTGACAAAGATGGTCAGCGGCATCTGGCCGGCGCCAACGGCATCGATCACCCCCAGCCCATCCAACTCCGGCATCTGCACATCGAGAAAAACCAATGCCGGCCGCTGACTTTGAATCACGGTGACGGCGGAGATGCCGTCGCCCGCTTCAAGAATCGCTGCAACTTGAGTATCTTTGCGCAACAGATCGGCGATCCGCTGCCGCGCCGGCGCTTCATCGTCTACGATCAGCACACGGATGGAATCAGGCACGGCCATCGGCGTCTCCTCCAGGCGCGCGCAGTGGCAGGAAAATATCCACCTCTACGCCGCCATTCTTGAGCGGGCGCACAGTAAAACTGCTTTCTCCATTCGGATGAAGGCTCTTCACTCTTTCTCGTGTCACAGACAATCCCAATCCCGCCGACGAATCGAGCGTCCATCCGGCTGGCAGTCCCACGCCATCATCCTGTATCCGGATTTCCAGTTGATCGTCTACCCTCTGCGCCGATACGATGACGGTTCCGCCCGAGGCACGATGCGAAATCCCGTGGCGGATCGCATTCTCGACCAGCGGTTGCAAGATGAGCGAAGGAACAGTGGAATTTTGCACCTCCGGCTCAATCTGGATCTCAATCTTGAGCTTTTCCCCAAAGCGAATCTTCTGAATCTCCAGATATGGAGCCAGAAACTCTATCTCCTCGGCCAGCGGAATCTCCTGTCGGTTCTTGGTTTCTATCGACCTGCGCAACAGATCGCCAAGATGCTCGATCATTCTGCGCGTCAGCTTGGGATCGCGCTCCACCTGCGAAGAGATCGTGTTCAGCGCATTGAAGAGAAAGTGCGGATCGAGTTGCATGCGCAGAGCATTCAGACGCGCCTCGGTAAAGCTTCTCTCCATTCGCGCCAGATGCAACTCGCTCGATAGATAGCGTTCGTAGTACCGGTACGCCTGCATGGCGCCCACGATCACCCAGTAGACGAGCCAGTTCCACAGTGAATCGTCGAAGTTGCTTAGCGCAAATATTTTGGAGAATCGTAGTGCATTCCACGAGCCAATGTCCAGCAAGGCGCAGGCCGCGGCATTCACATACCGGTAGGCCACCGTGAAGATCAGGCTGGCAAGCAGAAGCGCAAGGATGCGCCGCGCAATCTGCTTGCCGGAGAACGGCAAACGGCGGTCGAATGCGAGGATGAACGGCGTGATCAGGCCCCATGACCACCACCACGCGAAGGATCCACGCACGGAATCGTATCCTTTGTACATGATACCGTGGCCCCTCACCAGGCTGGGCAGCGCAAAGAACACGCTGAGCAACGTCCAGAAGAGTGCCGCGAGCACACTGCGGCCCACCCACGTCCTTGTCAATCTGGATATGGTTTGTCGATCCTTGACCCGCAAACCTCCATTCGTTTCGATGCGATCATTCCTTTCCTGAATAGAGTTCCGGTTGTGGCAGTTACACATCCAGGCGTCCGGCGGCGGCGACGCGGCCATACCAATAGCCTGAATCTTTGATGGTGCGCTTCTGGGTGGCGAAGTCCACATACGTCAGCCCATAGCGCTGCGTGTAGCCGCTGCCCCACTCGAAGTTATCGAGCAAACTCCAGGCATGATAGGCGCGCACGCGTGCTCCATCCTTCATGGCGCGCGCCAGTTCGGCCAGATGCTGACGGTAGAACCCGATGCGGCGCTGGTCGTGGACGTGGCCATCCGCGCCGGGTGAGTCCATGAAGACGCCGCCGGTCTCGGTGATCTCGATGATGGGATGGTCATAGTCGCGCGTGAGCTGCATCAAGAGGTCATAGAAGCCCCGCGGCCACATCTCCAGTCCGCCATCGGTCTTCGGGCCATCGCCGGCTAACTCGATTCGGATTTGCGCCAAGGGATCGTGACTCGATACGTCTGGCGGCGCGCCATTGCTCGCGTCTGAGGCAAGGAGACGGCAGTAGTAATGCACCCCCAGCCAATCCAGCGGCACCTTCATGATTTTCTCGTCGCCCGGTTTGAATCCCATTGCCTCATAAGGAATCTCGCCGATGAATGCCTTGGGATACGTGCCATGGAAGATCGGTTCCAGGCAGTAAATATTGTTGTAATTGTGAAAGCGCGTGGCGGCGGCGCGATCCGCTTCGCTGTTGGACTTGGGATAAACCGGCTCCCAGCCGTAGGCGCAACCCACGGTAGCATTCGAGGAAGCTGCTTTAATGGCGCGGAAGGCCATGCCCTGCGCCAGATTGACGGAGTGAGCCGCTTTGAGAGCCTGATCGATGTTTGTCTTGAAAGGAGGCGCCCAGCCGGTTCCATAGCCGTTGCGGGTAAAGTCCGTGGGCATATTGAAGGGCGCCCAGACGGTGATGCGATCACCGAGATTCTTGGCCAGGATCGCCGCAAAGTCGGCGTAGTAGCTGGCCAGATCGCGATTCGGCCAGCCTCCTTTATCTTCGAGCGCTTGCGGCAAATCCCAGTGATAGATCGTGCAGAAAGGGCGAATCCCGGCCTCTAGAAGAGCATCGACAAGACGGCTGTAGTAGTCGAGTCCCTTTTGATTGACCTGTCCCGTGCCAGTGGGCAGAACGCGTGGCCATGAAGTCGAAAAGCGGTAGCTCTTCATATTGATCTGCTTCATGATCGCAATGTCTTCGTTGTAGCGATGGTACTGATCGCAGGCCACATCGGCATTCGCGCCATCGCGAATCTTGCCCGGCGTGTGCGCGGTCCGATCCCAGATCGATTCGCCTTTGCCATCTGTGTTCCATGCGCCTTCCACCTGGTAAGCGGAGGTGGCCATGCCCCAAAGAAAATCCTTGGGAAAACGCGCGGCGGCAATCTGTGCGGGCGATACTTCGCCGGGAATCTGCGGTTGAGTGGCAGACTCCAGGGCTGCAATCTTTTTGCCGGCAAGCAAAGCGCCGCCGCCAACGATCAAAGAGTTCTTGAGAAAGCTTCGGCGATCCATTGGAGATGAACTACCGCGCACTGTTCGCACACATGTTGGCTGAGAATTTCTGGCAAGATGTCTCATGTTTGTATCGTATTTTGCCTGCCAGAGTCCCGTCGAGCAGAATGTTGCAGTTAGGATCGGCGCGTTTCCAGCCGGTTTCTTAGCACTTCAAATCGGCGCAGAGGTTCGCATTACCTAGTTCGGACGGTCCTTCGCACGGGACGATCACACGGTTGGCACAGAAGCTGTAAGGAAGAGCCGCATTGTGCGAGCGGATTATCCGATGATTGTCTGGAATCACCGGCTCATTCCCATATCGTGCCTACGGCCATCTTTTTGCCGCAGCAACGACGGTTCAATGGTCTGCAATGGCTGCCGCTCAGGGCTTCGCATTGGTGCGGGATGAGGCTGCGCATGTTGTCTCGCCAGTTCAGTTGCCGATGGCCGTCGCCGAGGAGACGCCGAGCAAGTTGCGTAATTGCTCACGGTCACTGGTGACCACGACAATTACCTGGCGTCCACGCGAGGCCCCGACGTAGAACAACTCCTGCTTCATCGCATCGCAGAAAGGATTACAGCGTCCACCGTCTTTCCCTGGCTGCGATGCGCGGTGACCGCATAGCCGTGATCGAACTCATGGTAATTGGTGGGCAGCGTCCGGCCATCCTCAAGGTGAATGCGGCCGCCATCGACATCGCGTACTTTCACCAGTTCGCCATTGGTGGCTCGGAAATCTGCTGCGCCGCGATTGCCCGTCAGCAGCAACTTGTCGCCAGGGGCCACCTCAATCTGTTGGCGTTCATGCACCGAAAAGGAACGCGCCTGTGATGGACTCACCGCGCGCTCCATGCCATGCTGGTCCCTGGCAACGATGCCCGACTTTTCAATTCGCTCGATGGTGAGCGCCTCATGCTTTTCGACGCCACGCGAAGAGCGATGGAAGAGCAGAACTTGACCTGACTTGTAGTTAACCAAATCTTTCTTTTGCGCCTCGGTCCATTGCAGCGGAACATAACGCTCGGCGACAAGACCGCGATCCAGTTTTCCGCGCTGCTTCATGCTGTCACGGATGGCATCGGTAATCTTGCCGATCTCCTCATGCGTAGCTGTTCTGAGTTTACCGCGAGAGGTAAGAAACGGCTGAAATCAGAACCCTGGAAGCGCAACATCTTGCTGATGCGCAGACCTGCCACAATGCCAGTGCGGACATATCGCTGAAAGGGGATAGGGTGCCGGGGCGAGAAAATTAGAACATGCACAGATAGACATCGAATTCATTATTGCTACAAGAGCTTCATAACCATGGTTGACTTTCCCCACTCCGTTGAATCATTCGAGCCGTTCCCAATAGTGAGCAAGCGGCGGCTCTGGTCAAAATACACCCGAAGACCCAGCAACGCCTGGCACGGATCGGTCGCGTCCACGGGTTGAGTATCCAACTGAAATAAAAGCCCTGGTACGCCTACAAGAGGACGTACTCCGAATCAACGATCCGAAAGCCTTCAAAGCGCACAACAAGCCAACCTTGAGATTGGTCATCGACCGATTCTCAACCGAGGAGCGCCTGGAGGAAATACTGCGACAGGTGCCGGGTGAGGCCACCATCACGGACGGCTTTTCCTGGAGTACAGTCGCCGCTTACCGCAACTGACTCAAGAAGCACATCCGGCCCAAATGGGATAGCACGTCACTGGTTGAAATCATTGCCTCTGTCGCCGAAGACACGCGGGCACGTTGGAGCACTTCTGCATCTTCTTTTTGAACGGGCCATGCTGTGGGATTTGATGGACGTTCAGTGTAACCCTATGGAGCTTGTGAAACTGAAAGGAACCAGCAAGCGATAAAGAAGCCGCAGATACTCACCCCTAAAAATTTCAGGAGTTGGTTTCTACGTTGCAAGAGCCATACAAAACGATGGTCATCATTGCGATGTGCACCGGAATGCGGGTGTCCGAGGTTTTGGCCCTCCGCTGGGAGCATATCGAATTTGAGGCTGGAGCGATATTGTTTCAACAGGGTGTCGTCAACGGCCGGATCGGAAGCGTGATAACCGAGGCGTCCAACGATTACATTCCTCTCGACCCGGAATTTGCTCAAATTCTACGTGGCTGGATAGGGGACCGTTCGAGTGGGCTTGTCTTCCCGTCGCACGTTACAGGCGGCTGCTACTACGCGGGCGTCATTCAGTAGCAGATTCTGAAGCCTGCTGGTGAAAAGAACGGCCTTCCCGGGATCGGTTGGCACGTCTTCCGGCACACGTATCGCTCTTTGCTGGACGAAACGGATGCCCTGATAGGAGTCCAGTAAAAAACTGATGCGGCACAGCAACGTGGCGATGACCATGAAGTCTACGGAAACGCCAGCCTGAGAGCCAAGCAGCGGGCCAACTCAAAGGTAGTGCAAATGGTGATGCCGCAAGAACTGACTCCGGCAGCGCAGCAGTCGGCGGCGGTTAGATTACTGTGGGGTTCTGTGGGGTTGGAGGATTCTCTAGTGTTCGCTAAGTACTTGATTCCATGGTGGACGCGGTAGGAATCGAACCTGCAATCTGTCGGTTATGAGTTGGCTCGTTAAACGTGTAACCTTGATAATATCAATGGAGCATAAGGAAGCCAAACCGTATTTTCATGCGCATATTGAAGAATATGAATTGCTAACCTCTCTGCTTTCAATGTGGACGAATATAGTCCAAATGCTTTATGATGCTTGCTGTGTCTGTATTCTGCCTCCGATAACGTTTTCTGGGCAGCGCCAATTAATTGTCAGGTTCGAAGGTACGGGCAGATGCATCTAATTTTGAAGCGGGACAAGTTACCGGCTTCTGGTCCAGTGTCAACGAAGGACAACGAGAGGAGATCATATGCGAAAAAGTTTAATTCTGGCGATTTGCGTCGTGGTGTTGCTGGCGGCTTCCTCGGCGCTGCGAGCAGACCCGATAAATCTGGTCACCAATGGTGGATTTGAGACCGGAGACTTTACCGGCTGGACTGTCGGCTATGCAGCCACCAACTCTGACATTGATGTCTATGGGATTCCCCACAGTGGCACTTACGCCGCTGAGTTCGGCCAGCCGACGGGAGATTACGATTCGATCTCGCAGACGCTGACCACACAGGCAGCGTCCACCTATACGCTCGGTTTCTGGCTGTATAACTCCCCCGGCGATTCTGCGCTCACCGCGAGCAATGCGGATTTTCAAGTTTTGTGGGATGGCGAATCGAAAACGGACATCAACGGAGGAGATTCGATTGACCAAAACGGATACACATATATCTCCTTCGATCTGACCGGAACCGGAAGCGATACTTTGCTTTTTGAGGGCTATGACACGCCTAGCTACTATAATCTGGACGATGTGTCGCTCACGGCAGATACGGCAGATACACCGGAGCCTTCGAGCTTGCTTCTGCTAGTCACAGGGTTACTGGGCTTTGCGGGCCTGCTCCGCAAAAGGCTGGCGGCTTTTTTGCTCTTCGCTAGGTGATTTGGGTGCCGTGTCGCTTCCTGGTCGCGACCAATGCAAAATCAGAGTATCTGTACGTAAAGGCAATGCCTTCAAATGGCTTTTTTCTCGCGAAGAAGCTATCCTTGAGGTTCTCAGCAAAGGCACGTTTACTGTGGATTTACTCTAAGCCAGTAACTCGCATCAGGCAAACCTTAACTTAATCTTCCTGGCTTCCGAGTCAAGCTTCGTGATTATGAAGCTTCGGATCTGGCCTTCGGTGAGAGGTTCTAGCTTTGCGGATGCGGCAGGGAAGTCCTTGCCAGTGTGCTTTCAGTATCGACCCTAAACTCGATAAGTCGAGCTTGGAGGATGGTGTGGACTTGGAAGACGGCGTGAACTCAATCTGGACTTTGGGAGCCGCGATTTATCGGCAACGTGTGTGACGCCGTTTAGCTCACCTTGCTAAGTTCTGTCAGATGCCGGGACAGTAGGTTGAATCAGCTATTGCATACCAATCCTGGGAGAAGCAATGCGCATTCCGTTCGACTCATATGCCATGCTAGACTTACGTTGTACGAGTAATCTGTTGGCACAAAGGGAAAACATCCTCCGGCCTGGCGGCTTTGATTCCATCGTTACGCTTCGCAGGCGTCCATAATTAGGCGGATTGTCGATCTTTTCGCCAACCTTAGTCTTTAAAGGACTTTCAGAGCGATGACAATAATGGGCAATGCCATCCTGGTAACTGGCGGCGCGGGGTTTATCGGCTCCAACTTTGTGCTGCAGTGGATCAAGAATTCAGGCACCGCCGTGGTGAATCTTGATCTGCTCACTTATGCAGGCAATCCAGGGAATCTTGCGGAGATAGCGGGTGATTCCCGACATCAGTTGGTGCGCGGCGATATTTGCGATGCGGAGCTTGTGGCCGCATTGTTGCGCGAACACCGGCCCAGGGTCATCGTCCATTTCGCCGCGGAAAGCCATGTAGATCGCTCGATTGTCGATCCCGGCGCCTTTATTCGCACCAACGTACAGGGAACTTTTACGCTGCTTGAACAGGCCAAGCTCTATTGGTCGGAGCTTGACGATGCCGGTCGTCGAGAGTTCCGCTTTCTGCATGTTTCTACCGACGAGGTTTACGGTACGTTGGAAGCTGAAGATCCGGCCTTTTCCGAAACCACTGCTTATGCGCCCAACAGTCCTTATGCCGCATCGAAGGCGGCCTCCGATCATCTGGCGCGGGCGTACTTTCATACCTATGGGTTGCCGGTACTCACGACCAACTGCTCGAATAACTACGGACCTTTCCAGTTCCTTGAAAAGTTGATTCCGCTTGTGATTCTGAACGCCCTCGAAGGCAGAAATCTGCCCGTATACGGAGACGGCGGCAATGTGCGTGACTGGCTGTTTGTGGAAGACCACTGTTCGGCCATCCGCGCAGTCATTGATCGGGGCCGCGCGGGAGAAACTTATAACATCGGCGGTAACAGCGAACGGAAGAATCTGGATGTAGTGACGTCGATTTGCGATATAGTCGATGAGTTGCGCCCTGATGCCGCGCTGGGGCCGCGCAGGAAACTCATCACATTCGTCACCGACCGTCCCGGGCATGATCGCCGCTATGCCATCGACGCGTCGAAGATCGGCCGTGAGTTGGGATGGCGGCCGGAGGAGAAGTTTGACAGCGGCCTGTATAAAACCGTGGCATGGTATCTTGATCACGGCTCATGGGTTCAGAGCGTCCGAACCGGCGCTTACCGGGAGTGGATCCGGAAAAACTATGAGGAGAGGATTCAATCATGAAGGGAATCATACTTGCGGGCGGGTCGGGAACCCGGCTCTATCCGATGACGCAGGCGGTCTCGAAGCAACTCTTGCCGGTATATGACAAGCCGATGATCTATTACCCGCTCAGCACTCTGATGCTGGCGGGGCTGCGCGATATTCTGATTATCTCCACTCCGCATGATACTGCGCTCTTCGCGGAGTTGCTGGGCGATGGCAATCAGTGGGGCATCAACTTGAGTTATGCCGTTCAACCCAGCCCCGACGGTCTGGCGCAGGCCTTCCTGATTGGGCGCGATTTTATCGCCGGGGATACGAGCGCATTGATTCTCGGCGATAACATATTTTACGGGCAATCATTCTCCGCGCATTTGCAGCGCGCGGCGGCCGTGAAGCATGGAGCTGTCGTGTTCGCCTATCCGGTACGGGACCCGGAGCGCTATGGAGTCGTGGAGTTCGATGAAGCGGGCCGAGCAATCAGTCTCGAAGAAAAGCCTGTTTCTCCCCGCTCTCGTTATGCTGTCACAGGACTCTATTTCTACGACAATAAAGTGGTGAATCTGGCCGCGTCACTCAAGCCGTCGGTGCGCGGCGAACTGGAGATCACGGACCTGAACCGGCTTTACATGGAAGCTGGCAGTCTGAAAGTGCAGGTGATGAGCAGAGGCATGGCCTGGCTCGATACCGGCACGCACGATTCGCTACTCGACGCCGGACTTTTTGTTCAGACGATAGAACGGCGCCAAGGTTTGAGGATTGCCTGCCCGGAAGAGATAGCCTATCGTCTGGGGTACATTACCGCAGACCAACTTGACGAATTGGCCCGGCCGGTACTCAAGAGTGGATATGGACAATATCTGCTTGCTCTCAAAGACGAGCCGCAATTTGCGATAGTAGCGGATGAACTATGAAGATTACTGAAACATCGCTGCCCGGCGTTCTAGTGCTAACGCCGAAGATTTATCGGGATAGCCGCGGCGCATTCTGCGAGACATGGAATCAGCGCGGCATGACTGATGCGGGATTGCCGCCAAACTGGGTGCAGGATAACTTCTCGGTCTCGAAGAAAAATGTGCTGAGAGGCATTCACTATCAAGTCATACAGCCGCAGGGCAAGCTGGTTCGCGTTACGCAGGGCGCGGTTCTCGATGTAGCTGTGGATCTGCGCCGCAACTCCCCGACCTTTGCCAAGCACATGGCCGTCGAACTCAGCGGGGAGAACGGTCTGATGCTTTGGATTCCCGAAGGCTTTGGCCACGCCTTTCTCTCACTCACCGAGGAAGCCTGCTTCACCTATAAAGTGACCGACTACTACTCTCCCATGGGCGAGCGGACCATTGTATGGAACGATCCCGAGTTAGCGATTCCCTGGCCCATTACTTTGGAGCACGTCATCCTTTCTGACAAGGATCGCAGTGGCGCGACATTGCGGGAAGCTGAGGTATTTTCATGAGCAGATTGCCGCGCATTCTCATTGTCGGCCACGCAGGACAGGTTGGCGTGGAGTTACAACGCAGCTTCGCTGGCGCAGGTGAAATCATCTGCCATGACCGCGATTCAGTTGACCTGGCCGTGCCGGATCAGGTGCGCGCGATGGTGCGCACGGCTGCGCCCGAGATCATTCTAAACGCCGCCGCATACACGGCAGTAGATCGCGCTGAAGCTGAACAGGAAGCGGCTATTGCGGTCAACGCCACTGCTCCCGGCATTCTGGCTGAAGAAGCTCTGCGCAGGGATGCGCTGCTGGTTCACTACTCTACCGACTATGTCTTTGATGGCTCGAAGACGAGCCCTTGGGTAGAAACAGATGTAGCGAATCCATTGAACGTCTATGGAGCGAGCAAGCTTGCCGGAGAAAAGGTCATTCAGCAGGTTGGAGGGAAATACCTGATCTTCCGGACAAGCTGGGTCTATGGTCCCTGCGGAAATAACTTCCTGCTGACCATGCTGCGACTTGCCCGCGAACGCGAGAGCCTGAGCATAGTCGACGACCAGGTCGGTGCGCCAACAAGTTCTATCGAGCTTGCCAAGGCCACGCGCACGATTGCCGACGGCGCTCTGGCCGGTCAATTCGGCGCTGCCTCCAGTTGGGCCGGCCTCTACCACATGACCTGCACTGGATCTGTTTCCTGGTGCGGGTTTGCGCGTGCCATCTTTGCCCGCTCTGACGCCCTTCTTCATGGCAAGGTTCCTGGAGTCATGCCCATCCTTTCCGCCGGATATTCTACTCTGGCAAATCGGCCGCGCAACTCACAATTGTCGAACAAAAAGTTGAAGACGCGTTTTGACGTGCAATTAGCGCATTGGGAAACAGCGCTCGATTACGTTATTCTGCGATTGACAGATAGTCTGGGTAGTCATGACTCAATGTAAGGCGCTTAGTGCTTCGCATTACCAGCTCAGTCTGTGAGGACCGCACCAAGCATGAACGCAACTAAGTCACGAGTTAGATAAGCCGCCAAGCCAGATAAACGTTGAAGTATCCTCCGAGATAACCCCGTGTTTCAATTTACAGTTACCGTCAGTGCTGCTTCCTGTTGAATTGCTCCTGCAGTAGCCGTTGCCATAACAGTCGATGTAATCGTAGCAGGATGCATTGTGCCTTGATAACCACCGCAGCCGCTCGACGCAGACAGTTCAAGGGCAAGTCCGGCGGTGAAGAGTATGAAATAGAATTTGCGGCCGTAAACGCGAATGTCGAAAAGCTCGAGCCGAAACCGGAGTGCTAGTTTGGACTCCTTCCAGCCCGAGAAGGAAAAGTCTCGAATGACCCTGCGATATCGAATGGGAGAGCAAAACTGACCGGAACTTCATTAGAACATGGTTCATCCTGAGAATAGGAGATATCAGCAATGGCGAAACAATTTGAGAATCCAGAAGTGACGAAGCTCGAAACCGGGACGGTCTCGGACACAACGGCACAAAAGCGGATTGAGCGCGTTGCCGAAAAGGCAGCAGAGAAGGCTTCGCACACCGAGCAGAGTGACGAACAAGAGTCGAACGTTCTTTTCAAAGTAAAATAACGTCGGGGTCTTCAATATCCGGCGTAACCACTCTCCCGAGCGACACTGCGCGGTGGCCCCGCCATCTCTGGCCGTAGCTCATCGCGGGGCATTTGCGCGCGACAGGATGGCCCTCCAGTAGAGGCAATAAACTGCGTCTTGCTCTTCATTGACTGGTAACTGAACACCAGGCCGAATGGCCGATCATCGGATCTTCGATCCGACAAAGCCGTTCCTGCGCGAGAGAAGCCTGTCGATCGCACCTCCGAGATCGCCGCGCGGGCCCATGAACTCTACAGCAGAGAGCCACCGGCGAGAGCCAGGCAGACCAGGACTGGCTTGAAGCGGAACGAGAGACACGTGGCGACCAGGCAGCCGAGAAGAAGACTGCATATAAGCCCACGCTGCACCGAAAGGACAGGATGTCTATCGATTCGAAGGCCTGCGACGTGCCGTCAGGCAAGTAACTCAACCTGAACGAATGGCCCACGGCTGCACCGGCACTGACAAAATCGAAGAAGCACTATCAAAAGCTGCTTGAAGAGCACGTGAGGGATCTCAGCGCATTGCAGCAACTCGCGTTTCCCGGCTGAAACCTAGTGAGAAATCTCAAGGAGAGCAATGACCGATATCTGTTTGCCGCCGCCAACCGCCGAAGAGACGCGAGCCATCTTCGGAGACGATTTCAATCCCGACAACAC
>PMGP01000139.1 GCA_003156235.1 Acidobacteriaceae bacterium
AGTTCATCGACATCGGCCTTGCGGTCCGCGACTTGCCCGAGTTGGATACCATGCTGGCGGACTGGGTTTTCAAGTTCAGCAAGGCGAAACTCCATTTGCAATATCTCCGGCGCGAAGGCTTCGCGGAAGCGATTTGCCTGTTCCGTAGACTTCCAGTATGTGAAGTCCGCCAGGGCGCTGGTTGCGTTCTCAACAATAACGTACTCGACCCTTTCCTGAAGGCGGCTTGCCCAGGCAAGGACGCTCTCGACGCTGGCCGGGTCCGGCGTGACCACTCCCACCGCTGTAAAGCGAACTCCAGTTGCAGAGACATCGTCGTACATTGACTCGAACCAGTCAGCCGCAACCTGCCCGGCGCCCGCGCCCATATCGGCAAGTATGATGGGGGTGCCGCTATCGAGATGATCGACGAAGGCATCAAGTCCGGCGGGCGTGTGGATATTGACTTTGGTGACCCGCCCATTGAAAAAATGTTGCAGGGAGCCACGCGCCTTGTTCTCCGTGTCGAGATCAAGCAGGGTGACAGGAATCTCATTTGCCTCAAACCACTCGGCCAGGGCGACCATCACGCCNNCACCTCCATTGGTTGTCAGGGTTAGTGGTTCGTTCTCACGGAAGACGAAGCGAGCGCGCTTCGCATCCCGCACAGCAGGCTTTGCCTTGAGAGCGGCAACGCGTTCGAGTACAGGAGAGTCTGCCGCAGCTAGAGCCACCGACTGAAGCTCAAATTGAGTTCGCTTGCGATGCTTCGCACGGACCTTTATGAAGGAGTGGAGTGTACTGAGGGCGACATGCAGCCCCAGCCGCTCGTGGAAGAGCCGGGCAACTTCGCGGTACGTGCGTCCCTTGCGGCGCAGCTCGCGGATCAGTTCACGGTGGGGCTCCAGTTTGGAGCGCGGAGGTTTTTCAGGGAGAGGTTCGAGGATAATCTTGTGCATCGGTTCCATAAGGCATGGCTCCCGAGCACCGCACTGCATTGTTCCAATAGGCGTCCAATAAGCGGCTCCGACGATGCCTGAAAGTGTCTTGCTGCGCTATCCATGCCACCTGATTTCAACAACTTACCAGGCTCTGAGCCACTTTCACGGCGATAACACGGGTTCAAATCCCGTCGGGGACGCCAATCATTTCAGCAACTTACGTGCTTCGATGATTTTTTCGTACGTCCGTATTGTTCCAATAGCAGCGGTGCTCTCGTTGTGATGGTTGTCGTCGAGCAACATACTCACCAGGCGGCTCTGCGCTTTACGCTTCACTTCCGTGATCGCTTGCGCGTAAAGATTCATCGTCACCAAGCTATTTGCGTGCCGCAATAATTCCTGCACAGTCTTGACATCTTCCCCATTCGCTTTGAGGAGAGTCGCATAGGTGCGCCGGAACCTTCGGCGTTCACGCATTGTTACCGGCTTCACGAGGCTTCCCATCTTGCCATTTCATTCGCCGTGCCAGCCCGTTTGCAACGCCATGATCCGAACTACAATATATCTCTGGACCATTTTCTGCCGGGAAGTTATGTTCTTATCTTGAGCTTTGCCGCCAGCGGATTGGGCGGAATAGAATTCTCCAAGAGGTTCAATTGAAAGTCAGGTTCTGGATGACTGCGGCTGTTCTTTCGCTGCTGCTGATTATGGCGGGCGAGATCGTGTTTTCGGTTCGTGGCGAGTCGCTGAGCTGGGATGAGGGCGACCACATCTTTGCCGGCTATATGTCACTGAAGACCCATGATTACGGACTGAATCCAGAACACCCGCCGCTAGTGAAGATGGTTGCGGCGCTGCCGCTGATGCCGCTGGCTCTGCGCGTGCCGCCACTCCAGAATCGCTGGTACAAGACGGAATCCTATTATGACGGACGGGATCTGATCTACCGCAACGGTCCGAGCGATGGTGGCCGCTATTCGGCGAACACCATCATCTTCCGCGCGCGTATGTTCGTGATGCCCTTCACTCTTTTGCTGGCGCTGCTCACATTCCTGGCCGGCAAAGAAATGTTCGGCACAACTGCGGGACTGGTAGCAATGACGCTGCTTGCATTTGAGCCCAGCCTCCTGGCGCACGGGCCTTTCGTGACCACGGACGCCACCGTAACCTGTATGTTCCTGGCTTGCATCTACAGCTTGTATCGCTGGGTTAAAGCGCCCAGTTTGCCGAGGCTGCTCATGGTTGGGCTGGCCTGTGGATTGGCGCTGGTTGCCAAGCACTCCGCGATTCTGCTGCTGCCCATGATGCTCGTCCTGCTTGCCGGAGAGTTGATTGGCCGCTGGGTTTTGCTGCGGCGCTCGACGACGGGCGCGGCCCTATGGCGCCGNNGTTTTATGGATTTCGTTACGCCGCGCGTCCCGCCGGGTTGCATCTGGATTCGGATATGGAAGGCGCCGCTCATGGACTCAAGCCGATTATCGCGCAAGGCATTCTCTTTTTTGCCCATCATCGCCTGTTGCCGGAGAGCTATCTTTTCGGCCTCTGCGACGTGATCAATGTGGGCAATTGGAGCCCAACCTTTATCCTGGGAAAGGTCTTTACGCACGGCGTCTGGTACTACTTTCCCGTAGTGCTGGCCATCAAGCTGACGCTGGGCATGATTGGATTGCTCCTGATTGCCGCCGCGGCATTTTTCTCTGGCCGATACCGCCCCACGCGGGAGTCGTTTTTCCTGATCGTGCCGGCGGCGATCTATCTTGCCACGGCCATCGCATCGCCGCTCAACATCGGCATCCGCCATATTCTGCCGGTTTTGCCCTTCCTTATCCTGCTGGCGGCGGGCGGGGCCTGCGCCTTGGCGCGCAACAGCAAAAGATGGCTCTACGCCGTCGCGGCGCTGGTGACTGTTCACAGCCTCAGCTCGCTGATGGCCTATCCAAATTATCTGGCCTACGCCAACGAAGCCTGGGGCGGACCCAGCCAGACGCACCGCTATCTGACCGATTCGAATGTCGACTGGGGGCAGCAGTTGATCGCCGTCAAGGCTTACGTGGATGAACACCAGATTCACGACTGCTGGTTTGCCTACTTTGTCGCGCCCTTCATTTTGCCCAGCGACTACGGCATTCCCTGCAAGCTGCTGCCCACCGCAGATAACGGAGGGGATATTGAAGTGCCGCCCGTGGTTCATGGCCCGGTATTCATCAGCTATGGCGATCTCTATGGATATGAGTTCGGAAGCGAGAAACTAAACCCCTATCAAGACTTCATTGCGCGCCAGCCGGATGCGGTGATTCAGGATGGCGTGGCCGTCTACAGCGGCGACTATTCCACCCCCATGGCGCGGGCGATCAAGTACGTCAGCGATGCCTGGCGGTTGCGCCAGAGCAAAGACCTTGCGGGGGCGCTCCAAAGTGCTGAAACCGTCGTCAGCATCGATCCACAATTCATCAATGCGCAAAGAGTGCTGGGGCGTGTGCTCCAGGACCAGGGAAGAAATGCAGAGGCCGCCAGCCACTACAACCAGGCCTTGGCCATTGCCCGCACGATGGACCCATCGGCTCAGGAGGAGCCGGTCAACTGGATCAATGAGCGACTTGCGGAGATCTCCAAATCAACTGCGCAGGGAAAGTGAGATGCGGAGATCGGGCCGAACAGATTCAGTTGCCCCTCCGGGGCTTTGGTTTGTTCCGACNNGCGGCACATTTGGAGGACGAATAGAGAAAAAGCACCTGAGGATTATTGTGCGACGAGATGGCGAAATTATCTGCAAACAACTTCGCCTCTTACAAACCCTGACAATACCTGCACTCCTCTTGGAGTTTTACAAGTGGCTCGACGGTTTGGCGTTCTTCACTTGCGCTGCGAGGCTGGCCACCAGCAACACGATCAGGGTGACGATGATTGCAGGTGTTTTCTTCATTTAGGGAATCTCTGATTAAGT
>PMGP01000160.1 GCA_003156235.1 Acidobacteriaceae bacterium
GCCGTGGTCTCGGCCGGAACCACCGTCACGCGGCAGCCCTCGCGCGCCAACATGCGCAGAATGTTCAGCTTGATCCCGAAATCGTAGGCCACGACGTGCAAGAGGCGCCGGCCGGCTTCTTCCTTCTGAATAAATCCGGGAGCCAGCAGGGGATCGCCCGCCTGGTTGCGGCTGTCGGCCGCGTCGAAGGTGTAGATCGACTTGGTCGAAACCACGCGCGCCAAGTCGGTGCCGACCATCTTCGGAATCTCCCGGGCCCTTTGGATGAGAGTTTCGGGATCAACAGCTTCCGTCGAAATGACGCCGCGCATCGCGCCGTAGGTGCGCAGATGGCGGACCAGGGCGCGGGTGTCGATCTCGGCCAGCACGGGAACCGAATAGCGCTCCATGTACTCGTCGGTGACCTGTTCAGAGCGCCAATTGGAGCTGATGGGCGAAAACTCGCGCACTATCAGGCCCTCGATAAAGGGCTTGGCCGACTCGTTGTCCGCCTGGTTGGTCCCGTAATTGCCGATCTGGGGGTTGGTGAGAACTACGATTTGGCCGGCATAGGAGGGATCGGTCGCAATCTCCTGATAGCCGGTAAGGGAAGTATTGAAAACGACTTCGCCCCGGCATTCGCCAGGAGCGCCATAGCCGTGGCCACGGAAGATGCGCCCGTCTTCGAGCGCTAGGATGGATTGCATCGCCTCTCCGGGGAATGGATTCAATCGATTCACATAGAAGTGTGCTATCCTCTTTATTATCAGCATTCTGGTTTTCTTTAAACCATTTTTGCTGAAGAATTGCAGAAGGGCGGCCACTTCCTATGACAACTTCTGAACCGATTGCCTCATTAACTATAACAGTCTTTGTGCGTCACTCTTCGGAGTGCCCCAAACGCGATGATCCGCAATGGAAACGCTGCAATTGCCGCAAATCCCTGTACATCCGGGAAGGCGGAAAAACCCGCTACCTGTCAGCCCAGACACGCTCTTGGGAGCAGGCGGAGCGGATGGCACAGGCGGAGCGTGACCGGCGAGACCCGGTGCAAATCAAATTGCAGAAAATTGCAGAATCCGAGGCGGCCAAGGACGCGCTCCGGCTCAAGCCGTTGGGAGATGCCCTGAAGCAGTGGCTGGCGGGCATGAAGACGCCCGGAGAGGCTTCGCTTGATGCCTACCGCTCCACCACGCGCAAGATTCAGCGATGGGCTGACCATGTGGGCGTAGTTTACGTCAGCGATGTCACCCCCGCTCTCCTGGATGAATGGCGGGCCTCCTGGTCACCGGATGCCAAGGACAAGGCCAACCGGCTTGCCCTCACCACGCAAGCGGCCCTGTTGACCCGCGTGAAGGCGTTTTTCCGTTGGGCTGCCGCTATGGAATACACCCCGCGTAGCCCGGCTCTGATGCTCAAGGCCGTCACGCCGGAGGACAGCCAAACCTGGCCCTTGACGCCCCAGCAGTTTGAAGAGCTCTTGGCCGCCACCCACAAGCTAGACGCGGAGGCCCGGTACAAGTCCGCACAGGTGGGACAGCATCTCCGGGCGCTCTTTCTAGTCCAGCGGTGGACGGGCCTCCGCGTGGGGGACGTGCTCTCCCTCCCGAAGTCCGCCCTCCAGGGGAACCGGATCACGGCGGTGATACAGAAAAAGCTGCACCGCAAGCCAGCCGCCGCCCGCGTGGTGTGCATTGTCCCGGACCACGTGGCTGAGGCCCTCACTTCCCTGCCCCTCCGCAACGAAGAGCACCCGGATTACTTCTTTTGGTCCCGGAAGTGCACTCAGCAAGTCAACACCAACAAGTGGCTCCGCAAGGTGGACCGGCTCAATGCCTATCTGTCATTCACCAATGAGGCCGGTGACCCCATGGACTTCCGGTCCCACATGCTCCGGGACACCTTCGCGGTGGAGATGCTTTTGGCTGGTGTCCTGCTCGAAAAGGTGAGCAAGTTGTTGACGCATGAATCCGTCACCATGACGGAGCGGTATTACGCCAAGTGGACGGCTCCCCGTAGACAACAGCTTGAGGATGAGGCTGTGGCTGCCATGCGCCGGATGGGGGTAACCGTGAGCGTGTAAGCCCTCTGACTCCGCCTGAAGATCACAGAGGCCCCGGATGGCGTTCGGGGGGAATGGGGTGAGCAGGGTTTCCATTCAGGAACCTCCCGGGAGTACAATAAATGCAGAAAGTTTACATGGTTAATTACATTTAGTGTCATTTCCGAACACCAAAGGCAGCTGTTTGTGCTATTTCCGAACACTAAAGTCACTTTATCTTGACATATTCAAGTAATCCCTAACGTACAAATCAGTGCTTCGTTTTTTCTGTTTTATGGCGCCAGAAAGCGATTCCGAGGCAACGCACAGGTTTCAAAAACCCGATGTGGGGTATTTTGTCGCGTTTTGACGCTCGTCGACGTCTATTTGCATAGAAAAAACTTTAGTGATAGCTTAATATTAGTTTGCACGTTACTGAGGAACGCATTCCAAGCTTAGATTAATAAGCGCTTAACGTGATGAACGCTAGAATGACCGAAGCGGTTTAGTGTCCCGAAGGGCTTGCTAAGCCACCATGGCGAAGCCATGCCCTATTCACTTCCGCGCACTAGACGCACCGGGTCCTCACGGAGTTGACAGTGGTATTGTCCGGCGAAAAGCGGAACGCTCAAGCGGGAGAGCTGGGATGACGAGTCTTCAGTCGCAAATGCCTGCCAGGGAATCCGCTCAGGCGCCCACGCTGGCGGCTGCGAATTTAAGCGCGGAAGCAAATCGTAAGTGGTTTGCTTTGTATACCATGCCCAGGGGCGAGCAGTCAGTGGCGAGACACCTTGAGGCGTGTCAGATTGAATCATTTCTGCCCACATACGAAAGCACGCACATCTGGAAAAACCGGCAGCGCGTAAAAATCATCCAGCCTCTTTTTCCGTCCTATTTGTTTGTACGGATTCGCGTCACAGAGCGATCCATGGTCCTTCGGCCGCCCTCAGCGCTCCGGATTGTCGGCAACTGCCAAGGCCCGTCTCCTATTGCAGATTCGGACATTGAGTTCCTCCGCTCTGACTTTTGCAGGCATAGAGTTGAGCCATTTCAGGAACTCGCAGTCGGCAATAAAGTGCGCATCAAAGATGGTCCGATGCAGGGAGTGCAGGGCGTTCTGGTGCAGAAGAGAAACAGCCTGCGATTTGTTTTGTCGATCGAGATGATCAACCAGTGCGCCGCTGTAGAAGTGGCCGCCGATGAACTCGAGCCAGTCGCCGATTAGGCATGACCGGAATAAAGGGGCGATCGGCGGAGTTCGCAAAGCAGAGCGCAATCATCTGCAATCCGCGGTTTGTTCATGAAAACGGTACCGACGCCATCTCGGAGAGGTGCCAAAATGCGGAAAAGCACGGTACGAATCGAAAACATGGAAGCACCCACGGCCAGCAATTCTTCGATACCGGTCCTAGCGCCGGTCGCCTCCACTGCCTGTGTGCACTCCAGGCGGCGCCGTCGCATTACCCCCGAGGCCGGGCGTGCTCTGGAGATCCTCGGTCACGCCATCGAATACCTTACCGACGAGTTTCTGAATCAGGGGCGCACGTTTAACGCCAAAGATGAGCAGTTGGAGGCCGTACTGATGCTGATGGCGCTCAACCGTCAGGTCTATTATGAGTGCCCGGAAATGCCAACATTCGGTGAGCGTTGCCGCGCTCTGCTGCATTTTCGCTCATCGTAGCCCTTTACGAGAGTTCCGCTGAGTAAATGCCAATGAGCCGCCCACCACGCAAAGGCGCTCACCCATCGCGCAAATCAGTTTTCAAACATCCTTTCAATATTCTGAAGCCCTTTATAGCCAGGGGCTTGAAAGCAGGGTGTATGACCAGACATTCACTTGTCCCAGAGCGAATTGTTCACTCGGCAGTGGTCCTGTTTTCACGGCAGGGATACCACGGGACCAGTACGCGAGAGATTGCGCAGCTCGCGCAGGTGAGCGAAGTCACCGTCTACCGATACTTTGACCACAAGGAAGATATCTTCTGGTCAGCGCTTGACTCGAGTTTCAGCGGCGTCAAGCCCCGCCTGAAAGTACTCGCTCCAGCTTCGCGATGCGAACCGCCAGAAGTCATGCTGCCACGGATTGTTGGCCTGATGCAGAACATAATCTCCTTTTCGCCAGAATTGGTACGGCTAATCGCAATCGCATTTCTTGAGGTTCACGGGAAAGCTGAAGATATCTGTCGCGAACATTTGGCTCTACTTTTCACAGCGATTGACGACTATCTGAAAGCAAATATTCAGACTGGCAGAATTCGAAATCTGAACGCAGGGATTGCAACTGCGGCGATCGCGTTTACAACGCTCGCGCAGCCTGAGCTCTCCAAACTCGCTGGATCGGTCAAGCTTTCACAACTGGATGGTCGCCAAGCCATCGATGAATGCGCGGCCTTCTGGGTGAATGCGCTAGTGCCATCGTCCCAGGAGCGCTTTCAGGATATCGCCGAAGTAGAAGCCTGAACCGCGTGGCCAGTCTACCAACGGTACGAGGAATCAGCACTGTTTGCCACTGATGACGAGAATTCGCGAGTGTTGATAGGCGACTGGCCAAGGGCACCGTTTTTCACGAGGCGCAAACATAGCTAAAATCGCTGCATTTTACAGTATTTGAACTGATTGGACTGTGAGAGTCGTGTTGCCAACAACCTTCCGTCAAAGGATGGAAGTGGTATGTATATCCCCTATTCATCTAGCAATCTACTGCGACTGCCCCAGAAGCACAATGTGTTCATGGCAGCACGAAGCAGAAACATCTGCCCATTTGGCCTGAGCGTCTCTTACAGACGGCTAAAACTGGATAAATCACAGATCACAATTCTCTTAACGAGCCAACTCAGCTGTTCCCATGGACGAATGGGCTGCTGTTTTTCAAGGATATCAATTGAGCGACAACGAAACAACCCGACCCCAAAGCGACACCTCGGTGGGTTCTACAATACTCTTTGAAGATCATCAATCTGCCCATGGAAGTGGGCTTATGCGTTTCATGCGGGTGTTAACGAAGCGCTGGAAATGGATCGTTGGTACGATTGTAATCTGCGAGATATTGGCCGTAATCCAAACGCTAAAGACCACGCCTACCTATGATGCCACCACAACGATTGAGTTGCAGGACAACAGCAAAGGCTCTCAGGATTTAGGGCTCGGATTGTTTCAGCAGTTGGGTGGGGGCGGAGGTGGCCCTGATACAGCCCAGAAGACAGAGGCCGCTATTCTCCAGAGTGACTCGTTGGCTCTGGCGGTGATTCAACGGCTTGGGCTAGCCTCGCAGCCCCCTTTTTCTGCCAAGTCGGGTGCGGCTGGTGAACTGAGTTCCGAGAAGGGCTTGCCGCTCGAAGAGGCACCTTTTACGCGAACGCGGTTGCTAGGGATTTTCAAGTCTAATTTAGAAGTCGTGTTGGTTCCCGAGACCAGCCTGATTAAAGTTGTCTACCAGAGTCACGATCCGAAACAGGCAGCGCAGATTGCAAACGCGTTGATCGACAGCTACAAAATTCAGTACCTTCAGTCGCACTTTGAAGCTACGAGCGAGGCCTCGGTCTGGCTGACGAAGCAGTTGTCTGAACTCAAGAACAACGTCCAAGACTCAGAGAACAAGCTCACGGATTATGAAAAAGAGAATGGAATCCTCAGCTCGAGCACAGCGCCGTCAGGCTCTGGCAGTGACGCCACAGGAAGCGGCGGCGCGGGAGGGGCCTCAA
>PMGP01000356.1 GCA_003156235.1 Acidobacteriaceae bacterium
TGGGGTCCCAGTTGGCGGATTTCTGAATCGCAACTTTGCCCACCGCCGGCGCAGTGCCGTTGCCCAGCGCCACGCCGTCTGCGGCAAACCAATCCGCGAATCCCGCCCCGCCCCGCGCCAGCACATCCTTGGCAANNACGTCCTTGGCAAAGCGCGCCTCCAGGTCATAGAGCAGCATCTTGCCGGCATTCATCGTCGAGTCGGTCAGCGGATTGGGCGCACTCTGCGCCGCCGCATCCGGAAACGCCAACTGCGCTCGAACTCCCTGTAAACCCAACCCCGTCAATACCACAACACAAAGAAATACTCTCCATCGTCCAGCCACGTTTTGCCCCTTGCAACACAAAGATTGATGTGCCCATCGTACAACACTGGATTCAGGATTTGCATGTCCTAATGAGAGATAACTTATAGTGCGCACTATTGAGCAGACTGCCTCCCGCGGAACATGTCAACGTGATTCAGTCCGGATCGGGTGCAAGAGTCTGCCCAGAGACTTGGTGACTGATATGGAAGATCCTCGGTGTAGGGTTGCGGCGGTTGAGTCGGAAGACCTTCGGTGCAAGTTCCTGCTTCAGGGCATGGAGATTGAGGTGGAAGATCTTCGCTGCAGGAACCTGGGCTATAACAGGGCGGTTGGGATGGAAGATCCTCGCTGCAATCGAGTGGCGATGGTGATGGATGATCCTCGGTGCCAGTGCCTGCGTGATTGGTATTGAGACTTCAACTGGCCCCACGGCAAGCCGCGCGCTCTTCGATGAACTCGCTCTGATACACACGTCGTCATCCTATCGGCGGCATAACCCCAGTGAATTGCAACCCGAATTGAAGGAGATCTGAGATGCTCTTACTCATTGTTGTTCTGGTGCTCGTATTCGGCGTAGGCGGAGGATACTACGGCTACGGCCGGTGGGGAACCGGCGGTGGTGCAGGCATAGGCCTTGGCACAGTGCTGGTGATTCTGCTGATCTGCTATCTGCTTGGGCTTTTCAGATAGAGCGCTTTGCGGCAACTTCGGCCCGCTGCCGCTAGACTGGCCGCGGGCCGGAAACTGCTGTCCAAGTGAGCGAGGTGGGTAAGGCAACCGGTGCGTGGGGGGAAGAGATGGGGATCGCAATGAGTAATGCGCTGGCGCTGGTGCGCGTGCATGATGTTCGGTTCTTACAGGATTTCAGCAACCGGGACTTTGCCTGGCTGCTGATCGGTGTGATGCTGGCCGTGGTAGTGATGTGGGTAATCTCGCGGCGCGGCCGGCGCTGGTTCTAGAGCCTGTTAATGCCGCCTAAGACGATGGCCATGGGCGCCAATATTTCTCAATTTGTTTTTCATTCACACAAGTGAATCAACATCAAGACTGGAAAACCGCTGGATCACCTCAAGCCCCTTCCAGCGCCTCCAATATCTGCGGTCCCAGCTGGCTCACGCTGCCCGCACCCAGGGTAAGAATCAGATCGCCGTTGTTCGCTTGGGCCGTCACTGCGGCGACTGCGACCGCAAAATCCTCCGCAAACTGCACTTGCGGCCCCTCGATGCGCTCGGCCAGCCGCTCCGCCGTCACGCCGGGGATAGGCTCCTCACTGGCTGCATAAATGGGCAGCACGATTACCGTGTCGGTATCCCGAAACGCGCCGGTGAACTGGTCCATCAGGTCCAGCGTCCGCGTGTACCGGTGAGGCTGGAAGATGACGTGTATCTTCTGGTATCCGCACTCGCGAGCTGCGGCCAGCGTAGCGCGAATCTCCGTGGGATGATGGCCGTAGTCATCCACCACGGTGACGCCGCGTGCCGCGCCGCGCAACTGAAATCGCCGGTCCACGCCGCGAAAGTAACGAAGCCCTTCGGCAATCATCTCAGCCGCAATCCCCAGCTGGTGTGCGATAGCCACCGCTGCCGTCGCGTTGAGCACGTTGTGCCGTCCCGGCACGTGCAGCTCAAATGGCCCCAGCGGCCCCATCGCGGTCATCACCTGGAAGTGAGCGAATGTTCCCACCACCGCATCGAGAAACTCCAGCCGGTAATCGGCCTCGGCCGCGACGCCATAGGTGAAGACGCGCCTATGAGAACGCGGCAAAATTGCAGCCAGCAGCGGATTGTCCACGCACGCCGTCACCGCGCCATAAAACGGCAGCTTGTCAATGAAAGTCAGAAAGGCCTGCTCCACGTCGGCCATGTCCCGGTAGCAGTCCATGTGCTCGCGGTCCAGATTCGTCACCACGGCCAGAATCGGAGTTAGCTTCAGAAACGAGCGGTCGCTCTCGTCAGCCTCCACCACCATGTACTGCGATTTTCCCAGCTTGGCGTTCGAGCCCAGCGCGTCCACTCGTCCGCCCACCACGATCGTCGGGTCCAGTCCGCCCGCTGCCAGCACCGCGGCCACCATCGTAGTCGTCGTCGTCTTGCCGTGCATCCCGGCGATGGCGATGCCGTACTTCAGCCGCATCAACTCAGCCAGCATCTCGGCGCGCTGAATCACCTGAATCTTGTGCGCCCGCGCCTCCAGCACCTCGGGATTATCCGCATGAACAGCGGAACTGGTCACCACCACCGTGGCTCCGGCCACGTTCGCGGCATCATGTCCCTCGTAGATCGTTGCGCCCATCCGGGCAAGCCGGTCAGTCACCGGAGAGCGGCGCAGATCGGAGCCCGAAACCTTCATGTCCAGGTTAAGCAGAATCTCGGCAATGCCGCTCATGCCGATGCCGCCGATGCCGATAAAGTGCGCGTGCTGCGAGGTTGCAAACATAAAGGGTGAAACTCCACTGTAACATTTTTAAGTACGAGAACTTATCAGCCGAACAGGCTCATTGAATCGTCTCCTCGACGAAAACAATGTCGTAACTCTTGCCGTCGCTGGATGTATTCTTCTTGGCGAGGTAATGCAGTTTGCCGGAAGAATCGAACGTGCATGTCGTCCCTTTCACCAAGCCATCGTATTGCTTGCCTTCTTTGCTGTCC
This sequence comes from Acidobacteriaceae bacterium, assembly GCA_003156235.1. Classification (GTDB taxonomy): domain Bacteria; phylum Acidobacteriota; class Terriglobia; order Terriglobales; family Acidobacteriaceae; genus Telmatobacter. The sequence continues at coordinate 2,956 of PMGP01000356.1, forward strand.
ACCACTACAAACTGCTTGGCCTCTGCTCCGGCCACATAGGCTGTGTGCCGGCTGTCCGGGCTGAAGATGAGTCCGCCGATGCCGTCGTAAGCCTGTTCCTCTTTGCCGTCCACCACGGCAGACCATTTCTCGCTCACATTGAATCTTTTTTCGCCAACTTTGGCCACATAAGCCGCGCGCTTGCTATCCGCGCTGAACAGGAAAGGTTTAGCTATGTAAAATGCATCCCAGCAAATGTCTCCTTTACAACTGTGCGCCTGCTCCACTGAACTCGCTTCAACGATGGCGGCATAAGGTTTCCCCTCAACCCCATCCACCACGAGAACCTGTTTCTCGCCTGCATCCGCTGAATATGCCAGCCGCCGTCCATCCGGGCTGATGTGAAGCCGATTGATTCCATCGTAGGCTTTGCCTTCTTTGGCCCCTGCCACCGCTGCCCACTTGTCATCAGTCTTGGTGGCGTAAGCCACCTGCGCGCTGTCCGGACTGAAGATGAGCCCGCCAATAGCATCATAGGATTTCCCCTGCTTGCCGTTGACTACCACGGTCCACATATCTTTGATTTGCGCTCCATAGGCCATGCTCTTGCCATCCGGGCTATAGAGAACATTCATATCGCCCGTGGTATGACTGCCGATGTAGTCGTAGGACGCTTGCTTCTTGCCATCGACCAGCAGAACTTCCTTCCCGTCGATATTGACTGCATAGGCCACATGCTGGCTGTCCGGGCTGAAGATGAGTCCTTGCGCGTCGTCGTACGTTTTCCCTGCAACGCCATCCACCACGGCAACCCACTGATCGCCGCCTCTGGCCAGATAGGCCATGCGGCTGCTGTCCGGACTGAAGATCATGCTTGGTTCGGCGATGATGTCGTAAGGCTTCTCCGGGTTGCCATCCACCACCACGAACCACTTCTCGCCAACCTTGGCCGCATACGCCATACGTCTGCTGTCAGGGCTGTAGAGGAGAGCTTGCGCGTCATCGTACGGTTTCCCCTCATTGCCGTCCACCACCACAATCTGCTTCCCGCCTATACTCGCCACATACGCCACCCGATGGCTGTCTGGGCTGAAAGCGAGGCTCGTTACGTCAATAAAGTCGTAAGCCTTCTCTTCTTTGCCGTCCACAACCACATGCCGCTTCGCGCCATCCTTCGCCACGTAAGCCACCCGCCGGCTATCTGGGCTGGAAACTGGCTGGCCGATGACGGTCTCAGAATCGATGTGACAGATAAGTTTTTCCGAGCCGGCTCTGCCTCCACTGAAAATTGCTGTAATCCGTTTGCAGCCGGTGGCTGTCAGCAGCAGGGCGAGCAGCAGAAGAGCCTTTATCGTTCTCATCGTCATACCTTTCTTTGCGCGAAGTTGGACGATTCCCGAGATCACAGCGAATTTTAGCTGACGGCCATGAATTCCCGCATGCGTTGCTTGAGCAGAGGCAGCACCTGCGCCTGGGCCGAGTCCACCGTCAGTCCGTGCCTCGTGCGCAGTTCCTCCACCTTGCCATGCTCGATGAACTGGTCCGGCCAGCCGATGCGGACCACTGGAACCGCGCTGCCCAACTCGGCCAGCGCTTCGATCACCGCCGAGCCAAAGCCGCCCATCTTCACGTGGTCCTCAAAGGTCACAAATGCCGCCACGCGCCCGGCGTAACTGGCCAGCATCTCGCGGTCAATCGGTTTAACAAAGCGCGGATTGATGACCGCGGCGGAGTATCCGGCGCACTCCAGCCGCGCGGCCAGCTCCCGCGCCAGCGTAATCATCGGGCCCAAGCCTAGAATCGCCACGTCGGAGCCGTCCTTGAGCATCTCCGCTTTGCCGACAGGAATCGCCTGAGGCTCGGGCTTGCGTACAGCGTCCGGGCCCACGCCGCGCGGATAGCGGATAGCGCTCGGCCCCGGTAGTTCGAGCGCGGTCTTCATCATGTCGGCTAGCTCGTCCTCATCTTTGGGAGCCATCAAAACAATCCCCGGAATGCCCCTCAGGTAGGCGATGTCGAAGAGGCCGTGATGCGTGGGGCCGTCGTCGCCGGAGAGCCCAGCGCGGTCCATGCAGAACAGCACCGGCAGCTTTTGCAGGGCCACGTCGTGCACAATGCAGTCGAAGGCGCGCTGTAAAAAAGTGGAGTAGATGGCGACCACTGGCCGGTAGCCGCGCGCGGCCATGCCGGCGGCAAAGATTACCGCGTGCCCCTCGGCGATGCCCACGTCAAAAAATCGTTTCGGATGATGCGGACGGAAGAGATCGAGTCCTGTCCCACTGGGCATCGCTGCCGTGATGGCCACGATGCGCTCGTCCTTGTTCGCCAGTTGCGTCAGAGTCGTCGCAAAGACCTCGGCATAGCTCTGCTGGCCGGCGGCCTTGGTCTCGCCTGTATCCGGGTCGTAGGGGCCCAGCCCGTGAAATTTCTTTTGCCTGTCAAGCGCCGGCTGGTAGCCGCGCCCCTTTTGCGTCAGCACGTGCAGCAGCACGGGGCGGTTTTGTGTCTTGAGAAACTTGAAGGACTCTACCAGCAGCGGGATGTTGTGGCCGTCGATGGGGCCATAGTACTGCAAGCCGAACTCCTCGAAAAGAATCGAGGGCCACAGCAGGCTCTTGGCGGCCTCTTCAGCCCGCCGCGCCACCTCCACCGCTGTCTTACCGCCTACCTTCTCGATGATGCGCTTGGCCCGGTCGTGCAGGCTGGTGTACTGCTCGCTGGTGACGATCTTGTGAAAGTAGCGGGCAATCGCTCCCACATTGCGGTCGATGGACCATTCGTTGTCGTTGAGCACCACAATCAGCCGCTTGGTCTGCTCGGAGATGTTGTTCAGGGCCTCGAAGGTAATTCCATTGGTGAAGGCCGCGTCGCCTGCCACGGCGATTACATGCTCCTTGCCGCCGGCCAGATCGCGCGCCACGGCCATGCCCAGCGCCGCGGACAGCGCCGTCCCCGCGTGTCCCGCGCCGTAGCAATCGTGCTCGCTCTCGGTGCGCAGCATGAAGCCGTTCAGCCCGCCCGGCTGGCGAATCGTTCCCATCCGCTCCAGCCGTCCGGTGAGCATCTTGTGGATGTAAGCCTGGTGGCTCACGTCAAACAGCAGCTTGTCGTCCGGTGTATTAAAGACCGTGTGCAGCGCCAGGGTCAGCTCCACCACGCCAAGATTCGGCCCCAGGTGGCCGCCTGTCTTGGAGAGCGTCTGAATCAGGAATTCGCGAATCTCCTCGGCCAGCTCGTCCATCTGCGCAAAGTTCAGGCGCTTCAGATCAGCCGGCGAGTGAATCGATTCCAGAAGTGTCCCCATGGTCTTCCTTCTCCCGAAAATGGCCGGGCAGCCTGGCAAAAAGCCCTCCGACACAGGGGCCATCGAAACCAGCGTTGCCAACCGTTAGTATACCAACGCAGCGGATTCGCCCGTGGAAGGGTTAGAGTATCTATGAATAAGCCGATGTTTTGAAAGGGCACGACTTCAGTCGTGCCGCAAATAGCCATAAAATGAGCGGGGCTTTAGCCCCTGAGGGAAAGCGGCATTCGCTACGAGAACTGCTTCAAAGGTAACTCAAGGTGAAATCCGGCTCACTGTTTTTTGGCCGGCGCCGATAGCCGCGCGGCGAAGAAGATTTTCACGATCTCCGTTGCCAAGCCGCCTGAAGCAATGGTTCCGTCGAATGCAGTAACTTTGCCCGAACCAAGAACGATGCTCGTCTTCCTGTCCGAGAGGACGAAGGTGTGGACATAGGTAAACAGGGGCCGGTCCAGCTCGATAATCAGATCGGCCACACGACGATCCTCAACAATCGTCAGTCCCAGATCCGGCCATTCCTTTTGTTGCGTCAGGGCGTGGTCCAGGGTATCGACGGTCAGGAACGCGGTCTTCGAGTGGACGTAGATGGTCTTGGCATTTTTAATAATTTGATTGGGGTCGGCGCTGGCAGCGGCAGCCACTGGCTGTGGAACCGTTTCGGCAAGCTGCGCGAACAGTTGCAGCGTGACGCCCGAACCAAATGTTGTGCGCGGGCCGGCCTCCGGCAGTCCCAGGACGCTATCAATCGGAACAGCAAACGGGGAGGCAGCTCCCTTGCGTCCGGTGATAATGCCGATCAGTGCGCCAGTCTGGTCAACCAGCGCGCCGCCGCTGGCGCCGGGCGCTACGGCTGCGGTAAACCGCAGCAGGTTGAAGCCTGAGCCGGCTCCGGAGATTTCTTCCGCGGGACTGATGGCGTAGAGAATGCCATCGGTTGTTAACCAGGTGAGTCCGTTGGAGTTGGTGACTGCATAAACAGGATCGCCCAGGGACAGGGTTGCGGAGGCGCCCGTAGTCAGTGCCGGAAGCGCTCCAGCGGAGATCTTCAGCGCGGCCACATCGCGTCGCTCGTCGCTGCCCAGCATATCGACGCGGTCGAAGATTTCTCCGTTGACCAGCCGGACCTGAACCGCGGCTGCGCCTTGGACGGCATGAAGCGGAGCCAAAATCACCCCATTCTTCGAGATGACGACTCCGGTGGAAATGGAGGTGACGCGGCCCGCCGCATCGCCAGACAAAATAAGTACGGAGGCAGCCTTGGTGTGTTCGTAGATCGCCTTGGAGTCAGGCGCAGGTGAGCCTTCCTGGGCTGTGACGCACAGAGTAAAAGCGGCAAACGCGGCTGCGATGAGTGCTTTCATGATTGCTGAGCATTATAGCAACTGTAGGAACGAAAGGTCATCTGCAACTTATAGCAGTTTGCCTGTTGGTGTAGAGTCGATTTCGGATTGCTTGTACAGTCCCGATGGGTTGCGAACCTGTAGCGCAGGCCTCCAGGCCGGCTGTAGCGTGGACCTCCTGCTCCACGTCGCACTCTACACCATCTGGGAAAATGCTCTCGGCAAGAAAAAGGCTGCCCGAAGGCAGCCTCATCTGGTTTCATGAAGAAGGGAAGGGAACGCCGCTTTACTGCTGCGTCTGCTCTGGCTGCGAGGTCGCTGGCCACACAGACGCCGTGTTCTGCTGCAACTTGGCAGTGAACCAGTTGCTGTCCCAGAGATTTTGGTAGAACGCGCCGGTCATCTCCGCGGCGCGAGGACCGAAGGTCGGCCGTCCGCCTTCCAGGAAGAACACCGTCACCAGCCTGCCCTGCGGTGAGTCGGACCAGGAGGCGAACCAGCCGAAGCGCGTCCCATTTGCCGAGCAGGTTCCCGTTTTTCCAAACACAGGCAGCTCGTGGAAGTTGGCCTTCAGCCGCCGTGCGGTGCCGTACTCCACCGCTCCGGCCATGCCGTCCTGCAGGTCGGGAACGTAGCGGGCGATCTCCAGCGTGCGCTTGACCTTGGGCTCCAGGTTCGCGGCCTCCTCTGGTGTCGTCGGGTGCTGCAAATAGTAGAGCGTTCCGCCGTTTGCCAAAGCAGCCACAAACGCGCCCAATTGCAGTGGCGTCAGCGATACTCCCTCGCCGAAGCTGCACATGCGGCCCACTCCACCCTGCGAGGCGGGCAGTACCTCATCGGGATAGACGCCCAGTTGTTCGCCTTCAATGTTGTAGCCGGCCAGCTCGCCCAATCCAAACTGGTTGGCGTATTGGTGTACGCGTTCGAAGCCCAGTTCGCGGCCCAGTTCCTCAAAGTAGAGGTTGTTGCTTTTGGCCAGAGCCTGCGTCATGTTCATGCGGAAACCGGCCAGCTTGACCTGCGTATCGCGCGTGACCAGTCCCTCGGAGAGCGCGGCCAGAGCCACAGTCAGCTTGATTGTGGAGCAGGGCTCGGCGCCGGGTGAGAGAGCCAGCTTCTGGTTCACCATGGCCAGAATGCGCCCATTCGCGGGGTTGATCACCACGGCCGTGCCATTCATGTCGCCCATGGCGTCGATCGCGGCCTGGCGGACCACTGGATCCTCGCCGGCCGTCACGTCGCCCGCAAAAATGTCTCCTTTGGCATAAGAACTGGCGGTGAACCGCTCATAGAAGTGATGATGGCGGCGGGAGGCAATTGCCGCGCTGCGTGCGTTGGCTCTCGCGTTGCCTCTTGCTGTCCGATGCGCTGTGTTTCCGGCCGGCGCTGCATGAGAGGCGCTGCTGTGAGCCGTTCCTGCGTGAGTTGTGGCAGACTTGTGGGCAGTCGGCGCTGTGGCGTGATGACTGGTCGCGCGATGGGGCTCTGTCAGATGGGATTCAGTTGATTTGGCGTGGTGCAGTGTGCGCGGGGCATCCAGCGCCGCCGCCACTCCGGCGCCAACGCCGAAAACACTCAAAACCAATGTACAAGCCCAAGTACGGAAAAATGTCATCCAGCCGGGATCCTCTCTCCAAACGGAGTGTCGAACCGTTCGTCTCCTTAGCGGAGGCGTATCACCTGCCATTCCAGTCTGCTATCCCCGGATAGGCTCTCCCCATTACTCTGATTCATCCATTCCCTGGTAAGATGGCCAATCTCGAACACAAAAAGCCACTTCCTCATAACTGGGAACGAGCGTCTCAGATGGGTACATCGCTCTTATCTGTCACTCCGCACAGGCATTACAGCCTCTGTTGCGGTTGTAGACAGCTCAAATCTGGGCGCACCGGCTGGCTGGTGCAACAAAAAAAACCAGGCATTTGTTGAGCTATATTGAACTATACTCCCTCCTTGGCCAGTATCATATTGAACACTTCCTACAACAGTAAGTTGCGTAAGAAAGTGGGCTTTTCCAGATCTGGCTGCGATTCTTCGCCCACAACGGGAAAAAGCGTCGTGGGTCGCTTAGTACTGTTATCGTCAATCTCCGCCTGGTTCTGCAGTCCACTGGTGAACTCTGGAGCATAATCTCTGGGCAGAGGATTGTAGGCCGGCTCCTCCGCCAATTCGGCAAACCTCGGCGGCGCCGGTGCGGCTGCCGGTTCCATCTCTTCGGGCTCAAATGCCGCGGCAGCCTCCTCAGGCGGCTCCGCAACATCAGTGGAGTTAACTGAGGGCTCGGTGGGCGCAACGGGGGTGAAAAAGCCTGACTTGTCCCACACGTCAGAGTCGTCTGCCTTCACCGCGTCTTTCTCGTCTTCTTCATCTTGCGAAAGGAAGCGCAGCGGCTTGGGCGCCAGCACAGGCGCGGCTGCGGGCTCGCGAAACTCTTCGTTGCGCGGCACCAGCGAAATCTGCGCCACCGGGGCAGGGGACAGCGGTATGGAAACCACCGGCGCCTCGGCCACGGCCATCATGCGCGCCCGCCGCTCCGGCATCTGGTCGCGGAAGCCGGTGGCGATCACGGTAACCTTGACCTCGTCGCCCATCTTCTCGTCCTGCACCGCGCCGAAGATGATGTT
>PMGP01000443.1 GCA_003156235.1 Acidobacteriaceae bacterium
TTGCCGATGTGGCGCGGGTGACAGGGTACAGCCGATTAAGAACGCTTTGACAACCGCCTGTTCCGATTTGGCGTGGGCTGAGTGAGCGGGGTAAGTTTTCTGGTTCCGGCTGGTTGTAAATAGCGCGGTGGCGGGGATTTATGGTAGTCTCACACTAGACACTGAAGAGNNTCGCCGGAGGTCCAGATCGCGATTCTGAGTGCGCGCATCAGCGAACTGACCGAACACTTCAAGACGCACAGTAAGGACCACGCTTCCCGGCGCGGTCTTTTGCAGTTGGTCAGCAAGCGCCGCCGCCTTCTGGACTACCTGAAGACGCACGATACCGATCGCTACCGCGACGTTATCGGCAAACTCGGTATCCGCAAGTAGCGAGCCGGCCCAGAAAGCCTATATTGACCCGGAAGCGCCCAGACCGAAGATTGGTCACGGCCCCCGTTCTACACAGGACCTGGAGCCGTCGTGTACCTGGCGAAACGGACCCGCAGCCAGGGAGGGCGCGGAGCTATGGGCTGAGCGCGTCCTTGGTGTTGCAGCCCGCGGAGAGAATGAACATTCGTATCGAAAACCACGAAAAACATCTCTCAGGGGCTAAAGCCCGGATTTGTTTTGTTCCGCTTACGGCAGTCAGGGTTAAAACCCTGACCTACCAGTCGTGCCCTGACGCTTCTTGCTCCACCGTTTGCATTTTTCCGCAAGCAATGAAGTTGTGCCCAGATACAAAGCAGGCTTGCATTTGTATCTTTCCGCAGCCTATTCAGTTGCGTCTAAAGCCAGCTTTCCTGCGCCGATCGGCGCGATCCCCACAAGTTTCCCAAGCGAAAACAATGAAAAGAGGACACTATGTCTAAGCATGAAGTAGCAGTAGAGCTTGCCGGTGGCAAGCGGCTGGTTTTTGAGACGGGGCGCATGGCCAAGCAGGCCTCTGGCGCCGCACTGGTGACGACGGGCGAAACCGTGGTTCTGGCTACCGCCGTGGCCTCTTCCGAACCCAGGGAAGGCATCGACTTTTTCCCCCTTACTGTGGATTACCGCGAGTACACCTACGCCGGCGGACGCATTCCCGGCGGCTTTATCAAGCGCGAAGGCCGGCCCAGCGANNCTGCCGCCAGATCGACCGTCCCCTGCGGCCTCTATTTCCTGAGGGCTTCCGCAATGAGACCCAGCTGATTGCTCTGGTCTTCTCCGCCGACAAGGAGAACGATCCGGACGTGGTGGGCATCAACGCCGCCGCTTGTGCGCTGGCGCTCTCTGACATTCCCTTCAGCGCCACGGTTGGCGCGGTGCGCGTGGGCCGCGTGGAAGGCCAGTTTGTCATCAACCCCACTTATGCCGAGCGCGCCGCCACCACGGTCAACATTATGGTTGTCGGCCACAAGGACGGCATCGTGATGATCGAGTCGGGCGCCAAGGAAGAGTCTGAAGAGACGATTCTGGCGGCCATCGAGTTTGGCCACACGGAAATCAAGAAGATTGTCGCGGCCATAGAAGAGTTGGTGGCCTTGGCGGGCAAGCCCAAGAGGGCCTTTGTCGCAGCGGAGTTTGATCAGGCTTATTTTGACGCGCTGAGCGCGAAGGTCATCGACCGTCTGAAGGATGCGCTGGACACCAAGATTCACGAAAAGCTGGAGAGCCAGAATCTGGTGAAGGCGATCAAGGACGAGCTGGCTGCGGAATTGCCCGCAGACGATCCCGCAGCCAAGAAGAAACTGGCCCACTATTACGAAAAACTGAGGGAGCGGATCTTCCGCGAGCAGGTGACCAAGGAGCGCATCCGGCCTGATCGGAGAGCGTTTGATGAGATTCGGCAAATTACCATCGAGACCAGCGTGCTGCCCCGCGTACACGGTTCCGCGCTGTTTACGCGCGGCGAAACGCAGGCCTTGGTTACGGTCACTCTGGGCACCGCCGACGAAGGTCAGCGCATGGAAAACTATGAAGGCGACAGGAAGAAGCCCTTCATGCTGCATTACAACTTTCCGCCGTTCTGTGTGGGCGAGACGGGGCGCATGACGGGCACGGGCCGGCGCGAAATCGGCCACGGAGCGCTGGCGGAACGCGCCATCACCGCGGTTCTGCCTACGCCGGAAGAGTCGCCTTACACCATCCGCATTGTCAGCGATATTCTGGAGTCCAACGGGTCGTCTTCGATGGCGACTGTTTGCGGCGCAAGTCTGGCGCTGTTTGATTCCGGCATCGCGCTCAAGGGAGCGGTGGCCGGCGTGGCCATGGGACTGGTCAAGGAGGGCGACGACTATGCCATCCTGACCGACATTGCCGGCGCGGAAGACCACTACGGCGACATGGACTTCAAGGTGGCTGGAACGCGCAAGGGAATCACCGCGCTGCAGATGGATATCAAGATCGGCGGCCTGACTCACAAGATTCTCTCCGAAGCGATGGAACAGGCGCGCAGGGGCCGGCTGTTCCTGCTGGACAAGATGGACGCGGCGCTGGACGGGCCGCGCACGGAGCGCTCGGCCTATGCTCCGCGCATCGAAACCGTCATGATTCCCACCGACAAGATTCGCGATCTGATCGGCAAGGGCGGCGCCACCATCCGCGGCATCATCGAGCAGACCGGCGCCAAGATCGATGTGGACGACACCGGCCGGGTCAGCGTTGCCTCCTGCGACGCCGAGGGCCTGAAGAAGGCGCTCGAAATNNAGTTCGGCGCGTTTGTCGAGCTTTTCCCCGGCACCGATGGCTTGCTGCACATCTCCGAGATCGCCGAACATCGCGTGAAGGAAGTGAAGGACGAGCTGAGCGAGGGCGACCAGGTGATGGTCAAGGTTCTGGCCATCGAAGGCAATCGCATCAAACTCAGCCGCAAGGCGCTGATCAAGGAACTGAAGGCCAAGCTGGGCGCGCCGGCGCAGGCTCCGGCTGAAGTGGAAGAGGTGGAGCTTTCCGCCTCCGAATCACCTGCCGCGCCTGTTGCGCCTCCCAGGCAGAACAAGCCGCTCAATGAGTTCGACGAGCGTCAGCCCAATTCAAACCAGAGCACCATCCTGATCGNNGGAGACGACTTCGACGAGGAGGGTGGTGAGGAAATCGACGAAGAGAACGAGCCGAATTTCAATCGCGTCGATGGCGCGCCAGCTCCAGTCGCCGGACAGCCGGCAGGCGCGGGCAGGCCGAAGACAACCGACAACAAGAATCGCCGCCGTCGCCGCCGTCCCGGTGGTGGTGGTGGACGCGGATAGTTGGACAGTTCTCAGTTGTCAGTTCTCAGTTGTCAGCAGAAAGGCCCGGAGCGCATCCGGGCCTTTTCGCTTGCGCATTCATCATGACATACTTCTGCTGGTCTAAAGAATTTCCTTGTACCCGTATTGGGAACATGATATTGTATTTGTGTGCGCATAATTGCCCGAAGCACATTGACCCGATACCTCGACAATTTGGAGGGGAGCCAGGATCATCGTGCTATGAAGGCCGCGCTCGACGCCTGGTTTCAGGAGGCGCGGCGGGCAGAGTGGAAGAATTCTTCCGACGTGAAGGCCAGTTACGCTCATGCAAGCATTGTTGGGGCGGATCGGGTTGTCTTCAATCTCAAGGGAAATGCCTATCGCCTGGCGGTCGCTGTGGATTATCGGCGAGGCACGGTCTTCATCAAATGGCTGGGAACGCACAAGCAGTACGACGCAATCGACGTGAGGACGGTTCAATATGCAACTGAAGCCCATCAAGACTGATGCCGACCATGAGGCCGCTTTGCGGGAGATCGAACGGCTGTGGGGCGCGGCGGAAGGCACCGTTGACGGAGACCGCCTGGAGATTCTCATCACGCTGGCGGAGGCTTACGAAGATGCCCATTTCCCAATGGATCTGCCGGACCCGATTGAAGCCATTAAGTTCCGCCTTGAACAGCAAGGCGCGGACAAGAAGGCTCTGATCGGAATTCTCGGAAATCGAAGCCGGGTTTATGAGGTTTTGCGCAGAGACCGTGCCTTGTCGCTGACGATGATTCAGAAACTGAATCAGAAACTCAAGATACCGGCGGAGGTTTTGATTCGCCCGATACGTGTGAGGAAGAAGAAACTGGCGGCTTGAGTTTTTTCTATTTGTTGGAGCAAAGAGGTTCGTGGTTTTCCACTCTTTCACCGAGTACGCGAAAGGATGGAGCACCCGGCTGGTAAGCCATAAAGCTCAATCGGCGTTTGCATCATCTTCTTTGGTTGGGAAGACGTTGCCCATGCGATGAATCTGCGCACCCACGCCAGCGAGCTTTTCTTCGATGCGCTCATAGCCTCGATCCATGTGATAGACACGGTCGAGGATGGACTCGCCGTCGGCTACCAGCGCGGCCAGCACCAGCGAGGCGGAGGCGCGCAGGTCGGAGCACATGACGGCGGCAGCGGAGAGCTGAGCCGGCCCGCGCACCGTGGCCGTGCGGCCATCTACTTTAATATTCGCGCCCATCCGCGCCAGTTCCTGCACATGCATGAAGCGGTTTTCGAAGATGTTCTCGTGGACCATGCTGACGCCCTCGGCCTGCGTGGCCAGCGCCATGAATTGCGCCTGCATGTCGGTGGGAAAGCCAGGATACTCTTCAGTGGAGATGTCGGCGGCGCGCAGTTTGCCGCCGGAGCGCACGCGCACCGTCGCCGGGTCGAGAATCTCCACGCGAGCGCCGGCCTCCTGAAGTTTGTTGATGACCGCGCTGAGGTGCGCCGGATTGCAATCAGCCACCGTCAGATCACCGCCTGTGATGACGCCGGCTACGAGAAATGTACCGGCCTCGATGCGGTCGGGGTTGA
>PMGP01000029.1 GCA_003156235.1 Acidobacteriaceae bacterium
CTTCTGGCCCCCATGGGGGCCAGAAGCAAAGCGGTCAGGCGATGGCTACGATCTCGGCCAGCCGGTCCATCTGCAGATAGCGTTTGGTTCCCCACTTGGTTGCGGCAACATGCCGTAGCCGCGCGGCGACCAGCATCAGCGCGGACTGGCCATCGGGGAACGCTCCAACAACGCGTGTTCGTCGGCGAATCTCTCGGTTGAGCCGCTCCAGCGGGTTGTTGGTCCTCAGGCAGCGCCAGTGCTCCGACGGCATGGCGTAGTAGCTGAGCGTTTCGTCGATGCCGTTCGCGACGATCTCCGCGGCCTTGGCCAGCTTCATCAGCCGTAGCTTCTGCACAACCTGGACAGCTTTTTCTTTAGCTGCCTTGGCATCTTCCTGGGCGTGAATGGCCTTCAGCATGGCTGCCACTTCCTTCACCCTGCCGGTTGGCACCGCGGTCCACACGTTGCGATAAAAGTGCACCACGCAACGTTGCCACTTGGCCTCGGGAAAGAAGTCCGCCAGGTTCTCCACCAGCCCCAGGCACTTGTCGGAGACAAATAGCTCAACCCCTTTGAGACCGCGCTGCTTCATCTCGCGCAGAAAGCAAGTCCAGCTCGCGGTGTCTTCCTTGGCCCCTTCGCTTACTGCCAGAATCTCCCGGTAGCCGCTCTGCGCCACGCCAATCGCCACCAGCACCGAGACGTTCTTTACCTCACCGCCCCAGCTGCGCTTCAACCAGATGCCGTCGAGAAAGACATACGGAAAATCGCCTACCAGCGGCCGCTCGCGCCACTCGTTGATCTTGCCGTAGATCTTCTGGTTCAGGTCGCTGACCGTCGAGGCCGACACCCGCGTGCCCCACAGCGCTTGCGTGATGTCTTCCACGCGCCGCACGCTCACTCCCGCCAGGTACATCTCGATCAGCGCCTCTTCCACCGACGACTCGCGCCGCCGATAACGCTCGATGATCGCTGTCTCAAAGGGCAGCGAGCGAAGCTTCGGCACCGTTAGCGTTACATCGCCCGCCTTGGTCTGCAAATGCCGGTCGTAGCTGCCTGCCCGCGTGTCCTTCCGGCCTTCCGTGCGCTCGTACTTGCGCGCCCCGCAAAGCCGGTCCGCCTCGGCATCCAGCAGCCCGTTCAGTGTCTCCTCAACCGTGGCTCGAACCACCTCGTCCAAATGCGCCTGAATGCGCCCTTCGTCGATCTGCACCACCGGCCCCGGCACCGCCTTCATCCCGCCAGCCGGCTCCAATCCCGTTTCCATGGTTGGCTCCATCGTTCCTGCCTCAGAGGTCTCGCTCCTCCTGCTTGTACCAACCTCCAAAGAATAAAACCGAAATCAAATGTGCGAAAAATATCGTACGTTATCGAAGCAAGTCCTTTAAGCAACCTTCTTCTTGGAAAAATTCATTTCCCCTCTCATGAACTACTACGCAGTTAGAATGACTGCCACGCAAAAAGCATGACAGTCATTCTTAAAAGCATAAGTTGTTAGGCATCGCCTACCGCCCATCTATCCATTCTTCATCGCGTCTTCTTGTTGTATTGGTTGGGCGCACCAGGCGTGGGAACGTTGTCGGAGGTCTGCGTTAAAAAGTCTGTGCAGTTACTATCGGTGTCAACGCCATCCGGAAAACGGCCTGCGCTCCTATTGGAACCGCCAGCGACAGCAGCCGGTCCAAAGCCGCCGACTGGACCCGGTACGGACACATAACACACCCTCTTCCCCGCTACAGAGGCAGCTTGGTACCCCTTAGCGACCCATGGGTCAACGAGACCGCCGTAGTTGAGGCTATCGACAACCAGACCGGCAGCGTCGCGCAGCACCAGGCTGCCCTCTCTGACCGGAATGGTACGGCCAAATAATGGGGACTTGGTTGTAAGTTCAGGGCCTCCAAACCATTGGTTGGGCAACGGCGTTCCCTGATAGCCAGCGGTCGTCACTGCGGCATCCCGCACAACCGCGTTGATCGCATGGCTCTTGACTAGTGGACTGTCAAGCGTTATCCCTGTGCCGAGCGCCTGGACCGGCTCATTGCTGGAGTGTGCAAAAGCCGTGGCCGGCTTGAAGCTGATTCCTGTACCCCGATCACTAAAGGGAAGATTGGCTGCGTGGTTGAACTTTAGCGGTGCGGCCAGATCAATGCCTGTGCCCGAAGAGACCACCCACTCGTCGCGTATGTGCGCATTGGTCAAGGCTGGCGCAAAGTTAACTCTTAAGCCCTGCGGACCCGCACCATTAACGGCAGTAACAATAACAACTTCCTTGTTTGCTGGGGTACCAACCGTAATCTTGTCGTTGACAACCAAGCCGTCCATGTAGCGAATGTTGATGCTGGTCGCACCCGCACTTGCATTTGCCGAAAGATTTGTCTTGCTTGCCTTCGTGCCGACCTTTAGGACGACAACGTTCTCAATCCCGTGGCCGACACTGTCAATGTCCAGCCGGATCTTGTCGCCGACCGAGATGTTCTCGACTGATGTTACCTTGATGTTGGTCGAGTTGGCTGACACGTCCTCTGCCAAGTAAGCTTGCGTCCCCGGCTTGCCGACTGTGGTAACTGTGGCCACCTCATACTGCTCAATGCCTCTTCCGACATCCGGATAGGTGGCGCCATAACCGAGTGCAATCTTTTCGCCAACAAAAAATCCAGACGTGTTTGTAACAGGCACATTCGTCGAACCCACAGGGATCGTAATGACTGGACCGTCGGGAAGTGGCTGCCACAGTGTTGTATAGTTGCTAGCTGCCGTGCCAAGCGTCGCTATCTTGCGGGTCTCTACGTTAGAACCAGTATCAATGCCGATTGTATCTCCGGCCGACATACCAGTCGTGTTCCTGACGTGGATTGTAGCGTCGCCCGCGCGTGCGGGAACTGCCAGTCCTGAATTGGAAAGGCCAAGCAGATAAAAACCTTTAGCTGCAAGATGCGTTTTGGCCGGAATCCTTACTTTTGAAAAGATAGCCTGTTGTGTGGGATGTTCGGTTAGAGTCCAGTTGGAAATGTCAACGCTATGGGCAGATGCGTTGTAAAGTTCAATGAACGAGTCCGTTGAATTGGTAGTAGAACCGGCACTAATGCGGAACTCATTGATCTTGATCGGGCTGACGTTCCTCACTTTCTCGGCTGTTACCGCAGACTGTGTTTTACCGCTAGCCGAGTTGGTCCAACTGGCGTTACCAACAAGATCGCCGTTGAAGGCCGATGATCCAGAAGTGACTTTGAAGGTTGCACTCACACTCGCACCCGGTGCGACTGGTTCCGTAAAGTTTTTCGCTGTATCGTGGGTTCCCGAGACAAAAGCGGTCCACTGCTTTCCAGGCAAGGAAATGCTCAGTTTGACTCCTGTTGCAGGAGCGTCCGAGGTATTCGTGAATGTTACTGTCGTGTCCTGCGAAGAGTCCAGCGAAAATGTCTGGAGTCCTGGCGGTGTGGCAATTGCCGACGCCGGAGCCAAGTTGAGCGGAGCCACATTGTATCCGGTGGCCACAATATTGGCCTGCACCAGTTGATCAGTGGCATTCGTCGGGAAGGTGCCGGCAGCCGTCATCGCACCTTCATAGAAAGTTCCCTGCGAGCCATTGCTGTTGTCGCCGCCGTTACCCAGGAGAATTGCTCCCTGCTTGCGCATCGGGTCATAGGTGGCATTTACGCGCGGCCCATCGAACATAACGGATAAAGCCCCTTGTCTTGCATCGCCGCCCAGGGTTGTCCAATGATGCGGTTCACCCTTGGCCATTGCGGTTACAAATCGCCAAGTAATGTTTGGCAAGTTTTTGCAGAGTTTGGAGCCATCGGAGTTAACGCAACCAACCAAATTGTTTTCCTGGTCGGTCATCACCCACGGACCTGGAGGATTCCCATGGAACCAGGGAGTAGTATCGCCGTAGTAAGTGGTTTCCATGGTGCCATTGTCGTCATCGCGACTATCGGTCTCGGCATTGCCATAGTCAAAACAACAGCCGGAGTTGAAGTGCAGTCCGTTAATCACCCAATACTGCCCCTGAGCTTGATCGTCCACTGCCGTTCCCTTGGCATCGTTCTGACGAAGGCCCATGCCCGGCTCGATGAAGACGCCGTAGACCTTGTGCCCCATAACCATAATGGGTGCCATGTCCGCAACTGGAAGGTTGTTAAAACCGCCCAAGGCCGGTCCGCTGAATCCACCTCGGGGCGGCTGAACAAGATCATTGTGCTTGGGTGATTGATCGTAAACGGTAGCAATCCAGCAATACGTATTGGCGCAAAACGCATCCTGCGCCGCGGCGTTCGCATATCCACCGGGATTCGGCACGGGCTCTGTAGAAGGCTGAACAACGTCAATATCCAGAGTCTTCCCATCCGATTGGCGCAAAATTCTGTAAAGCGGACCATTGTAGGATGCGTAAAGCGCTCGCGTGGTGCTGTGAGCGGCCACGCACGGATTGCCCGCGGCAGCGTAAATGTCGCATGGCCCCTGCGGTCTAGACGGTGGCGCGCTGGTCGCCGATCGGGTCTGTTGAGCAATGATCAAACTGGTGCCCATCAGCAGAATCGCCAGCAAAAGCATGGATACGGTTGTAATTCTCATTCTCATATTGGTCCTTCCGTTCCTTGATTTGCATTAATTGGGCCACCGGCATTTCCAGTCTGGTGGCCAAATAACGGATGCTTCTGAACCACTGCCGGCCAAAAGCCGGTAGTGGTTCAGATCGCACGCCACTAACATGCTCGACATGCGTCCCTCATATACGCCCGGGGTGAGGGGATATCCCGTCGTCGTCAAGGCTGTGAGAGTATGGGAATCGCCGCGGCGATTTCCATACTTCCATAGCCTGCCTCTCAGGCCGCTTCGTGCTGCAGCCACCACTTCTGTTCAAACTCTTCCGAGCTCTGATAGCCGATTGTCGAATGTCCGCCGCGACCAGGTATAGCCAGCCTTCGTCGGTGGCGATGTAGGTCACGTCGCCGATCCACACCGTGTTCGGCATCGCGACGGTGAAGTTGCGGTTGAGCCGGTTCGGCGCAATCTGCAGCTTGTGGTTACTGTCGGTTGTCGAAACGAGAAATCGCCGCTTGCCACGCGCATCGTACCCTGTAATTTGGGAACCGTTGATCGCCTCGCCGATGACCGGGGCATGATGCAGTGCCACTCGGAGAGATGTCTGCGCATGCAGCAGCGACATTCCCAGAACAGCCGTCACAACCGCTGCTCGGCAATATGTAGACACCATTTTGTCTTTTTCCTCGACCTAGCCTAATGCATTATAAAGTGTGGTCTACTTCGTCCCTGAAATTGGTCTGTACATCTTTTGCCTTGTTGTTACATTTTCCTCCTCCTATTTTGCGGGTGTTGAAGTTCTTTGTCCTTGGCTCGGGATCTGCATCCCCAGGCTGCTGGATATTCCAGTTAGTATGATTCAGTAACCGCTAATCGTCTTCCGCACAACGAGAGCTTGCAGTGCAGAGAACTGGATTGTGGCAAGAGCAGCATTTTCGTTGTTCATAGCGCAAACGTTTTCTCGCCTCGTCCACCCTCTTCCATCAAATTGCTTCGCCTTTGCTCAATCCATAGCGCTTAGCCAACCAGCATCACGCCGGTTTTGATTCAGGCGCAGCGATTTAGATTACGGCCGAATTCACCCCGCGGAATCGGAAATATCTTACAAGCGGTGTGTATGCTTGGCAAGAGTTAACGTTGTACAAAAATGTTACGTCTGAGAATAATTGAATATAAATACTATGAATTGAGTTACGTACATCAATATTGCAGTAGTTGTGCCTGCCTGCAGTACCCTGTTTGCGCAGAGGAGTAGATGGCTTTAGGAAAACCAACTCCGAGGGCGTACAGTGAATAACCATCGATCCAGAGGAGATAAATTCTGCCTTAAAGCCAAAGAGCGAATCGTTCGCTACAAAAGACAAGTAGCGACCTTATAATGTCGTTGTATTCGAGGAAGCGGCTACTTCTGTAAACCTAACAGTATCCGCAAAAGTGCTCATTGCGCTGAATTTTGAGTTTGATATTGGAGCTACGATGGCAGAGATCGTAAATTCCGCTTCCAAGGAGTCCCTGGAAGCGGAGCGGGAGGAATTCGAGAGAGTAGTAGACGCGCTGAAACGCGCGCACCGGCTATCGAAGCTTCTACACTACCTTGGAGAAAAATACTTTTCAGGCAAGACTGACGAACTGACGGAATACAATATCGCTACTGAGGCCTTAGGACGCGACAAGAATTCGTTCGTCGCCAACCAAGATGCCATTGCTCGTGTCGAAGCGCATCGTCTTCGCAAATGGTTGAAGGATTACTATGATATAAGTGGAAGGGATCACCCTACTCAGATTGTCCTGCCAGCGGGAACATATGTCCCAGTTTTCACGCACCAGTGCTCGGAATGCTCGGAAATTGAGCCTTGCTTTGAGCCGTCAGTCGAGAAGCAACCTACAACATCCGCGTCTGAACTGCGCGGGCGAAGATTGTTCTACGGTTTGAGTTTTCTATTTCTCCTCGCCCTTGGAATCGGAATTGGTTCTTGGATTCATTGGCGTCAATCTTCTTCAACCAGAATTGCAACACAGCCGCTTTCCGGATCTATTATAAAGGCATCGCAGGATGCGGCGGTTACCGCCCCGATTCCATTGCGCTTGCTTCTTGGTTATCACAGCACCCCAGAACCAGATAGTACCGGAAACTTTTGGCAGGCAGATCAGTACTATCACGGCGGTTGGGGAGCGAAACAGCCCAGCATATTTTTTGCCCAAACCAGCGATCAATTTATCTTTCGCAACGCCCGCTTCGGAGATTTCAATTACAAGATTCCCCTTAGCCCAGGGATCTATGAAGTCCATTTTTATTTTATTGCGACGGCTCCGTCCCCGGAGTTGGAGGACGATGAGAACAAATCTGTATTCAATATCTCAATCAACAGCCAAGTCATTCTTAGGGCGTTTGATCCACTGTCAGATGCCATGGGAATCAACATTGCGGATGAGCGTGTTTTGCGAGACATTTCCCCCGCATCGGATGGCTTTTTGTACATCAACGTCAGCACCGTAATTGGCACACCATCATTAAGCGCTATCGAGATATTGCACGGTACGCCCCACAAGCAGCTCCCCATTCGGATTGCGACGCAAACTGCTCCTTGGATAGATCATGACGGACAACTCTGGCATCCTGACACATATTTTCAGGGAGGACGGCGCCTTACGCACCACCAAGATATGGATTTCGGTGCCGATGCCACTTTTTACAGTTCCGAGCGCTACGGTCACTTTTCCTACGCTATCCCTGTGGACTCGCGAGACCACTACACCGTTGTTCTGCACTTCGCAGAACAATTTTTTGGCAAGGAGGACACTGGAAAGGGAGACATTGGCAGTCGAGTTTTCCGCGTGCTGTGCAATGGAAGTACTTTGTTAGACAATTTTGATATCTATCGTGAAGTGGGCCATGGTCGCCCTCTGGTAAAAACCTTCTATCATCTGAAACCCAGCGCACAGGGCAAGCTGAATCTTACCTTTGAGCCTATTTCAAACTATGCTACCGTTTCTGCCATCGAAGTTTTGGATGAATCCAATTAGTTTGATCTGGCCTTGCTCCCGCAAAGCGTCCCCCTTAGCGATCTGTTTTAATGCGAAAGGAGTAGACGCTTAAGTTTACTGAACATCGCCAGCAGTTGTGAACTGACCACCGTATGGCTGCCGCGCTTGTACTCGTCCATCTCACAAGTTTAGAAGCCATCCGTCGCCTAAAGGCGAGGGGTTTACTGATCCCTTATTGAGACTCTAAATCTCCGAGAGTTCATCCAGAAAAGCACGCAGAACATCCCGCTTCAGAGAGATGTAACCGAACCGGCCTTCCCGTCGGATTTCGATCAGCCCCGCATTTTCTAGCTCTTTGGTGTGGTGCGACATTGTTTGATGACCGATCTCATGCATGGCGGCAAGATCGCCACAGTTGATCTCGCCGCCGGCTTCGGAAATCTGCTTCAGGATTAAGGTTCGGCGAGGCTCTGCGAGTGCGCGGGATACGCGCTCGAACTGCTTCGGGAGCAAATGAGTTGGAGATGCTGATTTTTTGGTGAACAAGAGACTCTCGCTTCGTTTCGATGCTTCATCCATGGTAATGCCCCTTCCCCTCGACGCGCGATCTCCCTTCGTAGAGGTCCGGTCCTGGTAACTCTTTACGACGTGTCTACACATATCGTATAGTTAAGCCAACCCGAATCCTTGGAGGGGAGCTTGAGGCCTTTCCATGGAGAGAACGGCTTCGATGGAAGCAGAGGAAGAACACATGTCGAAATTGAATGGAAAAGTTGCGGTGGTCACCGGAGCAGCATCGGGTATCGGCCTGGCGATCGCCAAGCGGTTTGTGGCGGAGGGCGCCTTCGTCTTTATCACCGGCCGCAGGCAGACGGAGCTTGATCGAGCCAAGGCAGCGCTTGGAAACAACGCCATCGCCGTGCAGGGCGATGTGAGCAAGGTGGAAGACCTGGACCGGCTGTACAAAACAGTGCAGGATGCGAAGGGGACGCTGGACATTGTTGTTGCAAATGCCGGAATCGTTGAGAACCTGCCCATCGAGGCTGTCACTGCTGAAGTCTATGACCGCATGTTCGATATCAACACCAGAGGGCTCTTCTTCACGGTTCAGAAGTCGCTGCCGCTTCTGAAGGACGGAGGCTCCATCGTGCTGGTTGGTTCGTCCGTCTCCGGCATGGGAATACCGGCTTCGAGCGTATACGCCGCGACCAAGGCGGCGGTGCGATCCTTCGCGAGAACTTTTGCGGCGGACCTGAAAGGCCGGAAGATCAGGGTGAACAATCTGAGCCCCGGACCGATCGATACCCCCATCATCGACGGACAATTCAAGACGGCGGAAGAAGCTGCGGCAGGGCGCGAACAGATGGCTAGCCTTCCGGTACTTGGGCGTCTGGGAACCGCCGAAGAGATGGCAAATGCTGCCTTCTTCTTAGCTTCTGACGAGAGTTCCTACTGCACCGGAATCGATCTTTACGCCGATGGAGGACTCTCTCAGCGATTCTAGGCAGCTTGCACTCAACGAGGTGATCAGTACCCATAACGTCCATTGCAACCGTGATCCTCTCTCGGATAACTTCGCCGTCTTACTGAATCGCTAGCAAAAGGACGCGCCGTCCTCAGGGGAGGGCTGGGTGTTTCCCAGCGTCGTCACCGGGCGTCCCTACCATGCCGGCGCACTTCTTCGCCGTCATCTTCGACCGCTGGCGAAGATGGTCGGGGTTCCGCGGTTGGGTTGGCATACCTTCCGGCACACGTTTCGCAGTTGGCTCGATGCCGTTGGAACTACGGTCGGCGTGCAGCAGAGAATGATACGGCATGCGGATGTGCCACAACCATGAATGTATATGGAAAAGCGATGATGGACAGCAAGCTCAATGCCCATACAAAATTGCTGGAATACGCTGGTGTGGGGTTTTGTGGGGTTGTGAACTAACCGATCGATAGATAAGTTATTGATTCTATTGGTCGGGGCGGAGGGATTCGNNACCCTCTGCTCCCAAAGCAGATGCGCTACCAGACTGCGCTACGCCCCGATTCTTCTTTTTATTGTACCCCGAAGCGGATTTCTGCCAACCGCGCACAGCCGCGCAACTTGCGTTCGATTCTGTTGGAGCAAATCGCTTTGGGCCGCTTCGGCCAAACCACGCGCCTTCTGTTTCAACGCGGCAAATGCTACAATCGTTCAAGAAGATGGCGGCAGTAGTTCAGTGGCAGAACGCCTGACTGTGGCTCAGGATGTCGTGGGTTCGATCCCCACTAGCCGCCCCAATATAGAATCGTATTATTCCGTATAGTTTACAGATTCGTCTCGCTCTGACCTTGCTCTCAGAATGTGTATCCCATAACGGTCAGGCGGCCTGCGTGCCTGGGTTCTCCCAGCGGCTTTCGAATTCAGCCGGGCTGAGATAGTTCAGGGTTGAGTGCATGCGTTGGCGGTTATACCAGAGCAGCCAGGCCAGCACCGTGTCCTTGGCCTGTCGGATGGTTTCAAAGCGCTCACCGTGTAGCCGCTCCACTTTCAGCGATCCGAACAGCGTCTCGGTCACGGCGTTGTCCCAGCAGTTGCCCTTGCGGCTCATCGAAGCCAGGATGCCGTGCTTTTCCAGTACCTGGCGGAAATCCTCGCTGGCGTACTGACTGCCATGATCACTATGGAAAATCAGTTCTCCTTTCCGCGGATGGCGTTGAAACAGGCCCATCTCCAAGGCGTCGATAACCAAGCGGCGACGCAGGTCCGGTCGCATTGACCAGCCCACCACCTTACGGCAGAACAGATCGATCACGACGGCCAGAAACGACCAGCCTTCCTCGGTGGCGATATACGTGATGTCACCCGACCACGCCTGGTTGGGCGCGGCCGGGGTGAAGTTGCAGTTCACAAGTTGGGCGCGATAGGCAGATCATGCCCGCTGTCAGTGGTCGCAACACGGAACCGCCGCTTGCCACGGGCGCGAATGCCGTGCTGCTGCATCAGCCGCTGCACTCGCTGCTTGCCCACGCGGATGCCGCGCTTCACCAACTCTCGCCAGATGCGCGGCCAGCCATAGGCTCCACGGTTCTCCGCATACGCCGCACGGATGTGCACCAGTAGTGCTTCATCGCTCAGATGCCGGCGACGCGCTATCTCCCGCCGCCGGGCCATGTGTTGGTGATATCCGGATACACTTACGCCGAGA
>PMGP01000040.1:0-1901 GCA_003156235.1 Acidobacteriaceae bacterium
CCGATATGCAGTCTTGTAAAGCAAAGCCACAAAATGGGAACGTGGCAAACGTAAATTCCATAGGAATACTGAGCGACCCTTTTGGTGACTGCGTTGAGCCAACGATTTGTGAGTTCCGCGAAAAGGGGAATCGCCAGCCCCGTTATTCCGCAGAAAACCCAATCGCGCACCAGATCAAAGTATGGTGGCAGCCAGATGCGGTGATCGTTCTTGACCGCACCGTGAAGAGCAGCAAGCCAATTCGGTCCGTAGACTCGGAAAACATCTTCCACCCGGTAAAGCATGATGAGAACCATGAGAAAGACGATCCAAGGTGCGCCGGGAAACCGACACCTCTGTGTCGCCAAGAGCCGCCATGCAAACACTCCCTCCAGGAAGCAAGGGAAATAGCGAAAGAGCAAGAATTCGGAGTCAAACGCAGGGCCCCGCAGCGAATACTCCAGTCCCGCAATGGCAACCCCCGCCAGCCATATCAGCAACGTCGACCGCAGCGACGGGAAGCGGCGAATCAGGATGTAGAGAAGAGGCAGGACAGCATACATCTGCACTTCGAAGGGCAGGGACCAGAGAACGCAGTCGACTGATCCGCTATGGGTGATGTTTTGAGTGAGCAGTATGTTTGAGAGAAGTTCCGGCCAGCCAGGCCACACAAATCCCGTTCCCCAGGAGGCGGAAGGAACACGAAAGGCAACAACCAAGAGAACAGCCAGAACACTCAACGGGTAAATTCGAAATATTCTTCGGACAAGAAATGAGATATAAAGTCTGGAACCGGACATATCGAGAAGCCCCATGGACAACATGAGGACAAGCGAGGTGTGAACAAAGAAAAGAAGGACACCCAAATGCCCGAGATCGCCAAGGGCACGTACTCTCATGGTCCCCATGAGATGACCGACAAAAACAAGACCAACCGCAACGGCACGCAGCAAGTCAAGGTTTGTCAGATCGCGATCCGCTTCACTTTGCTGTTTAATAGTTAGTGTAATTGTCGTCTAAAGAATTCCAAGTTATCAGCGTCCGAAACCCCAGTAGCCTAGTGATTCATCACAGTATAAATGGATGAAGAAGCCGCCGTGCTGATGATAGCCTGGCCACTATTTGCAAGAATCGTTTTGATCATACTTGTCGGCATGTAGAGTATATCCAGTGCGTGCAGTTGCGTGTTAGCGTACTTCCCTTGAATCATTTTTTGGTAGGGAAGAGCAATATTTTCTACAGTGCCATCGGCATTTTTGCGCAAAAGATAAATCGTGCCGGTCTTCGCCGACACCGACGTTCCACCAGCTAGCGTAATGGCTTGCAGTACGTTGAGCGTGTTCTCTTCCTGCATTACGTACCCGCCCGGCCGATTTACAGCTCCCAGCACGTATACGACGCCGGCCCGCTTTATCTGTATAGTGTCCCCAGGGTATATGATGACATTCTCAACCAACTGTGGATCGGTGCCTTTTGAGTAGTGGACAAGAACCGGTTTGGTGTCCGCACTGCCGCGGGTGATCTGGATTTCATTGCCCGCCATCGCCGTAGGCCCTCCCGCTACCGCCAAAACATCAACTAGTTTGTGCGGAACCAGCAGCGGATACTTTCCCGGACTTCCCACTTCTCCTATGATGGTTACTTCGGGTGCAGTGTATTCCAGTAACGTCAGAATGACCTGAGGATTCTTTAAAATCGCTTCATCTTGAAGCTTTTTCTGGATTTGGACTCTTGCTTCAGAAACAGTTTCATCCGCAACGTGTATGCTCCCTAAAATAGGAAGTTCAATGTCGCCTTGCTCGTCGATGCGAAAACTTCCTGCGAAGTCAGTGTCATCGAGCACATTGAGGCCCACCAGAAATCCGGGGGCCAGCTTCAACTTTGTAATATCACTCGCCACCAACGTCGACGCGGTTGGCCTT
>PMGP01000040.1:1907-2972 GCA_003156235.1 Acidobacteriaceae bacterium
CGGCTCATTCTATTCGCCACAAAGCCAATCACCGGCATCCGATTTTGTTCAATGAGACGAACCGCGCGGTCAAGTTGTGGCCTTGTAACGGATCCGAGTTGACTCACCCAAATGGTGACATCTACCTTCTGAGAGATCAAAACTGCATCAGTTACAAGGAGGGACGGAGAACTATCGATCAAGATAGCGTCGTAGCAAGAGCGGAATTCTTCCAGCAGGTCATTAAACGCTGTTGATCCCAGCAGTTCAGATGGCATTGGTGGATATGGGCCNNGCCGGTAGTATATCCAAGGTAGGCACATACACGCCGCGATGAATAGCCTCGTCGCTTGTAGAGAAACCTGACAGCACAGTGCTGAGGCCCAATTTGTTGGAAAATTCTTCCTTGTTTAGCATTCGCGGGCGACGCATGTCGGCCTCAATAATTAGGACCTTCTTGTCATGCTGTGCGTAGGCTACGCCCAAGTTTTTCGTCAGGGTAGTCTTGCCTTCGCCTGGGACACAGCTAGTCACCAAAATGGTTTTGGGACCTCCCCCGNNGGGAAGGCTTTTCCGGGGCTCCTTTATGCTTTTTCCCAAGCCATCGAGCGCCGTGTGCGAGTCGCGCCCCATAGGCCATGCCCGTCTCGCCAAACTCCGGAATTACGCCGATCACTGGCCTCCCCGTAATCTCCTCGATCTCCAGCGGATTATTCACCGTCTGATCCAAGCTGTCCAAGCCATACGCTATCGCAAATCCAAGGAGAATTCCAGACAGCAGTCCAAGTTCCAGGTTTAACCTGCGCTTCGGGAGGACGGGAACGGATTGAGAGCGCGCTGGATCTATGACAGTAATATTCGTAGACTGGACATTTGCGGAGAGATTTGCTTCTTGTAGTTTGGTGTAGAGGTCTTCATACAACTTTTCGCGTGAAGAGGCCTCTTGGCTCAACACTGCAAATTGGACAGCTTTCTGATTAAGCTTGCTAGCATCCGCCTGTTGCTGGTTAAACCTTCGACGAATTTCATCTTCGGTTTGCTGCGCCAACTCCAAATCGGCTTGTGCGCGCTTGACGATCTCCTGCA
>PMGP01000233.1 GCA_003156235.1 Acidobacteriaceae bacterium
GCTGGACGCCATGGTGCAGGCCTTGGGCGGGCAGGCTTGGCTCAACATGAAAAACCAGATGCGCGAGGGGCGCGTGGCAGCCTTCTTTCATGGCCAGCCCTCGGGAGGCGCCACCGAGTACTGGGAGTACCACGCGTGGCCCGNNACGACTTTCTGCGCCGCCGCGATCACTCCATCGAGACTGTTGTCAAGGTTTGGCTCAACGACCCAAAGACGATTTTGATTTACGAGGGACAGCACTTGGCAGAGCGGCATCTGGCGGACCAGGTGACGCTGATTTCCACTGAAAATGAAGTAGTTACGATTCTGATGGACGTCGATACCCACCTGCCGCTACGGAGAACTTTCCAGTGGCGCGACCCGGTCTACAAGGACAAAAACACGGACGTCGAAGAGTACGACGACTACCACACCATCGACGGATTTCCCACGCCGTTCACCATTACGCGCTTCAAGAACGACGATATGACGCGGCAGTATTTTCTGGTGCATGTGAAGTATAACCAGGAGTTGCCGGCGGATTTCTGGAGCGTGGACGTGGCCACGGGCCGCATCAAGAAGTAACGGCAATACGTATACGTCGCGGGGCTTTCGATATAATCCACTAGAGCGCACAGCAGCTACGTCCGCCGCTCTGTGGAGACGTGCATGACCTTCGACATCCAGGAGATCCTGGGTTTACTTCCCCATCGCTACCCCTTTCTGTTGATCGACAGAGTGGTCGAGTTTGAGCGCGGCAAGCGCCTGGTGGCCATCAAAAACGTCACCATGAACGAGCCCTATTTTCAGGGCCACTTTCCGGATTACCCGATTATGCCGGGCGTGCTGGTGATTGAGGCGATGGCGCAGGCCGGGGCCATCATCATGATGAACGAGATTCCCGACCGGCACAAAAAGCTGGCGGTCTTCACGGGGATTGAGCGGGCCAAGTTCCGCCGGCCGGTGACGCCGGGAGATCAATTGCGCATCGAGGTGGACGTGCTGGCGTTCAAGAGCCGGCTGGGGCGCATGCAGGCCAACGCCTTTGTGGAGGGCAAGCTGGCTTGCCAGGCGATCCTGACCTGCTCGATTGTGAACCGGACGCCGCAGACGGAAGCGGTGACAGGCGAGGCACAGCCCGAGGCGGCGGAGTGAGCATCCATCCCAGTGCGGTGATTGCCGCGGGAGCCGTGGTTCCGGCTTCGTGCACGGTGGGGCCGTTCTGCACGATTGGGCCGGAGGTCGCGCTGGGCGAGGATTGCACGCTGATCTCGCACGTGGTGCTGGAGGGGCGGACGCGCATCGGCGCGCGGAATGTCTTTCATCCGTTTTGCGCGGTGGGCATTGCCCCGCAGGATTTGAAGTACGGCGGCGAGCCGACGGCGCTGGAGATGGGCGACGACAACACGATTCGCGAGTGTGTGACAATCAGCCGCGGGACGGTGGGCGGCGGCGGCGTGACGCGGCTGGGCAGCGATTGTTTGCTGATGGCCGGCGCGCATATCGGCCACGACAGCCAGGTGGGCAGCCATTGCATTCTGGCCAACTGCGCTACGCTGGCCGGGCACGTGATCATTGAAGACTTCGCGACGGTGGGCGCGTTTTGCCCGGTTCACCAGCATTGCATCGTCGGCAAGTATGCGTTCATCGGCGGCGGGACCATCGTAACTCAAGATGTTCTGCCGTTTTCGCTGACCTCGTCCAAGCGGGAGAACAAGGCCTTCGGCATTAATAAGGTGGGCTTGCAACGGCGTGGGTTTTCGGCGGAACGATTGCAGGTGTTGCAGAAGGCATTCCGGCTGCTGCTGGCAGCAAAGCTGAACACGTCGCAGGCGCTGGAAAAGATCAAGGAGCTGGAGGGCGAGGACGTGGCGCTGCTGGCTGCGTTTCTGGAGCGCAGCGAGCGCGGGGTGATCAAGTAGCTATGAAACTTGGCCTTATTGCCGGCAACGGGCGGTTTCCGTTTTTGCTGTTGGATGCGGCGCGGGCGCAGGGGCTGAGTGTCGTGGTGGCGGCTCTCCGCGAGGAGACGGACGCGGAGATGGACCGGCGCGCGGCTGAGGACAGCGGAATTACGGTTCATTGGCTTTCGCTGGGCGAGCTGTCGCGGCTGATTGAAACCTTTCACAAGGAAGGCGTCACCAAGGCGGTGATGGCCGGGCAGGTGAAGCACAAGCAGATNNAGCAGATTTTTTCCAGCATCCGGCCGGATTGGCGGCTGGCCAAGCTGCTGCTGAGCTTGCCGATCCGTTCGACGGACAGGCTAATCGGGGCGGTGGCTAAGGTGCTCGCGCATGAGGGCATTGAGCTGATGAGTTCCACGACATTTCTGGAGCCGCTGCTGGCCGAGGAGGGCGTGCTGACCGAGCGCGCTCCAGACGAGGAGGAGCGCAGGAACATCGAGTACGGGCTGAGCGTGGCGCGCGCCGTGGCGGGATTCGACATTGGGCAGACGGTGGTGGTGGCGGCACAGGCCTGCGTGGCGGTGGAGGCGATGGAGGGGACCGACGCGGCCATAGAGCGCGCCGGGCGGCTGATGGAGACGCTGGAGAGCGATGCATCAACGCTGGAGCGGCGGCTTACGGTGGTCAAGGTGGCCAAGCCCAATCAGGATATGCGCTTCGATGTGCCGGTGATCGGGATGGCTACGGTGGAGACGATGATCCGCGCCGGGGCGAGCTGCCTGTCGTTGGAGGCCGGGAGGACGTTGCTCTTTGACCGAGAAGCGCTGCTGAAGAGGGCCAATGAGGCGGGGATTGCCGTTGTAAGTGGACAGTGAACAGTGGCCGGATTGTAATTTTATTCTTCTCGCAACAAATATGAGAAGGGCGCGGAGCATAAACGCCGTCCCTACGGGACTCCGGATGAATTGTTGGTCTCGCCGACCCCACGCTGAAGCGCGGGGCTAATAACCATTGCGCCTACGGCGCGGGCGATGGGTGGCTGCCGGCATGGAGCACTTCTACTCAGGCCTCTTTGATGGGGCACCCATGTTTTTCACTATCCGAGAAACGGCCTTATTGCGGATTCCGACAACTCTCTGCGTCCCGGCTGGCACCTTCCCCATCCAATCATCTGGAGGTTCACTGTGAGAATTCCCCTTATCCTTATCCTTGTTGTGGTTGCGGTTGCATCGGTTGCGGTAGTCGCTGTTCGCGCTGCCGGAGAAAATGATCAGGCTTTACCCGACGTAGGGCAGGTTGCGCCTGGCTTCACACTGCCGTCGCAGGACGGCTCCGAGATTTCGCTCTCGAGCTTTCGCGGCAAGTGGGTNNCTTCTATCCCAAGGACATGACCTCGGGCTGCACCATCGAGGCGCATAACTTTCAGCGCGACCAAGCGCAATTTGACGCCGCCAACGCGGTGATTCTGGGCGTGAGCGTGGATACGCCCGACAGCCATAAACAGTTCTGCACCAAGGAGGGGCTGACCTTCCGGTTGCTGGCCGACCCGGCGCACAAGGTGGTGGAGGCCTACGGCTCGCTGGGCCACTTTGGCCCCATCACCATCGCCAACCGCAACACCTTCCTCATCGACCCGTCGGGCAAGATCGCCAGGGTGTGGACCAAGGTAGAGGTTCAGCACCATTCCGCGGAGGTTCTGGCGGCACTGGCAAGTTATTCGTCCGGTCCAAAACAGTAGAATTGAAGAGAGGCAATAGCAACCGCAGGTCCTTCGACTCCGCTATGCTCCGCTCAGGATGACATCCTGAGCGGAGACGCAAAAAAGCCCGGCGTGAGCCGGGCTTTTTTGCTTGCCTTGAATTTCAGGCAGTCGCTGCTATTGGTTGCCTACTTCTTCACAGCGGCCTTCTTTTTCTTCGCAGGAGCCTTCTTCTTGGCAACTGCCTTCTTCGCCTTTGCCTTCTTGACTACTTTCTTGGCAGGCGCCTTCTTTGCTGCTTTCTTAACGGCCAACTTGTTACCTCGTTTGTTTGATTTTCTGGCGCTCTTCTTGCCGGCAGCGGCCTTCTTGGCCACAGCCTTTCCGCCCTTTGCGCCAGCTTTCTTCTTTGCGGCGGACTTCTTTGCGGCCTTTTTGGCCACAACTTTTTTCGCGGCTGCTTTTTTGGCCGGAGCCTTCGTGGCAGCCTTCTTTGCGGGAGCCTTTTTCTTTGCGGCCTTACGAGGGGCCGGTTTTGATGCTGGTTTTGCCACGGCCACGATCACCGACTCTTGAGCCACTCCCTCGTCGTCATCCGAGGAGGTGAGCACACTAAAGGATTCAACCTCTTCATCCTCTTCAAAGTCGTCGTGATCGGACTCAAACGCGAGCGGCTTAGAATTTGCATCGCCGTCGCTCATCGCGTACATCCTGAACACTTCTTCCATCCCATTGCCTCCAGCGGCCTGCCGCTGCACAAATTTGCATCTTCATTTTCGCGCGGCGGAAAATCCCTTTTCCGCTCACGGGATTCTACTAACAATAGATTGTACGCAAAGACCAGCGATTGACAAGCACGAAATGCAGTTTTCGAAAAATATTATTTTGCTGTGTGAGCCTTGGCGGGGGCGGCGGATTTCTTCGCGGAGGATTTTCTTGCGCTTGCGGTTCCGTTTTTCTTCGCTGCGGCTGAGGCGGCGGGATGATTCGCAGGCGCTTTTTTCGCGGCAGGCGCGTTGCTCTTCCCTGGCGCGGCGCGGGGCGCAGAGTGTTTCGCAACGCTGTTTGCCGGCGCGGGCCGGCGCTGACCGGCGCCTGCCTGAGGGCCGGAGGCGCGATGCGCGCGCGTTGTGGCGCGGGTAACAGTGGCGGGATCGGCCACATAGATACGCTGCCCGGGCTGCACTTTGAAGCCGGTGATCCTGTTCCAGCGGCGCAACTGGGTGAGCGAGACGCCGAAGCGGTCGGAGATGGTGACCAGCGTCTCACCCTTGCGCGCGGTATAGAGCCGCGGATGCGTCACGGGCTCGGCGACCGGCGGCGCGGGAACCAGGAGAGCCTCGATGCCCTCGACGCCATCGTGCGCGCGCAGATGATTGGCCTCGGCCAGCGCCGCTTCTGTCACGCGATACTTGAGCGCCACCGAGGCCAGCGTATCGTCAGGCGCAAGGTGATGGTAGCGCCATGCATTGCGCTTGCCTTCCGGAATCAAAGCAATGCGCTGCTCGAAGAGCGCCGACGTGCCGCCGGGCAGATGCAGATCGAACGAAGCGTCAGGCGGTGTAACGAGCCGCAACAGGCTGGGGTTCAATGCCGTCAATTCATCCACCGGCACGCCCACAATATCCGACACCAGCCGGAGGCTCACCGTGTAGTTGATGGTCACCGTGTCGGTCAACACCGGCGGATCGAGTGTGACTTCGTCAAAGCCATACTGCGCGGGATGATTGGCGATGATGATGGCGGCCAGAATCTCCGGCACGTAGTTGCGGGTCTCCGCAGGCAGGTTGTTGCGCTTGTAGAGTTCCCAGAAGTCGGCGTAGCCAGTCTTCTCGACGGCGCGCTGCACATTGCCGGAGCCCCAGTCATAGCCAGCCATGGACAAATACCAGTCGCCCAACTGGCTGTAGATGAACTTCATGTATCGGGCGTAGGCGCGGGTGGATTTTTCGGGATCGAATCGCTCATCGACATAGGCGTTGCGAACCAGGCCGTAATTTCCGTGCGGCATGAACTGCCACATTCCGCCGGCGTGAGACTTGCGATTCAACGCGCGCGGATTGAAGCTCGACTCGGCCACCGCCAGATAAATCAAATCCTGTGGCACGCCCTCTTCCGCCATGACGCGCTGGATCATTGCCTTGTAGCGGCCGGCGCGCTCAAACGAATGAAGCAGGGTGTTGTGGCCTTTTTTTGTATTGGCAAAGAAGTTGATCAGGGCGGCCACGTAGTCGTTGACCACCAGGGGGAGATCGGAGTTGGTGGTAGCCAGATCGGCGCGGGCCTTGGCCACAATGTTAGGGTCCACCTCGAAGGTTACGTTCTCCGCCACGTCGGCGGGCGTCTCCTCCTCCTTTTGGACAAAGCCGTTGCCCTGCTTGAGGGCCTCCATCTCGAGGACGTTGACGCCGTCCACGATGCGGTCGAACTCCTCCTGCAACTCGGTATTGCTCTTGATGTCGATGCCGCAGGTGAGCATCAGGTCCACGGCGCGATCGAACTCCAGCTTGGCCTCGCGCAAACGCCCCTTGTGATATTCAGCCTCGCCGCGGGCGTAGGCGTCATCGACCTGCTGGATCAGCAAGCGCACCCGCTGTTGCTCACGGGAGGGCTTATGCGGCGTTGGAACGGCGGTCTGCGTGGGCTCAGCCGAGTTTGCGCCTAACGTGAGCGCGGGAGCGGTGGATTGCGGCTGCGCGCCCGGAGAAGCGCCCGTGTGCGCAGTGGGGTCGCAGCCCGCCAGCGAGAGGACCAGCACGGCGCAGCCGAAGAATCGATAACCCATACGAACAAGGCGCATAAGAGATGCGGCTGACCTGCCGACGGAAGACTCTATCCCGATGATAAGCTATGGCATGGGGACATGCGCGCCGCAAGGGCGCGAAAAGCCTCTTTTACCAAGCCAAAATGGACGCTCGCTTCCTCAGAAATTTTGCGATTATTGCCCACATCGACCACGGGAAGTCGACGCTGAGCGACCGACTGCTGGAGTTTACCGGCTCGGTGACGGGGCGGGAGATGCAGGCGCAGATTCTGGACGACATGGATCTGGAGCGGGAGCGGGGGATCACCATCAAGGCCCACGCGGTGCGCATGATGTACAAGGCGCACGACGGCAATACCTACCAGCTCAACCTGATCGACACGCCGGGGCACGTGGACTTCAGCTACGAGGTTTCGCGCTCGCTGGCCTCGTGCGAGGGGGCGCTGCTGGTGGTGGACGCCAGCCAGGGCGTGGAGGCGCAGACGCTGGCCAACGCCTACTTGGCCATCAACCACGGGCTGGAAATTATTCCAGTCATCAACAAAATCGATCTTCCCTCGGCGGACATTCTGCGGACGCAGGAGGCCATTGAGAAGGCCGTCGGCCTGGACGCGACGGATGCGATAGCTGTGAGCGCCAAGACCGGGCAGGGCGTGTCCGAAGTTCTGGAGGCCATTGTTCATCGCCTGCCGCCGCCCACCGGCGACCCGGACGCCCCGTTGCAGGCGCTGATCTTCGACTCCTGGTTCGATGCCTATCGCGGCGTGATCGTGCTGGTGCGCGTGATGCAGGGCACGATGCGCAAGGGGCAGCGCATCCGGCTGATGTCGAATGGGAAAGCATTTGAAGTGGAGTCGATGGGCGTGCTGATGCCCAAGCCGGTGGAGATTGGAGAACTGCTGGCCGGCGAAGTGGGATTCTTTGCGGCGACCATCAAGACGGTCAGCGACACCAAGATCGGCGACACGGTGACCGACGACACCCGTCCCGCGGCCACGCAGTTGCCGGGTTTTGAAGACATCAAGCCGATGGTCTTTGCCGGCCTCTACACGGTGGACTCACATGAGCACACGCTGCTGCGGGACGCGCTGGAAAAACTGCGGCTGAATGACTCATCGTTCTTCTTCGAGCCGGAAAGCTCGGTGGCGCTGGGCTTCGGCTTCCGCTGCGGCTTTCTCGGCCTGCTGCACATGGAGATCATTCAGGAGCGGCTGGAACGGGAGTACGAGCTGGACCTGATCACCACCGCTCCCGGTGTGCGCTATCACATCACGATGACAGACGGCAGCGTGATGGAGGTGGACAACCCCTCGCGCTGGCCCGATCCGACCAATATCGACTCGATCCACGAGCCGGTGATCACCGCCAAGATTCTTACCAACGAAGAATACGTGGGCGGCATCTTCAAGCTGGTGGAAGAAAAGCGCGGCAGGCAGTTGAACTTTGAGTACGTCACGTCCACGCGCGTGCTGCTGACCTACGAGCTTCCGCTCAACGAGATTGTTCTGGATTTTTACGACCGGCTGAAGTCGATCTCGCGCGGCTATGCGTCGCTGGATTATCAACTGGCCGGGGAGTGGGAGTCGCCCATGGTCAAACTGGACATCCTGGTCAGCGGCGAGCCGGTGGATGCGCTCTCGGTGATTGTGCACAAGGACGTCGCCTACGAGCGGGGCCGGGCGCTGGTCTCCAAGATGCGCGAACTGATTCCCCGCCAGCAGTTCGAGGTGGCTATTCAGGCCGCCATCGGAGCCAAGATTATCTCCCGCGAGACGGTGAGCCNNAGCGGATCGGCAAGGTGGACATCCCGCAGGAAGCCTTCCTGGCCATTCTGCGTATTGGTGAAGATGGGCAGAAGTAGGCGGCGGTTTGTGATTCAATTCACAATTTGTTGACATGGATTTGTGGATAACCCCGGCAAGCGGGCAAAAGTGCCCGATCAGCGGTGCACAGCACACGGGACAGGGCATTCTGCTGATAGTGATTGATAAATAAGGGGTTACCTTGTGTATCAAAAGAACCAGTTTTTAGCAAGAGGAAAATAATTGATTTTTTTGACTGGATTCACGAAAGAAATCCACAGATTTATCCACATGAACGAGCCGTAAGAAGTGCTGGATAGCACAGCCGGCGACCAATGATAAGTAGCGATACAGAACGGCGAGAGCCCCGCGCGATGCAGGGCTCTTGCCGTTAGGCGGCGAAGCCTATTGGTGAGCAGGCGCCTTGACGGCCGGGGCCGGCTTGGCGACCGGTACTGATCCAGCCGGCGGAGCCGGAGGAGCGGGCACACCCGACTTCAGGTTGTAGGCGTCAATGATCTGCTTGGTGATGTTGGTGGACTCGCTGGCGTAGAGCACAATGGGAGCCTGTTGCTGGCTGCCGGTCACGTCAAAGACCACGGTAAAACCCTGCTGCTGCGCGTAGTTGGCCAGGACATCGTAGACCTTGGCTGCCAAGCCGTTGTAGAGTTCCGACATCTCCGCCTGGAAGTCGTTTTGTGCGTCCTCGGCCTCGCGCTCCAACTTCTTCTTGTTGTCTTCGATAGCCTTGGCGCGGGACTGCTGCTCGGCAGGGCTCAACTTGTCGCCCTGCGCCTGGAGCTGCTTGGTCAGGCCATCGACCTCATCGCTCAGAGCCTTGAGCTGCTGGCGCTTGGGGTCGAACTTCTTTTGCAGGTCAGAGAAGTTTCGCTGGCCTTCATTGGTTTGGGCGACGGCCACCTGAAAGGCGATAACGGCAATCTTGGTTGGACCGGCAGGCGCCGCTGGGTTGCGCCGCCTGCGCCAATCGCCGGCCCGGATGGTTTTGCTCGTTAGGTAGCGCCGTTCTGGCCGAGCTGGAACTGGTCACCAGCACCATCTCATTGCCCGCGCAGGCCGCCTTATTCTCCCAGGGTGAAGAATCCCGCTGCCTTTATCTGATTTGCGACGGTTACCTCAAGCTGACCGCCGGACGCTCCGACGGCCGTCACATGATCGTTCGCGTCGCCGGCCCAGGCTCCGTGCTGGGGCTCTATGCCCTGCTTTCGCATGGCGTTTACGAGGTCTCGGCCGAATCGCTGACAGCGGCGCAGTTGCGCCCGGTTGAGCGCGGGCGTTTCCTCAACTTTTTGAGCAGCCACAAAGAAGCCCAACAGCGCGCCGTACAGTGCATCTGCCAGGAGTACCGCTTCGCCCT
>PMGP01000274.1:0-16179 GCA_003156235.1 Acidobacteriaceae bacterium
ACTATGAAGAGACGCTGATGCGCCAGGGATTCAACTTCATCAACCCCAACTCCACGCGCTCTTGCGGCTGTGGTTCGTCGTTTTCATGAAGGGTACGGGCTTTAGCCCGTACATCTAAGGCAGAGCAGAAAATGGGCTTTAGCCCCTGAGGGAAATCTTCTGCTTGCCTCTAATTCCCTCAGGGGCTAAAGCCCGCGTTGTTTTTGCGCGGTTCATGTACGGACTAAAGTCCGTACCCTTCACTGCAGGAGTTTTTCGAAAGACGCAAGAGTGCAATCATGTTCAAGGTTCTCGATTCCGCTGTACCCATAGCCTGTTGGTCGTGTTCCATTGGCCACAACGATTCCACGCTATTTTGCCCGCATTGCAGCAAGATTCAGCCTCCACCCGGCGGCGATTATTTTTCTGTCTTCAGCCTGGAACCAAAGCTCAATCTCGATCTGGCCAAGCTGGAGCACGAGTTTCATCGCCTCAGCCGCAAGCTGCATCCCGACCGCTTTGCCCGTGCCCTGGACAACGAAAAGCAGTGGAGCCTGGCCGACACCGCGCTGCTCAACGACGCCTATCGCACTCTCAAAGATCCGCTGCGCCGCACCGAATACCTGCTCAAACTGCTGGGCGCGGAGCTTAGCGCCGGCGATGAAAGCAAAGAAGAAAAAAGCGCGCGCGCCCCCGCTGACCTGCTGGAAGAGGTTTTCGAGTTGAATATGCAACTCGAAGAGATGCGAGCGGCGCGGAAGTCAGGCGAAACGGATTTCGCGCTTGAAGCAAGCCTGACCCAGGCAAGGGAAAAATACCACGTCCTGTTGGAAGCGGTGGACGAGGATTTGCGCTCCGAGTGGGATGCGTGGGATGAGGGCGATAACGTTAAACGCAGTTCCGCGCAGAAGGAAATGGTGGCGCTGCTCGACCGCCGGCGCTACCTCAGCAATCTGGTACGAGACGTGAATGAAGTATTGGGAGCATGAAAGAACAAATGGCGGAAGGACGCGTTGTCGGAATTGATTTGGGAACCACCAACTCCCTGGTCGCAACCATGGAGGGCGACACGCCGATGGTGATTCCCGGCGCGGACGGCTCGAATCTGGTGCCGTCGGTGGTGGCGCTTGATCCCATTCCGGACCCAGTCCCAGCCGGTGGCTATCGGCCCACGGTTACTGTTGGCAACAGCGCGCGCAAGGCTCTGATCCAGACGCCGGAGCGGGTGATTTACTCCGTCAAGCGGCTGATGGGCCGCGGCCTCGAAGAGATTCAGGAAGAGTTGAAGCTGTTTCCCTTCCGCCTTGCCGGGGACTCTGAGGCCGGTGAAGTTCCCCGCATTCAACTGGGCGAGCTTCGCTTCACGCCGCCGGAAATTTCCGCCTACATCCTGCGTCAGCTCAAGCGCAACGCCGAGCGCTTCTTTGGCGCGCCGGTCATGCAGGCGGTCATCACCGTGCCGGCTTACTTCAACGACGCGCAGCGCCAAGCCACGAAAGACGCGGGGCGCATGGCTGGCCTCGAAGTGCTGCGGTTGGTCAACGAACCTACCGCGGCCGCGCTGGCTTACGGCCTCGACCGCGCCAAAACTGGCACAATTGCCATCTACGATCTGGGCGGCGGTACATTCGACATTTCAATTCTCAAGCTGAGTGACGGCATCTTCGAGGTGCAGTCCACCAATGGCGATACGCACCTGGGCGGCGACGACATCGACAACCTGCTGCTGGCCATCGCGCTCAACGAGATTCACGCCGAGCACGGCATCGATCTGCGGCAGCATCCGGGCGCGGTGCAGGCGGTGCGCAAGGCCGCTATTGAAGCCAAGATCAAGCTCTCCACGGAATCTGCCGCGCATTTCGATATCGAGCTGCCCAACGGCGACCGCTATCAGCGCGAAATTTCACGCGCGGGTTTCGAGATGCTGATCGATCCGGTGCTCAAGCGCACGGCCGGGCCTTGCAAGCAGGCGCTCGCCGACGCCGGCCTCACACCGGAGCAGATTGACGAAGTGGTGCTGGTCGGCGGCTCCACGCGCATCCCCGCGGTACGGCAACTCGTCGATGAACTTTTTCACCTCACCGCTCGCGGCAAACGCCCGCACACGGAACTCAATCCCGACGAGGTGGTGGCGCTGGGCGCTGCGGTGCAGGCCAACATTCTGGCCGGCTCATCCAAGTCTACTGAGGAGATGCTGCTGCTCGACGTAACGCCGCTCTCATTGGGCATAGAAGCGCTGGGCGGGACTGTCGCGCGGATTATCCAGCGCAACTCCACGATTCCCGCTTCCGCCACCGAGCACTTCACCACCGGAGTCGATGGCCAGACAAACGTCGCCATTCACGTTGTTCAGGGCGAGAGGGAACTGGCCGCCGATTGCCGCTCCCTGGCGCGCTTTGACCTCAAAGGCATTCCGCCGATGAACGCCGGATTGCCGCGCATCGAAGTGAAATTCCTCATCGACGCCGACGGCATCCTGCGCGTTACGGCGCGCGAGCAGCGCAGCGGAAAGGCAGCGCAGATCGAAGTGAAGCCGACCTATGGCCTCACCGACGAACAGGTCGAGAGCATGATTCTGGATTCCTTCGACAACGCGGAAGCGGACTTTGCCAAGCGGCTGCTGATCGAGGCGCGCAGCGAGGCCGAGACGATTCTGGCAGCGGTCGAGCGTGCGCCGTCCAGCCCGGCGTGGAATCAGTTGACCGGCGACGAGAAGACAGCCATCAATCTGGCCAGCGACTACCTGAACAAAGTGAAACTGAGCGAGAATGCTGCCGCCATTCGCGAGGCGACGCTGATTCTCGATCACGCCACGCGCCGCTTTGCGGAGTTGATGATGGAGGCCGCCGTCTCCAGCGCCCTGCGCGGCAAGACCATGAACGCAGCCGGCGAGGAACTGGCTGAGACCGTCACCGCGCCGCACGCCATGGCGCCAGCGGAGTTCAAATAGAGTGGGTCTGCAAATCAGCGAGTTTGCGCTGAAGAACGGAATTGTATGAGTGAATCAACTGAAAAGAATATTCCCGCCGAAAAGTTGGTGCGCGTCACTTTTCTGCCCGAGGGGAAGACGGTGGAGTTCGAGTTTGGCGCGCTGCCCTATGAGCATCACGGCAAGCCGATGTCGTTTCTCGATGTGGCGGAGAACCACGACATCTTTCTCGATCACGCCTGCGGCGGTGTCTGCGCCTGCTCCACCTGCCATGTCCTGATCAAAGCGGGCGAGAGCGGACTCACGCCGGCGGACGACGACGAATTGGACCGGCTGGACATGGCCGCCGATCAGCAATTGAATTCGCGGTTGGGATGCCAGGCGGTCATCACCCGGCCTGGCGACTATGTGGTTGAGATTCCCGCATGGAATCGCAACTACGTTACCGAAGGCAAGCCGATTGCATTGGCGGAAGAAAAGTAATAACTTCTAACTTCAATTCAGGAGAAGCAATGACTCTGCAGACGATTGTACGAAAGCCACGTTTGAAAGCTATCATCGGCAACCGGAATGTTACCGCTGTCGATGTGCGCGAGATACGCCTCGAACCCGGCCAGCAAGCAGGGCGGCATCTTCATCCATGCACGGTCGTTGGATATATCGCCGAAGGAACAGCTCTCTATCAACTTGAAGGAGAAGCCGTCCAGACGCTGCCTGCCGGCTCTGTCTTTCACGAACCGGCAGGTGAGGTGATGGCTAACTTCGGCAATGCCTCGGAGTCCGAGCCAATGACCTTTATTGCCTTTCATCTGTTGGATGGCGAGCAGGAATTATTCAAAATGCTCGATAACAACTAAGGAGCAGAACCATGCCGCGCGAGATTCTGTGGACCGACGCCGAGGAGATCGGCATTCAACTGCAAGAGAAGTATCCGGCCGTGGACCCGTTGACGGTGCGTTTTACTGATCTGCATCGCTTCGTGACGGAGTTGGCGGACTTTGCCGACGATCCGGAAAAGTCCAACGAGGCGCGTCTGGAGGCCATTCAGATGGCCTGGCATGAGGAGTTTGAGGACGCACGGGGATAAGACTCCGCACAGTTTTTAAAGGAACTCAACTGAAAAGCCACTTTGGCGAGCAGCATCCGCGAGACGCTGATCGGCCGTGATAAAGACATTGCCCTTTGGCGACTTTTCAAAGTAATCCAAAGCCGCTGCCAACTGCAGTGCATCGGCGGCGCGCAGCGGATAAAGCTCAAGCAGCGAATATGCTCGGGACAAAATGGTAGTGGAAGGGCCTATGGTATCCCAGATTGTTGCAAGAGCCTGCCCACGTTGCTTGCCAGCTAGAAATTGATCGCGGCTTATTTCGTTCATTCGCTCAAGACGAGTCAGTCCGCTCATGATTTCAACTGGCGTAGTCCACCATACGGCAATTCCATAGCCTGCATAGAGTATGTTTGCAGGAGCAGTTTGTTTCTGCAACACGCAAAGTGGGATGAGCGCGCTTGTGTCCCAAAAAGCGAAAGGCAAACTCATCGACTGTCTCGCTCCTCACGCCAGACCTGCTCCATCACCGATTGCGAGATCATCGGCCCCGGCGGCTCAGGCAAAACTTGCCCTTCAACGCGAGGCATTTTCGCCGGTGAGATGATGCCTTTGGCGATCAGACGTTGTCTGCGCTCGTCTTCGTGAGCAACCGGTCCGGGAGAGACCAGCCGTGCAACAGGCGTATTCCGGTCAAAGATCAGCACCTCCTCGCCATTCTTGACGTATCGGATGTGGGCGCTGAGTTTGGCCTTCAGTTCGCTGATCTTCGCGGTTCTCATAGGCTTATTATAGCGCAACATGACCAACTTGGTCATGTTCATCATCTCCACTCGTAATCCTCCCGCTCACTCCAGCCAAACGCGCCTTCAAAGTGCTGAAACGCCTTCTTTTCACCGGGTACCAGGTAAACGCTGAGCACGTCGAAGCGAACCGGTGGCGCAGTCTCCTGGGGCAACTGGCGAACATATTGGCGAGCCAGGCGGCGGAGTGTCGAGCGCTTGTGCGAGTCCACCGTGATCTCGGCCGGATTGGTGTCGCGGGCGGTGCGGGTCTTCACTTCGACAAAGCACAGCATCGGCCCTTGCCAGGCGATCAGGTCCACATCGCCCGGCAAATCGCCCGAAGACCAGCGCCGCGCCACCATGATGTAACCCTTGCGGCGCAGGTGGAAAAAGGCCGCGTTCTCGCCGTCGATACCAGTGGCCAGGTGGGCAGCCAGCTCTTCAGCATGGCCTCGTCGGCGCGTTACCCATTCCAGGTCGGCCAGCGCGCGCTCCTCGCAGCCGATCCGCATCTGCTCGAACCATCCCATGGCATTCCATTCTCTCGCCAGATGAGCGAAAGGCGCAAATCGGGCTTGCATGGAAGACGGGTGCAGAAAAGCGATCCCTGTCAGTCAGTCCCGAATTATTTCGTATGCAAGGCCGCGTCTACGCTGGCTCAGGCGAGTTGGTTTTCCTTTTCCGCCAGCGTGATCGCCTCCTCGAGAATGTCGAGGGCCACGGTGGCTTCCTGTTCGTTGACGATGAGCGGCGGGCAAAGCCGCAAAGTGGTTTCGCCGCAGCCCAGCACCATCAGGCCGCGCTCAAAAGCCAGGGTCTCCACGCGGTTGCGCAGGGCAGTGGCGGGCTCGCGAGTGGCCTTGTCCTTCACCAGCTCAATGCCGATCATCAGGCCGCGTCCGCGCACGTCGCCCACCAGCGGGTGAGTTTTCTTCCAGCCGTCGAGCCGCTCCAGCATCAGGCCTCCCACGCGGGCGGCATTCGCCATTCCCTCGCGCGACAGAATCTCCAGCGTGGCCAGCGCCGCGGCAATGGAAACCGGATTGCCGCCGAAGGTGGACGCATGGGAGCCGGGAACCCAATCCATAATTTCCGCCCGGCTCATGCAAACGCTTAGCGGCATACCGCTGGCGATACCCTTGGCCATGCAAACGATGTCCGGCTCCACGCCCGTGTGCTCAATCGCCCACCACTTGCCGGTGCGGCCCGCGCCCGATTGCACCTCGTCGACCACCAGCAGAATGCCGTGCCGGTCGCAGATTCCCCGCAGCTCGCGCATGAAGTTGTCGGGAGCAACCACGTAACCGCCCTCGCCCTGAATCGGCTCGACAAAAATAGCAGCCACTTCTTCGGGCGGAAGAATCGTCTTGAAGAGCTTCTCTTCGATGTAGCGCGCGCAGCCCAGGCTGAAGGCTTCTTCTGCCTGCGCGCCGCCCGTGCAGCCGCGATAAGCGTATGGATAGCGTACATGCGTCACGCCGGGAACCAGGGGTGAAAAGCGCCTTTTCTGCTGCGGCTTGGAGGCGGTCAGCGACAACGCGCCCATGGTGCGCCCGTGGAAGGCGCCCAGAAATGCAATCACATTCTGGCGTCCCGTGTGGTAGCGCGCCAGCTTCAGAGCGCACTCAATGGCCTCGGCGCCGGAGTTGCCATAGAAGAACTTGTGCGGGCCGGGCATGGGGGCGATTGCGGATAATCTCTCAGCCAGGTCGGTGAGCGGCTCGTTGTAAAAATCCGTTCCGGAGATGTGGATCAGTTCAGCAGCCTGCTTCTGAATGGCGGCGACGACTTCGGGATGGCAGTGGCCGGTGGAGGCCACGGCGATGCCCGCCGCAAAATCGAGAAACTCATTGCCGTCCACGTCTTCCACGCGGATGCCGCGCCCGCGCTTGGCAACCAGCGGATAAGAGCGTGTGTAGCTGGGCGAGATCAGCCGGTCGTCGGCCTCCACAGCAGCCTTGGCCTTGGGTCCGGGCAGCGTACAAACGAGTTTGGGCCCGTATTGCGCATGCAATTCTTGCTTGGTCATCTTCTTGTCTCCTCGACGAATTCGGTTGTGCGGCTTTGCGGCATCCGTTCGATGCCCGGCCGCGGATCCCAAAGGGGTGGGATGGTCCACTGCTCATCGCCTGAGTGGCGAGATAGAGTTGGAGAGAATCTTCGGCAGGACTGACCTAATCGCCGCCGAAGAGGCTAGGTCGCGTGAGAGGCGGGAGTATGCGCAGGTAGCGCCGAGGGCAGAGGCCGAGCGCGCGCGACTGCGACCAGCGCCTGGTGGCCGGTACAAGCAGTCGTTGTGGGTTGCGCTTGTGCATGAAATCCCCGCTGCATTGAGAATAAAACATTTTCGCTCATGTTGTACAGCGAACCCGCGCCGCCCTGCCTCCGGGCATTAGCATGGAATCAACCTATGGCGAACTCTTCTCTACACCCTGCAAGGAAAACGGCCTCCACGGCCTCCATCGTGCTGTCCTTTGCCTGCGTGTACTTCTTCTGGGGTTCCACCTTTACGGCCATCCGCATCGGAGCGACTCAGATGCCCCCGCTGCTGCTGGCCGGCACGCGGTTTTTTATCGCTGGAACGATTCTGCTTGCCTGGTGCCGCTGGCGCGGGTTGCGCCTGCTGTGGCCGCCCAGGACCATGCTGATCCTCGGCCTGGTTGGGTTTTTCCTGCTCAGCGTAAACAATGTAGCTCTGGTCTACGCGGAGAAGACTATCTCCAGCGGGCTGGCTTCGCTGTTGATGGCGTCGATTCCTCTCTTCGTGGCGCTGGCCGAGATGATGCTGCCCAGGGGCGAGCCGCTGTCAGTGCGCGGCTGGTTGGGCATCGTGCTGGGTTTTGCCGGCCTGGCCGCGCTGATGTGGCCCTCGCTGCGCACCGGCTTCGCCGGGGATTACACGCGCCTCGTGGCCATCGGCGTATTGCTGGCAGGAGCCTTGGCCTGGGCCGTGGGCAGCATCCTCTCGCGCCATGCGCGGCTGCCGGTCAACAGCTTTGTGGCCGCGGCCTGGCAGATGCTCATCGCCGGCGCATTCAGCACGCTGCTCGGAACCGCTCTCGGACAATGGCCCGACTTCCACGTGAATCTGGCTTCCGTCGGCTCGCAAGCCTGGCTCATCACCGGCGGCTCGCTCGTCGGCTACTCCGCCTTCATCTATTTACTGGAGCACGTGCCGGTGGCCAAGGTCTCCTCCTATTGCTATGTGAACCCGGTGGTCGCGGTGCTGCTGGGAATCGTTCTACTACACGAACGCCCGGAGCGAGCTGAGTTTGTTGGCATGGCAGCCATCGTGGTTGCAGTATTCGTGATGACTACCGCCAAGGTCAAAACCAAAGGCGCACCGGGAACCAGTGACTCACGGCTTGCCGAGGAAATGGAGCCGCCGCTGGCCGAGTGATTGTGCCGAGTGATTGTATTGAAAGGGCACGACTTCAGTCGTGCAATAGGAGTTGCATGAATCGATGTTTTGAAAGGGCATGACTTCAGTCGTGCCGCAAATGCAACAATAGAAATGTCGGGCTTTAGCCCCTGAGGGAAGGTTTTTCCGGAGGGAGGCGAGGGTTTCAACCCCCGCATGAAGCCAACAGTACGACAAGGAGATTTTCTGCAATGCTCAGACTTCTGCTTCAATGGCTCCTCAGCGCGGTTGCCCTGCTGGTTGTTTCCAATCTTGTGCCCGGTTTTGATGTGCGGGGTCTTGGGCCGGCGCTGATAGCGGCGCTAGTGATCGGCCTGCTCAACGCCACGGTGGGCTTCGTCCTAAAGGTCATCACCTTCCCCATCAGCATCCTCACCCTCGGCNNCTGCTGGTCATCAACGGATTGATGATCCTGCTGGCATCGAACATCGTCCACGGCTTCCACGTGCGCGGCTTTGTTCCCGCCTTCTGGGGAGCGGTGGTGCTGGCTCTGCTGGGAATGCTCATCCGCATGGTCACCAAGGGAGCGTAAGCGCGGTAAAAATTCGATCTGGAGGGAGGCGAGGGTTTCAACCCCCGCATAATGCCAATAGGATGAACGCGGGCTTTAGCCCCGGAGGTATGCTTTTCGGGGTTATTCAAATTCATCAGATGTTTGATCGAAGCCCGGTGCCCCAGGTCACGCTTTTGGGATGTGGGATTCAGTAACATCAAATCGCCACCCGTAAAACGCGTTGCAATTATTTTTCCGCTGGCACTGTCCGAGCCACGGCCTTCTTTGCAGCCGTAGGCTTGCCGCGCAGAACCGGCTTCTTTACGGCAGTTTTGCCCGTCTCCGGGGTGGCTGTCGCCGGATGCGCCACGATTGGTCCGTTGAGCGTCTGCGGTGTGCGCATGGCTCCTGCGCTTGAAAATCCAGCTTGTCCAGTTTGTCCGGCTCCGCGCAGCGGAACCGCGATTGCGCTGGACGGCTGAGCCGACTGGAAGCGCGAAGAAACACTCCATCCGCCGCCGACCACCACGGCAACAATCGCCGCCGCAGCCGCCGCGCGCGCCAGATTCTGCATCCAGTCATTGTCCAGCCGCAGCGCCACAGGCCAGCGCAAAATCCGCGCCTTTGTCAACTCCGCCAATGCCGCAGTGCGCAATCCAGCCTGCACGCGCTCCTCAAGCCCTTCGGGTGCGGAGAGGCGAGCAATCAACCGTAGCGTCGCTTCCGCCGGACTCGACGCTTCATTCGCGAATTGATTCTGCTTTGAAATGTTCATAGCAAGCACCTGGTGTTCTGGTCCAATTGGGTTACAACAATAAAAGGCAAATGCAAAAACAACCGCAGGTCCTTCGACTTC
This sequence comes from Acidobacteriaceae bacterium, assembly GCA_003156235.1. GTDB lineage: Bacteria > Acidobacteriota > Terriglobia > Terriglobales > Acidobacteriaceae > Telmatobacter. The sequence continues at coordinate 9,509 of PMGP01000274.1, forward strand.
GCTGCGCTCCGCTCAGGATGACAGCAGAATGGGGGCACGGGCCACTGACCACTGTTCACTGTTCATCGCAAACTCCTCGCATGGTCCAACAATCCGGCCATCAGGTTGCGCGCGCGAAACAATCTCGACCGTACGCTGGACTCGCTGATTCCCAACACGGAGGCAATCTCCACGCTGTTCAGCTCCTCGAAGGCCGAGAGCATCAGCACCTCTCGTTCCTTTGCGGGCAACTGCTCCACGCAGCCCAGCACATGCGCGTGATGTTGCGCCGCGGCAACGCGTTCCTCGGCACTCAACCCGCCGACTGGCAGCACGCGCGCCAACTCGGCCACGTCGTCGGTCTCCGGCCGGGTCTTCATGCGGCGCTTGCGATCCAGCACCACGTTCCACACAATGCGAATCAGCCAAACCCGCTGGTCGCGCACTTCCACCAGCGTCTCGCGGTGCCGCAGCACACGTACAAACGCCTCCTGCACAGCGTCTTCAGCGTCGGCCGCGTTGCGCAGCACGGAGTAAGCCACACGGTACAGCGTTCCGGCGTACTGGCTCACCAGCCCCGCAACCACGGCCTCTTCCGCGCGACGGCGGGCCTCGTCTTTCATAGTGGCAATTTCCATCCAACCTGAGAATACCGCCTGGCCAGCGCTCATACTCCACCAGACGCGCGAGAAAGTGAAAATGCTCGAGTGCGGCCGTCCATTTCTGCACGGGCGCGGATGAAAAAGCCCGGCGAAGCTGGCCGCGGGCGCTCCATCCTCGCGCATGGGCCGAAAAGCGGAAGACAAGCCAAAAGAAAAGGCTCGCGAAGCCTTTCGACTTGCGAGCCTCTTCTGTCAATCTGTCAGCTTTACTGCTTGGCGGCCAGTTTCTGCGCGGCAATCGAGCCGGCGGCGCCGTCTTTGTCCGCATCTGAGACCTTGGCCCATAGCGCCCGGGCCTGGTCCTGCTTGCCGGAGGCGGCGTAGAGGTCGGCCAGATCAAGCTGCGCCACGGCAGTCGAGACCGTATCCGACGGCTTGGCGGCCAGCTCGTTATAAAGGCTGATCGCCTGGGCGTCGCGGTTGGTCTGGTGATAAAGGCCGGCCAGCGCCAGTTTGGCCAGGTTGGCCAGATTCCGGTCCCAGGCCCCCGCAGCGGCCTTCAAATCCGTCTCCGCCGCGGCATTCTGCCCCAGTTGCTCATTGGTGACGCCAGCAAAGTATTGGGCTTTGGCGCCCCCCGGAAGCCAGCCATACTGGCTGGCCACGGCGGCAAACTGCTGATTCGCGGCCTTGGCGCGATCGCTGGCCGTCGCGTAGACGCCATCGCCGGCCGGTTCGCCCGGTTGCGCCAGCGGCGCATTGTAGACGTCCAGGGCCGCGCCCAGGGCGGCGTCGGCGGCCGTCGAGCGCAGATTCCAGAAAACCAGCGCGCCCACGCCCGCCACGAGAACGACCACAGCAACGATAACCCAGCGCAGAACGCCGGAGCGGTGGCCACTGAGCCAACTCACGCTGCTGGCGGTGGCCTGGGCAAATTTGTCCTTTTTCAGGGCCTGACGGGTTTGGGTGTCCACTTCGGTCTCTTCCTATTCTTTGTCTCTAAACTTGCAGGCGGGCGATTACGGTTGGAGGCGCTGCGACTGCAACCCTATCAGTCTATCAGCGCGCCAACCGGAGCGTCCACCGGGGCTTCAGGGCCGGGCAGGGGAACCGGGACCGGACAGGCGAACCGGGCAAGCGAGGCTGTCCCGTGCCGCCACTTCATGGTGGCCGCCCAGTTTTGCTCTTTTTCAGCTTCAGGGAGATCGTCCGGCCCCAAGCAAATCGTCCAGCTTGGGGAAAATAGTCACTGATTTTGCTTTAACGCCTGGGCAGGACGGCGTCTGTATGCAGGGCGCGGATCCGCTCGATGGCGCTGCTCACGATGGGACGGCCGGTCGCCTTCTCCATACCTTTGTCGATCAGTGTATCCACAAACTCCTCGGTGGACATATTGCGATCCTGAGCCGCGCGAACAACCGTGTCCGGAACTGTAATAGAGATGATCATGATGGCAGGCTTTCCTTTTGCTCGTTTATCGGCAACCAGCAGCCGGGGTTGAGTGAAAATACTGAGATGATACGGAAACTGGGGCGGCGAGAAAAAATTCCTCGCCGCCGGAAAATTCCGCGTTTCGCGCTTGCCGTTGGCCAGCCGCGGCGGTAGGCTAGGGGCATGTTCGAGGACTTCCACGCCACCGACCGCTGGAGCGGCGAAGATCTGCACTGCCGCTGGAAGGGCACCATCGTGGCCGTCGCCACCCGCCACGCCGACGCCGTCGATGTGCGCTTCGACGTCAATGGACGCCCCTTGTGGGTGGCGCTGCCCCTGGAGGCCTGGGACCAGCAGAAGCAGCGCTCGGGCAAGGTCATCACCGATCAGCTTGCCGCCCAGATCGCCGGCCGCTTCCTCAAGCAGTCGATCGAAGAGGGCTACGACTCCCGGCGCGAGATCTGCACCATGACAGTCGCCGAGGTGCTGGAGCACCTGGACGCCGTGGTCGCCGAAGCCAAGGAGCATGGCGAGATTCCCACTCTGCCCGTGCTCGCGTAAAGCCAGCCAGCCCCCGAAAACCGCTGGCCTGCCTCTGGGAACAGTCTCCTCACTTTTTGGGAAAGGCCGGCGGGCGTTAGAAAACAGCCCCGCATCGCCGTAAACTGCCTTGCCACAATAAAATCAGCTGCCAATGAGGCCGAAAAGCCTTTATTTCGCCGATTATGCCGGCATGACGATAAAATTCCTTCCCTAGCGCTCTCCGCCAATGGCAAAATGGACCATTAGCCTTTTTTGACCTTTTTCATGCTCGGAAGGAGTTCTGCTGATGGCAAGTCTCTCTGGAGTGGAATCGCTCTCGGTGCTCGGGGCCGGGGCACGGGTGCACGCAAACCTCTCGGTAGCGCGGCTGGTGGAGACCGCCCTCATGCGTGGCGAAGCCCGTCTGGCAGCCAATGGCGCACTGGTGGCCGTCACCGGCCCGCGCACCGGCCGCAGCCCCAAGGACAGGTTCACCGTCGACGACGCCATCACCCACTCCCTGGTGGACTGGGGCAAGGTCAACCAGGCCATCGCGCCGGAGCGCTTCGCGGCGCTGCTGGAGCGAGTCACCGAGCACCTCAGCGACCGCGACCTTTTTGTGCAGGACCTTTACTGCGGCGCCGACCCCACTTACCGGCTGCCCATTCGCGTCATCAGCGAGTACGCCTGGCACTCCCTCTTCGTCCATCAGCTCTTCGTCCGGCCGACGGCCAGCGAGCTGGCCGCGCACACGCCCGAGTTCACCGTCATCGCCGCCCCCGAGTTCGAGGCCGTGCCGGAGCGCGACGGCACCCACTCCGGCGCCTTCATCCTGGTCGATTTCACCCGCAAGATCATCCTCATCGGCGGCACAAAGTACGCCGGCGAGATGAAGAAATCCGTCTTCAGCGCGATGAACTTCCTGGTGCCGAAGCGCGACGTGCTGCCCATGCACTGCTCGGCCAACGTGGGCGCCGACGGCCAGACGGCGCTGTTTTTCGGCCTCTCGGGAACCGGCAAGACCACCCTCTCGGCCGACCCCGCGCGATGTCTGATCGGCGACGACGAGCACGGCTGGAGCCCGACCGGCATCTTCAACTTCGAGGGCGGCTGTTACGCCAAATGCATCAACCTGAGCGAGGAGCGCGAGCCGCAGATCTACCGGGCGATCCGCTTCGGCGCGGTGCTGGAAAACGTAATTCTTGACCCCCATAGCCACGAGCCCGACTTTGACGGCGTCCATCTGACCGAGAACACCCGCGCCGCCTACCCAATCGATTTCATCGATAATGCAGTGATCCCCGGCATCGGCTCCCATCCGCGCAACGTGATGTTCCTGGCCGCCGACGCCTTTGGCGTGCTGCCGCCGATCGCGCGGCTCACCCCCGAGCAGGCGATGTACCATTTCCTCTCCGGCTACACGGCCAAGCTGGCCGGCACCGAGGCCGGCATGGGTTCGGACCCGGTACCGGAGTTTTCCGCCTGCTTTGGCGCGCCCTTTTTGCCGCTGGCTCCCAAGGTTTACGCCGAGATGCTCGGCGAGCGGCTCCGGCAGCACCAGTCCTCCTGCTGGCTGGTGAACACTGGCTGGTCGGGCGGAAAATTCGGCGTCGGCAAGCGCATGAGCCTCAAAATCACCCGCGCCCTGGTCAACGCCGCGCTCGACGGCCGCCTGAACCAGGTGGAATTCGCCACCGAACCGGCCTTCGGCCTGAGTATTCCGGTCAGTTGCCCCGATGTTCCCGCCGAGATTCTCAATCCGCGCAACGCCTGGGCTGACAAGCAGGCTTACGACCGCACGGCCGCTGACCTGGCCGCCCGCTTCCAGGCCAACTTTCAGAAGTTTGACGCCTCGGAAGCCATCCAAGCCGCCGGGCCAAAGGCCAAGTAGACGCAGGCAGCAAAAAAGGGGGCTTCGACCAGGCTGTTGGCTTGGCCGAAGCCCTGTCACAAAGTGGGAAACCGCGCCTGAACCAGCTTCAACGCCTCTTCGGCGGTGGTAATCAGCCCCTCCAGTTGCGCGTCTTCGACCGCTCGCAGCATTTCCTTGAAGCCGGCTCCCGGCTTGTAGCCAGCCGCAATCAGTTCGCGGCCGGTAACCAACGGCGTGGGGCGCACCGCTTCCTCGGGCGTCGATTCATAGCGCTCGCGCACAAATCTCCAGTTTCCCAGGTCGCCGGCGGCCGCCAGGCAGTCCATGCGGTGCAGCGCCAGGTGCTCGGGAAACTTTTCCAGCCGGAAGAATCGCTTCAGCGTCGAAGCCTTCATCCGGGGCGCGTCGGCAAAGCGCATATGGTTCTCGATGAGCGAGAGAATCTGCCGGGTTTCGTCGTTGGAAAACCGGAAGCGCCGGCAGATTTCCGCGCCCATGGCCACGCCCACCTCGACGTGGCCGTCGAAGCGGATGCGCTCGGCCCGGCGGAAGGTCGCGGGCTTGCCCACATCGTGCAAGAGCGCCCCCCAGGCCAGGGTCAGCGGGCAGCCTGCCTCCAGTTGACCGAGCAGCAGCAGGGTGTGCGTCCACACGTCGCCCTCGGGGTGAAACTGCGGCGGCTGCTCGACGCCCTTCATCCGCTCGACCTCGGGCAGCGCCTCGGTCAGTAGGCCGGTCGCGTCCAGCAGCTCGAAGGCCCGCCGTGCGTGGCCCTCGGTGAGCATTTTGGTCAGCTCGTCGCGGACCCGCTCCCGGCTCACCGACCTGGTCTTCGCCGCCAGTTGTCGCATGGCGGCCGCCGTCGCGGCTTCCAGTTCAAAGTCGAAGCGCGCCGCAAAGCGTACTCCGCGCAGCATCCGCAGATGGTCTTCCTCGAAGCGAAGCTCCGGCCGCCCGATGGCCCGAATGACACCTGCTTCCAAATCCGCCAGGCCGCCCACGTGGTCGATCACCGCTGCGCGCAGATTGTTTTGGAGTCGATCTGCATCCTGAAAATCTTTGGCGCCGAACAATTGTTTAGTGTCAGGGCACGACTTTAGTCGTGCTGAAAACGCAGCGACAGAACGGGGCTTCAGCCCCTGAGGAAACAGCCTTTCCACATCCAACAGCAGCCCGTTAATGGTGAAATCCCGGCGGCGCACATCCTCTTCAGCGCTGCTTGTATAGCACACCGCGTCGGGATGGCGGCCATCGGAGTAAGCCCCATCGGAGCGGAAGGTCGCCACTTCGGTCACCACCTGCGGTGGGGCTAACTGCTCGCTATTCGCCCGCTCGGAATTTGTAGCGCCGGGGAATGCCCCCTGCGGCAGAGCCAACCCGGCTTCAGCAACGCAAGCCGCGTTTGCCCCACCGCAGGTGGCCACCAGCACCACGCCAAAGTGCGCTCCCACGGCAAAGGTGCGCGGAAATAGCCGCAGCACCACATCGGGCGTCGCCGAGGTCGCGACATCGTAGTCCATCGGCTCGCGGCCCAGCAGCAAGTCGCGCACGCAGCCGCCAGCAAGATAAGCCTCAAACCCGGCCGCGCGCAGCTTGCCCACAATCCGCAAAGCCGCATCGAATTGGTGCATGGCGGGCAGCATGGCTGCTTCCATTGTCGCCCGTCTTGCTGCTCTGAGGGAAACCTTCCCACGCACCCGCTAAACTAGACAGATGAGCAAGCGCGGACGCGGCCTCATTCTCGGCATTGAATCCTCCTGCGACGAGACGGCGGCGGCCGTGGTCGAGCGCGGCGCGCGCACCCTTTCCTCGGCCGTCGCCACGCAGATTCCGATCCACACCCGCTACGGCGGCGTCGTGCCGGAGTTGGCCAGCCGCGAACATCTGCGCGCCATCGTCCCCGTGGTTCGCGCCGCGCTGGAGCAAGCGGGCGTCACCCTCGACGACCTGGATGCCATCGCCGTCACCGCCGGTCCCGGACTGGCCGGAGCCTTGTTGGTGGGCGTTACCTACGCCAAGGCGCTAGCCTTCGCGCAGGGGCTGCCGCTCGTCGCCATCAATCATCTCGAAGGCCACATTCACGCCGTGCTGCTGCACGAAAGGGAACAGGAACAGCCTTCAGGCCCTGATGAAAATCTCCCTTCCGCCGGCGAGCCAGCGCTAGCCCTGGTCGTCTCCGGCGGCCACACGCACCTGTTTCTCGCCCGGCCGGCGCACGGCTCCTGGACCTATTCGCTGGTCGGCCGCACCCTGGACGACGCCGC
>PMGP01000274.1:16252-16392 GCA_003156235.1 Acidobacteriaceae bacterium
AGGCCCGCGCCGCCAGGCTCTTTCCGCTTCCCTCCGCGGAAAAGGCCGAAGATTCCGAACCTCGGCCGGCCGCCAAGCCCCCGCAAACCAAAGCGGAAGCCCTGGCCCTTTGTCCGCAGCAGACCCTCGATCTGATCGCC
>PMGP01000167.1 GCA_003156235.1 Acidobacteriaceae bacterium
GCACCAGTTGCCGCCAAAGTCCAGCAGGATGCGCTTGTGGGTCGTGGCGGCAATTTTGAGGGCTGCGGCCAGGTCGGCCTTGGCCTGCGCAGGGTCGGGATAGATGTCGCGGCCGGCGGAGCGGGCGGTACCGGCGGACAGGGCCAACACGGCGGCCAAAACGAAAAATTGGAATGTCTTCATCGGGAACCCTCCACAACTGCTTTCAGTTTGCCACAATCCCGCGTCGCGAGCCACAAAACAGGGTCGCAGCGGCCTTTTGATGCCCTGGCTCAGTTGTGCTTGCTCACGCTTTGGCGCAAGGGCATATACTTTTCTGACTGGATGAGAAACTCGACCGATCTGCGCAGAAGGCTGGAGTCGTCGCAATTCCCCGACCTGGGAACGATGATGGAGGGCTATGCGCGGGCGGCGGCGGAGTTGGGCGCGAGCGAGTTTCACCAGAAGCTGGACTTTACCTCGGAGTCGATTGACGCGCTGGACGAGATTCTGGTCGTGGTGGGCGAGAGCCCGGAGCTGGACCTGGACTTCGAGGTGCGGCTGTGGGGCAGTTACCTGGGCGAGGTGATGCGCCGCCGCTATGCCGGCGCCTGGGAGATGACCCAGTATCCCGGTGGCGCGGTGGCGGTTCCGGCCATCGAAGTGCGCTCCTCAAGGCTTTTTCCGCTGATGAAGGTCTATCGCCGGCTGACCGTGGGCGATGAGGAGGACCTGCGCGCCTTCTACGCCATGGTGACAGAACGTCTGGGCAAGCCGGCGCAGGTGAATTGAAACAGTGGACAGTGGTCAGTGGACAGTGGTCAGTGAACAGTGGTCAGTTTCCGGGAATTTTCACTGATCACTGTTCACTGTCCACTGAACACTGTCTTTGTGCGACAATAACTACTGAGAGAGCGCGGCAGCCAGAGCGCGGCGCGGAGGATGAAATCATGGGCGATCTATTGCAGCCGACGCATTTACTGGTGATTGCGATTGTTTTACTTGTGCTGTTTGGCGGCAAAAAGCTGCCGGAGTTGGGCAAGGGATTGGGTGAGGGATTGAGAGGATTCAGGGAAGGCCTCAAGGGCGCGGCCGACCCTACGCCTGCAGCGCCGTCCGCGCAGCAGAATGCGGCTCCCGTAGCGCCTGTCTCCACGCCGGTCGAGCCCCAAATCAAGCGCATGTAAAGCTGCTTGGGTTCCGCAAGAGCCTGTGGCAGTGGCGGGGATCTCTCGCGACGGGTCATACTGTGCTCTTGCTGCTGGTTGATGGGTTCAAACAAAAAGGCCTGTGCGCGAGCACAGGCCTTTCGTGTTTATCCCTGTTGAGCTGGCCGGCCGATCCTAGTGGGCATCCTGCCCCGAGGTGTAGTAGCCGGTCTTGGCGATAATCTCCATGCCGGGCCGCTCGACGCGCACATCGATCTTGCGGAACCTGGTGTCGAGGATCGGCTGGTGACTGTAGTAGCCCAGCGTGTACTGGGTGCGCGCCTCCTCGGCGATCTTGGCGTAGCTCTTCTCGATGCCGTCCACTCCGCGCTCGGAGTCCAGCACACCGCCGGTGGCGTGGGCGTACTTGATCAGGATGTTGTCCGTCATCATGCCAGGCACGTGAAAGCGGCTCACGTAACCTTCGCCCCAGCGGGCCGAGTCGCCTACCAGTGTACCGTAGACGGCGGTCTTGTTGGTCTCCAGGTAACGCACCACCTCGGAGTATTTGGCCTTGCTGCCGCTCTCCTTGCCGTCGCTGATGACGTAAATGATGCGGCGGCGGCCCTTGGGGCGGGTAGACAGTTCCTTGGCGGCGGCCAGGATGGCGTCGTTGAGGGTGTGAATCTCCTTGGGGATGGTCATGAAGGTGCTGCCGCCGGCCGAGCGCCCAGGCTGAATGTTGGGATCGACGCAGTTGCCGTTCTGGCGGATATTGCAGCCGGCCAGCGGGCCGTCGGTAACCGGCGCCAGCATCTCCTCGCCGGCGACCTTGGTCATGGAGAGTACGAAGGGAACTCGCGCGCTCTGTGCTCCGGTGAAGCCCCCGGAGCGGTTCTGCGCGCCGTTGTTATAGGAAAAGACGGCCACTTCGTCATAAGGCGTGAGCGCGCCCTGGATGGCGCCCAGGGAGTTGTTCACCTTGGCCATCACGTCGGAGGTTAGGCTTTGGTCGATGACAAAAGCAATCGAAAGAGGGGCCGGGTCGACGGTGAACACTTGGAGAGGTTCACGGGTGTCGTTTTCGTAGACCTTGAAGTCGCGCCAGGTGAGGCCGGCCACCAGCTTTCCCTTCGAATCTTTGACGGTGACCGGGACTTCAACGAAGTTCACGTTGATGGTTCCAAGTTTGGTTACCTTATCAATGCCTTCGCCAGCGGCGGGCAGCTCCGGCTGCGTTATCTGGACCTGGTCCTTGCCCTGGCCAGTGGGGGCCTGACTGGACGGCGTTTGGCTGCTGGCTGCCGGTTGCTGGGCCGTGGGGTTGGAGGACGAAGTGGGACCGGTCGGGGTATCCCCAGCGCCCTCGCCGGGGATAATCGGGCCGTTTACGTCCGACGACAGTGGCTTCGGCGCTTGGGGCGTCGGAGCGTCGGGCACGGGGGGTTGCTGCTGCTGGGCCAGGGCCGCCAAACTCAGGCTCGAACTCAGGAACGCGGCCAGCGCGATTGCCGGTAAACTTAGCTTCACAAGTACTCTCCAGTGGTCAGTTGTCAGTGCTCAGTTGTCAGTTTTCAGTTGTCAGTGAAAACCAACTACGGGTTTCCGTCAACTGATCCCTGATCTCTGACCCCTGATCCCTGACGTAGTGCTGCAATCGTCAGAGTATCAGACGCGCCAGAGCCGCGCTGGTTGCTACTGACCGGAAACTCTTCCAGTATGCTTTCTTGAGAGTCCCGATTTCGTCGAAAGGACCATAATGTTACTTCGATGGGGAATTGCCGCTTTGCTGATTGGCCTGCCGGCGCTGATTCCGGCCTGGGCCCAGCTTGCCCCTTCGCCGGACGCGCCCCCGGTCAGCACTGCGCCGAACCCGGCGCCGGAGGACCAGCCGGTGGCCACCCTCAAGCTGAACGTCAACCTGGTGGATGTGATCTTCACCGTCAAGGACCGGGCCGGCAACCTGGTTAGTCACCTGACCAGGGACGACTGCACGGTTTCGGAAGACAAGGCGCCGCAAACGCTCAAAAACTTTGTGGCTGAAACTCACCAGCCGCTGACCCTGGGCATTCTGCTGGACACCTCCGGCAGCCAGGCCCGCGTACTGCCCCTGGAGCAGGATGTGGGCAGCCAGTTTCTGGAGCGGGTGCTTCAGCCCAAAGACGAGGCATTTTTGCTCTCCTTCGACGTAGATGTGGATCTGCTGCAGGATTACACCAACAGCCCCCGCCTGCTGGCGCGGGCCATGAGCAGGGCCGAGATCAACACCGCCGGAGGCAACGGCTCTGCGGGTTCTCCCGGAGCCGGCGGAGGGACCGTTCCCACCATCGGAAGGCCCAAGGGAACCCTGCTCTATGACGCGGTCTACCTGGCCGCTATGCAGAAGATGAACCAGGAAACGGGGCGCAAGGCGATGATTCTGCTCACGGACGGCGAGGATGAGGGCAGCCGCACCAAGATCAGCGAGGCCATCGCCGCCGCCAACCGCTACAACATCATGATTTACACGATCCTCATCGCCGACCGCGGCTTTTATCGGGAACTCGGCTACAGCGGCTTCACGGCCATGAAGAGGATGACCGAAGAAACCGGCGGAAGGCTGATCGACGTGGGCAACAACGGCAAGAAACTGGAGGCCGCCTTCCAGCAGATCGAAGACGAGTTGCGCACCCAGTATGTAGCTTCCTACACGCCGAGCAACACCAAAATGGACGGCGCCTTTCGCAAGCTCTCCGTCGAGTGCCGCGGCGATGGCATGAAAGTGCAGGTTCGCAAGGGTTATTTCGCCACTGGGCCGCAAGACTAGCGCAGCTCCAGACAGGTTACAGGGGCCGGTTACAGGGGTGGAAAGTACTTGAGTTGTGCAAAAAGTGCTTGAGAATCGCTTAATTCTGTCCTATTTTCAGGCAGTTTATTACTTTTTTGAGCCCCGCGGTAATCTGGCGCAACACATTATTCGTCACTAATATCGGCACAGGTTGAAAAAACTTTAGCCTATCCGGGAAATTAATTTTCTGGGGCGAGGGTTTTTCCCAGGAGCCTGCCATGATGACCAACTGCGCAACCAGCGAAGTATTTGAGATTAGTCCCCGGTTTCGCCACACCATCGAAGAGCGGATTGTGCGGCTGGAAAAGGATGCGGAGTTCGACGAGGCGCAGGTGACCCTGCTGATGGATGGCGACCACATCCGCAGGCATATGCGGCTGGTGGCCTTGCAGCGGTGCGAGGCTCTGCGCATGAGGCTGTTCCTGGATCGCGCCAAGACCCGCCTGCCCCGGCCGCTGATTGCGCTGTGAAAAAACAGGGAATAGGGAATAGGGAATAGGGGGCCAGGACTGAGTAAGAAGGGCGGATTCCTTCTCACTGACCGGTTCTAGGTGATTTGGTGTGCTGGTCCGGGTTGGCAGCCGATGATTCTTCAGGCTGTGCGTAATACTTGCTCAGGTCTTGGAGTCCTATTCCCTATTCTCAGTTCCCTGTTTTATGTTTTCTGCGTTGGAATCTGTGCGGATCATGGGTAGGAACGTTGAGGGTAGCACCGTTCGTGGGGCATGAGGACGGTTTTTCCTGCCGGTATGCACATGCTTTCAACAGATGAAAATCGCTGCAAGTGACAGCGTGTCATAAATCTAGCTTTTTTCCACCGGTGGCTTTCGGATTTTGAGTTGGAGTTTCGCCTCGTTTTCCCTCTTCCCATCAGAATCTATTCCACGTACTCTTGGCCTTCATTGCAGGAATTTAACCGGCGCCGTTGCCGGCTTTGCGCCAAGGCTTCATTTACAAATTGACCGAGAGCGAATACAGCCGCCTGTGCATCGAATGGCAGGTTGCCGCATTGCAGGCTCGCCATGCCCGCCAGGGCAGAGCGTGCGGCATGCAAGGCAATCCGAACCGCAAGATCAACCAGGAAATGGCCAGTTGGCCCCCGGTTTCCGGGCCCTGAGCGCATTGCGCCAGCCTGCCGTCAGAGCGGGCATAGGCGGAGTGTTGCCAAGCGGAACCATAAAAATTGCTCCAAGGAGTTCATCCCCAAATCATGCGACCCAAGAAAGTGATTCTCTGCGTAGACGACAACGAACAAGAGCTTTCCGTGCTCAAGTTCATGCTGGCAACCAACGGCTA
>PMGP01000386.1 GCA_003156235.1 Acidobacteriaceae bacterium
ACAAGTATTCCGTGCTTCTGGAGAACAACAGCCAGGAGCAGTTGATCTTCAAGCACGCCATATCGACGGTGGTGAGTAACCGGGGCTCGGTTCACAGCGATCACCGTTTGGCTGGCGTGGCCACTGACACGGTGGTTCCGGCCCCCTTCACGGCTGTGGCCGCTGGAGAGCAGCGATAGCAGGCGGGAAGCGGTCTCCTTTGGCCGTAAAGGCAAGCAGGACAGGCCTTCGGACTTCCATCCCCGCACCTGATTCCGGGCGCGAGAGTGGAACTCTGGAGCGGGCGGTTTTGGTGGGGGTGGACCTCGGGCTCCGTTCCCGCGTCGGCCATGCAGCCCAGACGGAGGCGCGTCGAGCAACGGTGCGCGCGGAGTCTGTTGCCTTGGATTCCGCTGTCGAAGAATCAGCTCCGCAATCTGTTCCTCCAGGCATAATTTCGGCCAGAGCAGCCCGGCCGCGTTCGCTTACGGAGCTGGACTCGGAAGAGTCTCTTGCCGAGTTTCGCGAACTGGTGGCCAGCGCCGGCGGCGTTGTAGCAGCGGAGATCATGCAGCGGCGCACGAAGCCCGATCCGGCCACGCTGATCGGCTCCGGCAAGGTGGAGGAGATAGCCGGGATCGCCGCTTCGGTTGAAGCCGACCTGGTGCTCTTCGACCACGACCTGACGCCGACCCAATTGCGTAACCTGGAGGCCGCGCTGCCCTGCCGCGTTCTGGATCGGACGCAGTTGATCCTGGACATTTTTGCGCGCCACGCCCGGACCCGCGAGGGACAGTTGCAGGTGGAGTTGGCGCAACTGGAGTACATGCTGCCGCGGCTGACCGGAAAGGGTAAAGCGATGTCGCAGTTGGGCGGCGGCATCGGCACCCGTGGCCCGGGCGAAACCAAGCTGGAGACCGACCGGCGTCAGATCAATCGCCGCATCGACAAGCTGAAAGTTGATTTGGAGGCGGTGCGCCGGGTGCGCAAGCAGCAGCGCGGGCGGCGCGAGTCAGTGCCGGTGCCCACGGTGGCGCTGGTCGGCTACACCAACGCCGGCAAGAGCACACTCTTCAACCAACTGACCGGTGCGCAGGTGTTGCAATCGCCGAAGATGTTCGCGACGCTGGACCCAAAACTTCGAGCAATCGAGCTGCCCAGCCGCCGCAAGGTTCTGCTGTCGGACACGGTCGGCTTCATCCGCAACCTGCCGCACACGCTGGTGACCAGCTTCCGCGCCACACTGGAAGAGGTGGCGCAGGCTGAGGTGCTGCTGCACGTGCGCGACGCCGCTTCAACTTACGGCGAAGAACAAAAAACGCAGGTGGAGCGGGTGCTGGACGAACTGGAATCGCTGAGCAAGCCGCGCGTCGAGGTGCTGAACAAGATTGACCTGCTGAGCGAGCATGAGCGAGAAGGATTGCTGGAGCGGAGCAAAGCCGGGACTGAGGTGGCCGTTTCGGCGCGCACTGGCGAAGGGATGGAGGCGCTGCTCACGGCAATTGACGGCGCGCTGCACTCCGATCCGGTCATCGAAACAGAACTGCGTGTTCCGCAGCAGGAGGGCGCGGCGCTGGCGGCCATTGAGGCGGGGATGGTGATACACAGCAGGGAGTACGAAGGAAATTTTGTCCGGCTGACCGTGAGCGGACCGGCCTCGCTGGTGGGGCGGCTGCGGCAGTACCGGATGCGGGAAGAATAGGCTGGTCATGGAATCCTTTTGTTTAGAAAGGGCGCGGCTTTAGCTGCGCCACTCGATGGTGCAAAATGAAGCCGGGCTTTAGCCCCTGAGGGAATGTATGATTCCGAGACGAGAGGTTGCTACCAACAATGGGCAAACTTATTTTGTGACCTCGAACACTGCGGAACGCAGACCATTATTTCGCCACGAGCGATGGGCCAAGCTATTCCTTGAGACGCTCTATGGGTATCGTCCGGAGCGCTATCTGCTTCACGCGTTTGTGTTGATGCCCGATCACTTTCATCTGATCATTACACCGAGCGCAAGCCTCGAATTGGCTGTTCAGTGCATCAAAGGCGGGTTTTCTTTTCGGACCAAGCGAGAGCTCAAATGGATTGACGGCATTTGGACAACGGGATATTCGGATCATCGGATTCGCGATGATGAAGATTTCGAGATTCATCGCGCCTATATTGCAAATAATCCGGTCAAGGCTGGTTTGGTGGAAAGGCCGGAGCAATATACATATAGCTCAGCCGGTGGGTGTTTCGAGTTGGATGCATTCCCTCGGGGGCTAAAGCCCAACGACTCTCTATTGGCCCCTATTGGCGCAGCTAAAGCCGCGCCCTTTCAAAGCAATAACGACGATACGATTCAGAGCAACGCCGCGCCCTTTCAAAGCAATAACGACGATACGATTCAGAGCAACGCCGCGCCTTTTCAAAGCAATAACGACGATACGATTCAGAGCAACGCCGCGCCCTTTCAAAGCAATGACAGCAATCTGGTTCAAAGCAACAATAACGGGACAATCGTCGCCTTGAGGGGCAAGGAAAAGCCGTGAATCAAAACGCACCCACACCAGCCCCCTCCATCACCACGCTTTCCAGCCGCGAGGTCTATCGCAACCACTGGATGCGGGTGCGCGAAGACGAGATTCTCCGCTCGAACGGCGAGCGCGGCATCTACGGCGTGGTGGAGAAGCACGACGCGGCCATCATCCTGCCGATTGATCAGGGGCGCGTCTGGCTGGTGGAGCAGTTCCGGTACACGATTCAGGAGCGGGCGCTGGAGTTGCCGCAGGGCGGCTGGGAAATGGAAGTCGAGAATCCAGAGGAGTTGGCGCGCGGCGAACTGAAAGAGGAGACCGGCCTGGAGGCCGCGGAGATGGTGCACCTGGGCGATCTGTGGATCGCTTACGGATTCACGCGGCAGAAGCAGCACGTCTTTTTGGCCACCGGGCTGACGCAGACCGCGAAAAAGCCCGATGCCGAGGAGCATGACCTGATGGTGCGCTCGGTTTCCGTGGAAGAGTTCGAGGAGTTGATGCGCTCAGGGGTGATACGCGACGGCTGCACGCTGGCGGCATGGGGGTTGTATCTGCTTTGGATGGCGCGGCAGGGCAGTGCTGAACTTCAGAAGACAAGTTTGTAGATGTTGCCCTTGCTGTCTTTGGCTACGCCTTGGATGCCCGATGAGGTTGCATCGTCTCTTCCATCTTCCCGCTTGTACATCTCAACCTGCAGGATTGTCCCTTGACTGCCCGTCATGGCGGCTCGCGTAAACAATCGTGAGCCCAGAACGTGGGCCGAATAGAAGTTCTGTCCGTAGACAGTATCCCAGGCCGATGCCAGATTGAAGGAAGCCGCGTCGCCCGCGCTCTGCGAACGCGCGTTCACGGATAACTGCTTCCATGGCCCGCTGAACTTCTCTCCGTCTGCAAGCGCGATGACGAAATTTCCGGAATTGATAGCGCCAGTCATTTTGACACTGTAGATTGGCGGTGGCGTCAACGAAGCCAGCGGACCTTGAACCGGGAAGAGATGACCGTTTAACTGACAACCTGAAATCAGGCTGATTCCAAGCAGGGCAAGAGCTAACTTCGTCTTCATGGTGTGTCCTCTGTCTGTAAGAAACCGGAAGCAGCCGCTAAGTTTCTCTGCCGGTCGAGATTTATTTCCGTTTGTCCATTGAAATCCGCGGCAGCATGGAACTACAGTTGCATTTCCTTCAAGGCCAAGAAAAGCAGCAAAAGCCCGGGCCTGAAGGCCCCGGAAATGCGCTCTCTTTCAGGGGGCTGAAGTGTCTGCGTGAAAAC
>PMGP01000075.1 GCA_003156235.1 Acidobacteriaceae bacterium
CATGAGAAAGGCGGTTGAATGCTGGAAAGCCGCCCAATACTGGCAGGACCGCGCCAAAGGAGCAATCAGGCTCGCCAAGTACAAGGAGCGCCCGGACGTGCGCGCGCGGCGCATCAAGGGATTGGAGGCGGACAAGCGCAAGGAAGAACGCAGCCAGACCGACGCGCAAAAGTTTCTCAAGGCATACGAAGACCCACAGGCCCGCACCGCGAAGCTACGCGACGGGCGCGACCTGCTCCCGGCTCTGCTCCAGACGTGGGAAGGTGGGCTCTCTTACGAGAACCAGACGCGCTTGAAAAATGAGGAATTGCCATTCGATGAGGCATTGAGCATGGCGACCAGCGCGAAACGCGCCACTGTAGCCAACACGCAGCGGTGGATTGACCACCTATCGAACCGGATTGCCTATGAGCGGGCAATGCTTGACGAACAGGGCGGCACCGTCACCGAGAAGACCGGACCGGAGAAGGGCGGCGCGGTCAGGTGTTGGTGCGCCCCCGGCAATGGCCGAGGCTGGGCCTACATCCAGAANNACGAAAGCGGAAGTTGACGCAGCCCGCGCCGAAGGCCGCTTGATTGAGAGCGAAACCAAGCAGGGGTTCTATTTGACAGACCCCGCGCCGACGCGGACACAGGAGGCCGAAGCCGCACCCGCGCCGGAGCCGACCAGGGCGACGACCGACACCCGCGCCAAGATCGAGGAAATGCAAGCCGCTTTGAAAGCCGGTGTGCAGGTAATCGCCGCCCCGCAACTTTTCCCGACATCGCCCGCGCTGGCCGAGCGCATGGTTGCCGAGGCCAACATTCTGCCAGGTCACAGCGTTCTTGAGCCGAGCGCGGGAACTGGCGCAATTCTTTCAGCACT
Organism: Acidobacteriaceae bacterium; assembly: GCA_003156235.1. Classification (GTDB taxonomy): domain Bacteria; phylum Acidobacteriota; class Terriglobia; order Terriglobales; family Acidobacteriaceae; genus Telmatobacter. Next base: position 866 of record PMGP01000075.1, read on the forward strand.
GCCGAACGTGAGACCGTTCGGCAGCGTGACCGCTGTCGAGATCAATGCAACATTGGCCGCATCATTGGAACAAGTCGCAGACGAAACCATTTGCGGAGATTTTCTGGAGCAAAACGGCAATCTTGGAACCTTTGACCGTATTTTGATGAATCCACCGTTTCAGAACGGCGCAGACATCAAGCACATTCAACACGCGATGAATATGCTGAAACCCGGAGGCCGCTTGGTTGCCATTTGTGCAAACTACCCCAGGCAGCAAACCACCTTGAAGCCTCTGGCCGAGAACTCAGGAGGATGGTACGNNCCCAAGGGCCGGAGCGATCCGGCCCCACCTTTTCCGGCAACGCCGAAGGATGCGTCATTGCCGGTGCCGCCCGCTTCGCCCCCGGCACCCCACCCATTTTTAGTGGTGCAGAAGCACCACACCGCGGACAAAACCCTGCCAGGTCCAGCACAGTAGAAGCGGCCAATTAGACGGTTTCGAGGGGTTGGGTGATAATCGCCACAGGGGAGGCAAAGGGCCAACGGAAACGATAGTCTCCGCCTTGGCGAGTTCCATCGAATAACCGAGGCGCCGTGGTGCTACCAACACCGCCGACGCCCCTAACCAATCAGCCTATACAGGAGGCTTCATGGCTACCCGTAATTCTATCGAACCCACTCTTGTCCGCTTTGCCCGCCATCTGCACGCCCGGCGCGGCCTGGCCGAGGCCACTGTCCACAACTACGTCTCCGCGATCCGCCGGTTGGCACCCGTGATCGGCTTCGAGCCCACTCCGAAGGCGGTCGAGCAGCAGATCGAGCGGATGCATAAAGCCGGTGCCTCCTACTCCCACATCGTCAATACATCGATCGCTCTCGAAGCCTATTGCGCCTTTTGCGGACGGCCCATCAAGCTGGGCCGTCCGCAGAAACCCCATCACCTGGTGCGCGGCACCTTGTCCGAGGCGGAAATTACCCTGCTGATCGCGGCGGCGCGCACCCTGCGTGAGCGCACGATGATTGCAACACTTGCCTATGCCGGTCTGCGCAACAAAGAGCTTTGCCGACTGCGAATCCGCGATGTCGATCTGGGCGGCCAAACGCTGCACGTCCAGGCTACCAAAACACAGAAGGATCGCTACACACACATCTCCTCGACCTGCGTGAGCCTGTTGGCCGAGTACCTGCGCGAGCGTGGCGGTCAACTCGGCGATCTGCTCTTTGTGTGTTTCCGCAGTGGGAAGCCCTACTCGCAGCAGAACTTGCGCAAGTTGGTTCGCACGGCTGCAAAGCGGGCCGGACTGAAGAAGCGCGTCTACCCGCATCTCTTGAGGCACAGTTTGGCGACGAACCTGCTTCACCGTGGGGCGCATCTNNTACGTCCACTCCAGCCCGGAGCACACCCAGCTCCAGTACCGGATGTATGCCCCATCGTACCTCTGAAATGCGCGCGAGCCGGGGTTTCTCCGGCTCGCGTCCCCCTCTTCGATGAGGCTTGGCCTGTAACACGCTTTCCCCAAAGCGCGGATTAGCGGCCTTTCTTCGCCGCGACCTTGGCTTTGGGAGTTTTGCCGAGTATATCCTTGGCGGCAATGCGGGCGAGTCCCAGCAGGATGCCGGAATTGCTGAGGATGGCCTCCGGCCATAGGGCGCTGGCCGCGGCCTGGAGGAGTTTGTAGTCCTCCTCGCTCATTTTTACATTCACCTGGATTGTCCGCTTGCCGCCGTCGATCATCCTTTCTGGTATCAACCATTGGGATGCAAAACACAAGCATACTATTGATACTATTAGTATTACGATGAATCGAAAGACATTCCGGGCTGCTGTAAAGGAACTTTCATTTGACTTCCGAGGGTATCCTCTGCAAGAGTTACCGTCGGGAACCTCATTCACAGAATTCTGTTCCGTAATTTTTGCTTCATCGGCATTCCACCGAAGCCGTGTTCGTTTGAGAACCGGGCCGCACAAAAAACCAAAGAATGGAAACAGAGAGGACGTTGAACGATGCGTACGCGAGCGAGTTTGATTGGATTGGGTCTGGCGTTGTTGGCAATGAGCGCGGCGGCGCAGGTGACAGGCAGCGGTACAGCAGGGACAGTTCCAGTCTTCACCGGCAGCGGCACAAGTATTGGGAATTCGAGCGCCCCGATCACCGTCAGCAGCACTGGTAACGTCGGGATCTTGTGAAAGGTTCCTATCAATATAAGCATGACGACCTAACAACCGGGGCCAAAGGGTTTCCCTACGGCCTGAGTTTCGAGCGTTCTTACGACTCAGGAGCGCAAGGTAGCGCTGGACCTCTGGGCTCCGGTTGGACACACAATTATGCCATTACGGCCACAGTTAACAGCGATGGATTCACCGGGATGGGCCAAGCCTCCCCGCTCAGCGCGGTTAGATCTATCGTGGCTCTCTATGTATCCTCCGACCTCGTCAACGGACAGACAGCACCAAATAACGTCTCCCTTGAAAACTTCGTTCTGGAAACGGTAGTCAATCGCTGGTTTACCGACAGCTTGACAGGAAACGTCGTCAACGTCTCGCAGGGCTGGAATAGCGAAGAGTTCACACTGATGGCAGATGGAAGCTATGCGCCGCCATTGGGTTCGGCCACGATCTTGGACGGGAGCAGCACGAGTCTCCGGTATCGCACAAAGACGGGCGTTACCATGAACTTCAATTCATCTGGCCAAGTCTCTTCCTGGAGCAACGCGGCAGGCGCGTCTGTCAGCTTCAGCTACACCGGCGGAGTTCTGTCCAGCATTTCAAATTCGGCAACCGGCCGTTCTCTTTCCCTCAGCTACAGTGGATCGCAGATTAGCTCGGTAACCGATGGAACCCGCACCGTGTCCTATGGCTATAGCAGCGGCAATCTAACCAGTTTTACCGACGCGCTCACCCAAAAGACAACTTTTGCTTACGATACCAGCGGCTCCTATGACACAACGGGTGTGGGCCACCTGACGCAGGTCTATTATCCATCGAACCCGAGCAATGCTTTTGTAACCAACTTCTATGATGGTCTGGGAAGAGTGTTCAAGCAAAATGATGCCCTCGGCAATCAGACCCAGGCATTCTTTGCCGGCTCGCGCACAGAAATTGATGATCCAGTTGGGAACCGGCACGTTTGGTACAGCGATCCGCGCGGAAATGTTCTGGAAGAAATTCAGGATTACGGCCCTTCACCACATCTGAATATCACCGTCTCAAGCATTTATAACGCTCAGAGCGTACTGCTCACCACGGTTATGCCCGAGGGCAATTACGCCACATATACTTACGACAGTCTCTTCAACCCTCTGACCATCACGCAGACTCCCAAACCTGGGTCGCCGTTGTCACCACGGGTGCAGAGATTCACTTACACCACGCCCGTGTCTTCGTTGCCGAACTTCGAGGAGGTGTATCAGTCCACCGATCCGAACGGAAATGTCAACACATTTGCTTACAATTCGACAGGCACCGTTTCGCAGATCACTCAGCCAACCGTGTCAAAACCGGGGGTTGGCAGCAGTGCGCCGATACAGACTTTTACCTACACGTCCATCGGCTTGCCCCAGACTGCCACGGATGCGGAAGGGCGCGTCACGCGCTATGACTATTATTCGGGGAACGCTGACCAGGTGCAGAAGCTGACGGTCGATTACAACAATCTCAAGCTGGTAACCCAGTACGGTTATGATAGCTATGGCGACGTGAATTCAGTCACCGACGCGAATCTGCATACCACTACGAGCATATTCGATGCGTTGCGCCGGGTCTCGCAGGTCAATGCGGCCGTCTCTGGAGTACAGACCAACTACACCTATTACCCCGACGGGCAAGTGCATACCACCGCACGGCAAGTGTCTACGGGAAGTTGGGAGACAACTCAATATACCTATACGCTTGCTGACAACATCAGCGTGGTGACCGACCCGCTCGGCAACACGACGACCACCACTTACGATGCCGATGACCGGGCGCTCACGCTAACGCAACAGGTGAGCGCAACCATGAACCGCCAGCGCACATACAGCTACGACGCGCTGAGCCGCCTCTATCAGCTCAGCGACACAAGCGCCGGCAGTCCAGGTACTCTGCTGGAGACACACAGCTACACGCTGAACGGTAATCCGCTAAGCTTTATCGATGCCAACAGCCACACCACTAGCAACGCCTACGATGGCTTCGACCGGCTGAGTCAGACGACCTATCCAGATGCAACCACCGAGTTGTACACGTATGACGCCAACGGCAATACGCTGCAAAAGACGGTGCGCTCGGGCCAGACCATCGTCTTCACCTACGATGCGCTGAATCGCGCCAGCACCAAGACGCCGCAAAATGAGGCTGCGGGCCAGGTGAGCTACGGTTACGATCTCACAGGGCGTCTGCTGCAGGCCTCGGACGGATCGAGCACTGCTCCCTATCAGGTGGCCTATGACACAGCGGGCCGTGCCAACAGCTATACCGACCAGCAAGGGCGCAACACTCAGGTGCAATATGACGGCGTCGGCAATCGTACCCGGTTGCAGTGGCCTGCCAATACCAACGGATCAAGCGCCTACTATGTCACCTATCAATATGACGCGATGAATCGCATGTCGGAGATCGACCAGAACGGGTCAACCTCCACGCCGTTGGCCAAATACCAATGGGATCTGCTCTCGCGGCAATCGCTGATTACCTATGGGGACGGCACGACGGATTCGTACAGCAACTACGACGCGGGCGATAACCTGCAAACACTGACGCAGACCTTCGCGGGCGCGAACAACAGCGTCACTTTTAGTTATGGGTGGCAGAAGAATCATCAGCGGGCTTCGACAGGAGTAAGCAACGGTGCATTCCAATACATCCCGACCGTGGGCACAACCAGCTACGGCACGGCCAATGCGAACAATGGCTACACCACGGCGGGCGGCTCCAGCCTTACCTATGACGGCAACCAGAATCTGACTTTCGACGGCGTGAATACTCTGACCTACGATGCAGAGAACCGGCTCGTCCAGGCGCAGAACGCGGCGTGGGGCACGAGCACCTATCTCTACGATCCGCTGGGCCATCGCAAGCAGAAGCAGGTGACCAGCCCCGGCTGGCAAGTGACGACCCAATTCGTGTTGGCAGGCAATGAAGAGATCGCCGACTACAACGGCACGGGCGCGGGCGCTCCCTTGATGATGACGGTGCGCGGCGCGGGCGGACTGCCGGTTGCGGCCATTACGCCCGCCGAGTACGGCGAGTCGCTGACGGCGGTCTACTACCACCACGACGTGATGGGCAGCACGGTGGCCGTCACCCAGGGTGGCGATTCAGGCGCTTCCGAGGCCTACACCTACAGCGACTTCGGCGCTCCCGGCGCGGGATCGTGGGCCACTTATCGATATGCAGGCTACCGCTACGACAACGAAACCGGACTCTACTACGTCAACGCCAGATACTACAACCCAAACCTCGGACGCTTCTTGCAGACCGATCCGATTGGGTTGAGCGGCGGAACGAATCTGTATGCCTATGTCGGAAATGATCCGGTTAATCTGGTTGATCCGACGGGGCTCATTTGTGCTGTTCAGGATCAGGGATCACAAGGTCAGTCTGCGTCACCTACCTACCTAATAATGGTGGGACAGTCCGGAATTGCTGGGGCCAGTGGTGATAATCACAATGTAGGAAATCTCTTCAATATGGCTGCCCAGACATATGCCAATCAGCTTGCTGCAAATGGCGCAAACCCAATTATTGTGCAGGTTGGAAGTGTGCAGGATATGGCTTCGGCGCTCACATCCAACGGTTATATTGATGGAGGTGTGTCGTATTTTGGACATGCGGGTGCGATTGGTACATCAGGTGGAAATTACACATCTGCACTTTTCGTGGGAGCGGGTACTGGAGCCGACACGAATCTGACGGCCGGCAATGTTGGCGCATTGTCTGGCGCTAACCTTGGACCAAACGCTAGTATTACATTAAACGCCTGCAATGCTGGATCTGTGTCAGGGAGCGATCCGTCCATCGCCCAATCAATCTCAAATCAGCTTAACCGTGGTGTTTATGCTTATCAGACAGGAATGTTTTTCAGTAGCAGTCCAAATGCAACTTACCCGTCCGTCGCGCCTTCAAGTCTGCCCGTTTATATGGATCCCTTGAGAGGTGCTAGTCCTATTCCATTCACTCCACATAGGTGACATATGTAGGTGCCCACGAAGATTTGGTTATTGCTCAAGCACAACTTCATGAAAATGGGCGTGATGCGCTGGATTTTCCAGAAGAGATTGGAGGAAAGACAAAATGGCAATTCTCGAAAAGGTGCCCAGTGTGACTACAATCGGCGCAGCGGCTGCAATGATTGTTTTTTTGATCGCGCTATATGCTTCTATGCCTGTTTCTGGCCAGAGTGCGACTCGGAAATCCAGCAACTTTGCCCTTTGGAACTTCGATGAGGTAAACCATACATGCCGCGCAAAGGGCCGATTACAAGACAAAGAATACTGCGAATCTAAACTCATGGATCAGATCGTCGCAAAGGGAAAGGATGCAATTCCGATACTCATTTCCCAGCTCACCGACACCCAGGAATCGAAGGAACCGATCTACGACTATTGGAGCCAGATGACCGCTGGGGATATCGCCTACTTCATCCTCAACGATCTCTTCACTGACTCCGATTGGACAACTTTTAATATGCCGGGGTTGGAGGCGTTAAAGGGAAACTGCCATGGCGCATCGGAGACCTGTTGGCATGATGTTATAAAGAAGCACGGGAGGAAGTTTGTCCAAGATCAATGGCTTGCCGCCTGGAGCACGAACAAGGACCGCGTCTATTGGGACACGCGGGCGCGGTGTTTTCGAATATCTCCGAACGCACGAGTCAAGTAGCCTGAGTGATCCGGCATCGAAAATGAATACCAATCTTATTCGTGCTGGCTTCGGGCCACAAGGGGTAAGTTCTGACCCACGACCGCTGCCCCTTGTTTTCAATCGCTTGCGGGGGTCACAAATCAGGGCCAAACTCAAAGTTCAAAGCCCCAGGTTGTCGTTGACGGCGACGGCTATCTCCTGCTCAGAGCCGAGGTAGCGTTCGGTGGTTTGGATGGAGGCGTGGCCGAGCAGGAACTTGATCTGTTCGAGGTCTCCGCCGTTCTTGCGGCAGAGTTTCGCGCAGGTGCGACGCAGGTCGTGGGCGCCGAACCGCTCGATCCCGATGGCTTTGGCGGAGGTCTCAACTACACTCCAAACCGCCCAGTCGCTCAGTTCATCCCCCACAACGCGCCCGCTTTTAGAGACCGGGCGGAGCAGCCGTCCGGCACTATGCCCGGCGGCAGTTGTCCAGGTGTCCATCAGGAGCTTGACCCACATAGGGATGGCCACAGTGCGAATGCGGCCGCCTTTGCCGCAGAGATCGGCGATCACCCAGCGGNNGTCAGCCAATTGCCCAGGCGAGTTCCCTGCTGGCGGATATTGGGTATGTCGGCCATCTGCGCGGCCTGCTCTGCTCCCAGGATGCCGTTGCGCTTCGCCTCTTCGATCAGCTTGCGCACCGCCGCGAGCCGGACATTGATGGTCGATGGACTCAGTTCCCGCTCGATCATCTGGGCGCGGTACTCCATCAGAAGATCGCGGGAGAGTGGCTGCTTNNCGCAGTTCGCTGAAGGCGAAGACCTCATCCAGCGCCTTGGCATAGTTGCGCCGCGTGTGCGGTGAGACCACCGCCTTGAGAACCATCTGGCGTAGCGCGACCATCGCAAAATTCGCGCTGGCCACAGCAGGATGAAGAAGCGCCATGCTGACTGAGGCACCCCCATCCGGTTGCCGATCAATCGTGTCCGGCGGGGCGCTGGGGATCATAGGCCCGGCTCTTCCCCGTTCTTTTCTCCGGCGCGGCTCTCAAGGCGCAGCCGTGCCGTTTCAATGGCCTGATGCAGTTTCTCGCGCAAGATCTCCGGCGCGGGCAGAACCGTCAGATATTCGGCGACATGAATGCCGGCCGCGCTCAGTTCGAGCAACTCAATCTGTTCTGTATTCTTCCCAGCACAAAGGATGATGCCCAACGGCATCTCCTCGCCGGCTTCGGTCTCATACCGGGCCAGCCAGCGCAGGTAGAGTTCCATCTGGCCCTTGTATTCCGGCTTGAAGCTGCCCTGCTTCAGCTCCACCACCACGAGGCGCTTGAGCTTGCGGTTATAGAACAGGAGGTCTATATAGAAATCGTCACCGTCGAGTTGAATGCGTTTCTGCCGCGCCACAAAGGAGAAACCCGTTCCCAGCTCCAGGAGAAAAGTCTCCAGTTCGCGCAGAATAGCGTCCTCCAAATCGCGCTCATGAAAACGGTCTACTAATCCCAGGAAGTCTAGAATATAGGGGTCTTTCAAAACCAGAGCCGGTGTCACGTCGCCACGGTTGCGCAGGAGGGCCAGTTCCTCGCGGATAAGGGCATCCGGTTGCTTCGACAGCGCAGTGCGTTCGTAGAGCATGGAGTCGATGCGCTCGCGCAGGGTGCGCACGCTCCAGCCTTCGATGCGACACATCTCAGCGTAGAACTCCCGTTGGAAGGGCTGGGTCAAAGGCAAAAGCGCACTGAAGTGGGACCAACTCAATTGTCGTGACAGCATCACGACAATTTGCTCTTCGGCAAATGCCTCGGCGAACTGGACCATGCGGCGCAGGTTCTTCTCTGAATACCCGCGGCCATATTCTGCCATCAATTGTCGTGACAGTGTCACGAGAATCTGCTCCCCATAGGCTGCCCGTTCCGTGCCCAGGACTTCGTGCCGGATGCGCTGGCCGATCTGCCAGTAGAGCGCGGTGAGGCCAAGGTTGACGGCTACTGCGGTCTGGCGCCGGGCCTCGACAATCAAGCGACGCACATCTTCAAGGAGAGGGGCGATTGGGGGCGGGGTTGGAACGAGTTCACTCATACGCAGTCAGATTATCAGGTGCGGGGGATGTTTGCAATGACAAGTAGCATTGTCGTGGGTAATAATATGACGCTTCGGCCACCTTCCAGATCCCAGGAAATGACAATTACTGCGCTCATGCGCAATAATACCCCAGGTTTGAAAATCTCTCCAGACGGCTGTTTTTGCTGGGGATTGCTCACACGGCTGGGAAAGGAACAGGCTCATGGCGCGTCCGGTTTCGTGGCTTCCACGGCTCCCTGCCCTGGCCCGCGCTGTCGGGGAATCGGTCCGCTCGCACTATGCCTGCTCCGATCTCGAACATCTCTTCGAGGTCCAGCCCCGCTCTGCCCAGATGCTCATGAACAACTTGCCCACCGTCCGCATCGGCAAGAGTCTGCTCGTTGAGCGCGAGGCGCTGGCGGGATGGTTGGGCCGGCTGGCCGACGCAGAAGACCCAGCCGCCGAACTGGCATCAATGCGGGCCGAAGGTAAGCCGCCCATTGTGCGGCGCAAGTTGCGCGAGCTGGTTCAGCGGGATGTCGCCGCTGGCGAGAGTTCCCTTCCCGCCAATGTCCACCTGGAAACCGGTTCCCTGGCGGTGACGTTCACGACGGTCGAAGAGTTGGCCACTGCGCTCTGGCGGCTGGCCATGCTCCTNNGTCGCCTACATTCGAGAGTGGCTGGCAGCCCAGCCGCAGGTTGTCACGCCGTAGACGCGAGAGAATTCTACAAATCTACTACATTCAAATGTAGTAGATTTGTAGAATGTAGCTAAAAAGTAGCAAAAAAGAGTATTTAATGTGCGATGTTGCAACAATGTGATATTGTAGCAACATCTCCTGGCGCGGAGAGCCTTCGCGCCCTGTAGCTCGAATGTCGTATGTAGCAACATTGGAGCAAAAAACCACATTACGTTCCAAGGGAGTCCGATGCCGATTATTGCCGTTTCAAATCCGAAAGGCGGGGCAGGGAAGAGTACAACGACCTTGCTGCTGGCAACCCACCTGGCCGAACAGGGCGCCAGCGTTTGTGTCCTCGATGCAGACCCCAACCAGCCCATACTTGACTGGAAGACCAATGGTGCCTCCAAGACGACGCTGGAGGTGATCGGAGGGGTGAAGGAAACGACGCTGATAGAGACCCTGGACGGGCTGACACAGCAGTTTGTTTTCATTGATCTGGAGGGAACGGCCAGTGTGCTGGTATCGCGTTCGATCGCGATGGCGGACTTTGTGATTGTGCCGCTGCAAGCCAGCGCCGTGGATGTGCGTCAGGCGGCCAAGGCCATCCGTGCCGTGCGGGATGAGGAAAAAGTGGCGCAACGCTCTAATCCAAGCCGAAGAATTCCCTATCGCGTCGTCATGACCCGAACCCCTGCCCCTGGCGCTCCGGTCTCCTCTGTGCAGCGTCAGCTCGAAATCGAAATCAAGGCCGCAGGAATCTCCCGTTTCAAGACCAGCCTCGCCGAACGTCTGGCATACAAGGCAGTTTTTGTAGAACGTCTCTCGCTATCAGAAATGAAGGACATGAAAGTTGGAAACCTGGAGGCGGCCTACCAAAACGTTCACGATCTTGCCGAGGAATTGGTCGCAACACTGCAAAATTTGGGGCAGGGAGGAGAGCAATGAGCAAATTCGGTTTCGATCTTGAAGAGGACGGGGCAGGGAAGAGTGATCTTGCCAACAAACTGGCCAGCTTTCCGCCCACGACGCCGAGGACGGCGATCAATCTGGCCGAAGTCGATGCCGCAGCCGCGCCGCACGGCTTTATCAGCCGCGAGGCGGGAAAGGGTAGAAAGCGTCGTGTAGTGCCCTCTGAGCCAAAGCGGCAGTTGTCGATCATGATGCCGGTGAGCAAGTACGAGAGGTTTGTTGCGTATGCGGACCGACATAGGCTGACGTATGAGGAAGTGATTTCGCAGTTTTTGGATCGGGCAGAGGATTAGGGAATCGTGCATCTCGCTGCCGACGGTCCGCCACAGCAAGCGTTAAGGCTTGGCGAGTATTGACAGCCCTTGATCCACTCCGCACGAAGAGGAGACGATGATGACAACCACCCCCGACGAAAAGAAGACCGAGAACTTGCGCTTCTTCAAAGGCAAGCAGGACATCCTCGACACCAAGGACGGCAGTACGCTGGACTGGAAAGATGCCGCATCGCGCGTCCGCGAGCAACTTAACGACGCGATGAACGCGCAACATCTGGGCTTCCTTTTTGGGTCGGGTTGCTCGTCCTTTGTAGTCGAAGGCGAAGAGGTCGGGATACCGACAATGGCTCCCTTGGCGAAGGCATTCATCGCAGCCACCGGCACAAAACAACCCGTGCCTCATCTGGAAGAGGCGGACGCCAAAGCACTCAAGGACGTTTTAGGGATCGATCTGACATCGACGAAATACGAAAACAACTTGGAGCGCCTGCTGGAGGTTCTTCATAGTTTTCGCTTCGTCCTTGAACATAGCAGCAACGCGGGTCTATTGAAGGGGCTACCCGCCGTGAATTCTGCGATAACGAAGGTCACATCTTACATATTGAATGCGTGTTCGAGCGGCCCCTTCGCCGTGGGGAACGATGCGGTTGTAAGCATCTATCAAGCGTTCTATCGCAACCTTTCGTATCGCGGTCGAAACCTCCCGCGTCCTTGGATATTCACTACAAATTACGATCTCTTCAATGAAACCGCTCTCGACAGATTGGGAATGCCCTACAGCAATGGGTTCATAGGAACTGTCGAGAGAAGATTCAATCCGGCCAGTTTTCGTTATTCACTCGCCGAACAACTCGATATTTCAAGTCGCCGTTGGTCCTCTGTAGACGGATATTTATACCTATGTAAACTGCACGGATCAATAAATTGGGTGGAAGCCGGCAAGAGCCTATTTCCCCTCCGCGAACTACAGGTGCCCCCAGCCGACTGCACCTCAGAACGTGTGATGATTTATCCCACACCAGCGAAGCAAAACGCCAGTTTTGGCTACCCCTACTCAGACCTTTTCCGAGAATTCCAGCACCGCACCGTCAGAGATCAAAGTGTGTTGTTTGTCATCGGATACAGTTTCGGTGACGAGCACATCAACAACATCATCTTTCAAGCGTTGACGATTCCGACGTTTCGCCTCATCGCGCTTTGCTCGCCGGATTCCGGAGGCGTCATTGAGCGTCTGCGGGCACTCAACGACCCAAGAATCTGGCTCATCGGGGGAGGCGGAGCCACTCCAGCGAGACCAGGCCATTACTTCGATGTGTTTGTCGAGCATTTCATGCCAGAGCCTCCAGGTAACAAGATTGATACTGCCATTTCAAAGGTTATGACTGAGCTGTCAGCGGCAGCCGAAGACGCTGCGGAGACCCCATCAATCGCGGTGGAAAATGAGTGACGACAACCGTAGAGCAATTGGAAAACTCGTGTCCGTTTCGGCTGACAAGTTCACAGTTGAGATGAGTCGAAGCACAGATAACTTCACCGTGATCGGTTTCGATGATGTTCACTACATCGCTAGACTCGGATCATTTGTCATCATCCCCGTGCAATCTGAATACGTTGTTGCGGAGATCGTTGGCCTAAGAGAAAAGGACAATAGCGCCGGTTCTCGTTTCTCCAATTCAGAAATCGTTGACACCTCGTCGGTGAAGTTTCTTGATTTGGTGCCTCTTGGAACATTGCCGCAGGCACGCGACGGCGCTTTCAGATTCGGTGTTTCGACCTATCCATCGCTCTTTGCCGACGCACTTTATACGGTAGATAGTGATCTCGACAGAATCTTTGAAGTCACCGGCGAGTCCGAAAACGCGCAAGCTAAAGACGATCCCACGGCTACAAGGCTCAAGGCAATAAGTATTGGCAAATCTGTAGTCTTCAGTGATTACGCGATCAAAATACGGATCGACGAATTCTTCGGGGGGCATGCTGCCGTCCTCGGGAATACGGGAAGCGGTAAATCCTGTACCGTTGCTTCGATCATTCAATCTCTTTTCAGCAAGCCGGACACGTATGCGGCCCATGGTGCAAGCTTCATCATCCTTGATGTCAATGGCGAGTATCGACAGTCATTCGCCAACTTGGGTTTCGATATACGTCGCGCCTATTGGAGTCTGCCCGTTCCAGGCGGTCCAGAGGCATCTGAGGGAGACGATAAAGGAGAAAAGCGACATAATTTTCGGTTGCCCCATTGGTTCATGTCCGTTGAGGAATGGGAGTTGCTCCTCCGTGCGAGCGAAAGGACCCAGCAACCAGTGTTGCGGACTGCATTGGGGCTCTCTACGCTTTTCTCCGGCGATGGCAACACGGAATTGATTCGACTTAAAAACCACATCTTGGCTTCTTGCATAACCTACATTTTGCAAGGCGATGCGGGAAGTCCCACGAAGAAAGACCGAATATTATCGCTACTATCAACATTTTCAACAAAGGAACTCTGCACTGCGACATTGAAAAACGGGCTGTTAATAAACTTTGGCGAGATTAAGGGCATAGACGGAATCCTCGAATTGTTAAGAAAACACATTCAAGAGACCATAACCATTCCAGATTACGCAAACAAGCCCTTTCCTTTTGAGAATCTCGACACGGCTTTAGACCTTGCTCTTCTTTACGAAGAGGCGCATGGGAATCGCCAAATCCGAGAGTACTGCTCTCAACTAAGGACACGATTCAAGTGGATTCGGGAGCGGGATGAATTTGCGTTCCTTCGCGTCGATCCGGGCGCAATCCTGGACTACGAGAAAGACACGGACAGATTTGTAGAGCGTTTCGTCGGCCTTGAACGGGACGGCAACTTGTTGCGGAAGACCTCTCAGATAACTATTCTTGATTTGAACGACGCAATGGACCAAGTTGTCGAAGTTGCATCAGCCGTTATAGCGCGTCTTGTATTTGAACGTTTACGACGTGCGGAGCCAAGGAACCGCCTACCTGTAAACGTAGTTCTTGAGGAAGCACATCGCTACATAGCTGAAAGGCCAGCGGGCTATGCCATCGAAGCAAGCAAAATCTTTGAGCGCATAGCAAAGGAGGGTCGGAAGTACGGAATGTTTCTGCTTATCGCATCACAGCGGCCAAGCGAACTCTCCCGGACCGTCCTTTCTCAGTGCTCGAACTTTGTCGTGCATAGAATTCAGAACCCCGATGATCTCTCCCACATCAGGCAAATGACACCATTCATTTCAGAGAGCATCATGCGGCGGCTTCCGTCCCTACCGAAACAACATGCGCTCATTTTCGGAAACGCGGTGAACCTGCCGACCACATTTCGAGTGCGTGACGCCTCGCCGCGCCCGAAGAGCGATGACGCACGGATATCCGAGCTTTGGTTTCGGTCTCCTACCCGCCCAGTCGAACTCGCACTCCCCTCAGGCAAATCGACGGCGGGAAAGCAGAAAACGACGAAATAATATCCGGCTAGGTATTGAAAATAGAATTCATCCTCGTCGTAGTCGTGGCGGTGGGAATGAGTGAAATCAGCGCAGCGATTTCCAAGGGCGGTGGTAAGGGTGGGAAACGGTTTCATCGCTTTCCCATGCTTTCCACGGACCGGCATTTCCACGGTCAACGGGGTTTCAGCCGAGACCCAGGCGGCAGTACACTTGAGCATGATGACGCTCCCCAAAGGAAAAAGCGCCGACGCACTTCAGATCGCGCTCCGGGCTGCCCGCGAGAACGAGGCAAGATGGATGGAAATGTCCCCAGAAATCTCTGACGACGGCGAACGGATGGAGCAGTGGGCCAGTACAGCGAAACTCCGGCGGCTTGAAATCGAGCGGATCGAAACACTCCTGGCTGAAGTGGCAGACTCACGCCCAGGCCCAACGCTGCGCTAGGGCCGCGCAAGAACCAGATTGTCGGGGCGAGACCACATGGCCTCAAAGTCTGTCTCAAACGCCTTGACCGACTGCGGAAGCTGGATATAAACCACGTCATTATCCTGATAGGTCAGCCCAGATCGAGACCAGTTCGCCGAGCCGGTACGGAGGAAACTGTCGTCCACTTCATAGCTTTTCAAGTGCATCAGGTCGCGTTGAGATTTGACGCGAACTTCCACGCCGCCAGCCCGCAAGATGGAACTGGTAGTCGGGCGGCCAGCCGCCCTGGACTCCTCTTGTGCGTACTGGTCCCCGTCTCGATAGACACGGATTCTAATGCCGGCGCGCGCTTCCGAAGCCAAGGCGTTTGCGACTTCCAAGTCTGTAAACGAGTACATCGCAATGTCGATCTTTCGACGAGCCTTGGCCAGAATCGCAATCTCTTCTGGCTCCAGATTGCTTGAAGGGGAATAGTCCTGATGCTCAAAATTTGATGTGGCAGCGCCGCCCACCTCAGTGCCCGACGCAACGGGTTGCGAAAGCGCGGCGCCAGCCGCAACAGGTACGGACGGATGATTGAAAGACCGTCCGATGAGAACCAGCGTCACCAGAAACAACGCGACCACAATCAGGCGTTGCAACCGTCTTGACCGCACTCGACTCTGCGGAGATGAACGCGCAACAACATCGGAGGATTTCGCTGAATCTCCGAAGACAAAAGCGTTGATGCGGTCAGTGATCTTTTTGTAATCCACACATTTCTCCACGAACACTTCCGCCACTGAGCGCCAACAGAAGACAGGCATAATCATCTGTTCGTGGCGTCTCTGTACATTTCATTTCGGCATCATACAACACCATACATCACAAGCCTTGTATGGCGTTCATTTCATCGCCGACGGTCAACAGCCGAACGCGGAATGTCGCGCCATTATTACCGGATCGCGTAAAAATTACTGAGCACAAAAGGACAGACATCAGTTGGCGGTTCATGCTAGACGATTGTTGT